>JBMYUJ010000018.1:0-47054 GCA_049605255.1 Magnetospiraceae bacterium
TTACCCAATTTGTTACCCAAATCAGGCCAGACCTAACCACCGCAAGTCAAGGTAAATATTTTAATGTGTTATTTTTCAACAACTTACCATAAACCAAAAGGACAACCAGGGAGCAAAAACGAATCCCTCCTCCGGAGCCATTCTTTCCTGAATTTCCCTTATTTTTCTCATTACAGAGCCAGCCGTTCATCCGCTATCGTGGTCTATCCTGCGGTTCGGAAAACGCGCGACCGCCCCCAATGCGGAACGCGGGCGCATGTTCACGGTGGCAGCGAAAGGGAGGACCATGAACGAGAAAACTGAAACACCCCGCCTTTCCGACCGATTCGATGCGGCGCTTAGCTATGCCGCCGCCCTGCACCGGACCCAACTGCGCAAGGGCACGGAGATTCCCTACGTCTCCCACCTTTTGGCGGTGACCGCGACGGTATTGGAGCATGGCGGCACCGAAACCGAAGCCATCGCTGCCTTGCTGCATGATGCGGCAGAAGACCAGGGCGGCCTCGCCCAATTGGACCACATCCGCGCAACCTTTGGCGATACGGTGGCGGATATCGTCGCCGAATGTTCCGATACGTTCGAGACCCCCAAACCGCCCTGGCGGGAGCGCAAAGAGAAGGACCTGGCCAAGGTGGGCCAGAAATCCGCCGCCGCCCGGTTGGTCAGCGCCGCCGACAAGCTGCATAATGCCCGCGCCATGCTGCGCGATTGCGAGGCCCTGGGTGAAGACCTGTGGAGCCGCTTCAAGGGCGGCAAGGAAGGCACCATCTGGTATCTCAACGCCTATGGCCTGGCCCTCTGTGGCTACGGCCCGGCGGATTTGGGCAATGAACTTCTCAGCGTGGTCCGGGATTTAAAGAAATGCGCGGGCCTCCTCCGCCCCGCCATGCCCGCCGGGGCCACCGATTATTCCAATGAGTTTTTCCAACGGCGGTATTTCTGCGCCTGCGGCCATGAATGGGAAAAACGCAAGGAATTCACCTGGTGGGATACGGAACCCGCCCCCGCCGCCGCCGAGATGGATGCGGCCCAAAAAGTGGGCGATACCTGCCCCCACTGCGGCGCCCCGGTGCCCCCCAAAGCCTGCCCGGACTGCGGCGGCAAAGTGCGGGTGGAGCGGGAGAATTTGGTGCGCTCCGCCCTCGAAGACTACGCCTATGAAAACGAGGATTACGTCGCAGTGTGCGGCAATGGGCACCGCCACCAGTTTGCCCGCCGTTTTGACGGCAAGAAATAGTATTTCATGATTTGCTGAAGGAACCCTCGCCGCCATGAGCCCCAAGAAACTGCTCGCCCTCTACGCGGTCACCTGCCTGCTCCCCTATACGCCGTTTCTGGTGTCCATCTCCGGCGTACTGAGTGGCTGGGATGGCCTGGGGGTGTTGATGATCCTGCTCTTGGGCGCGGGCGTGGTGGCGCTGGGCAATCTGATCGCCGGGCCCTTTCTGTTCAAGCGGCTGGAGGGTCAGGCCCGTCAGGGTGCCGTGGTCTGCTTCATCCTCGGCGCCGTGTTCCCCGCCTTTTTCGCCCTCTTCATGTTTTTGGGGTGAAGTTCATATTTTTGGGATGCGGCGGTCCAGGTCTTGTCCTACATCGCCAGGGCATCCCCGCCCTGGAAGACCGTGAAATCGCCTTGGGTCATATGGTGCCAAGCTTCGTTATTGGTCAGCGGCTCGGTGGCGATGACGGTGACCACATCGTTGGGGGTCGTTTCCTGCTGAAAATCGATGCTGATGTCATCATCGATCAGGCGGGCCTTGCCGAAGGGCGCGCGGCGGGTGATCCAGACCAGTTTCGTACTGCAATGGGTGTAGAGCACTCGGGAATCGCTGAGCAGCAGGTTGAACACCCCCTGCGCGCTGACGCTATGCACCAGGGTTTTCAGGTAGCGCCATTGGGCCTGGGGCCGCGACGGCGGCTTCGGGTAGCGGGCGCGGAGCTGATCCAGAATCCAGCAAAAGGCATGTTCGCTGTCGGTGGTGCCGACGGGCCGGTAATATTCCAGGGGCCGTTTCTTAATGCCCTTCAGCTTGCCGTTATGGGCGAAGGTCCATTCCCGGCCCCATAGCTCGCGCCGAAACGGATGGGTGTTTTCCAGGTTCACCCGCCCATGGGTGGCCTGCCGGATATGGCTGACCACGATCTCGCTTTTGATGGGATAGTCGCTGACCAACTGCGCGATGGGGGAATCGGCGCTGGGGTTGGGATCGTGGAACATGCGGCAGGCCTTGCCTTCGTAAAAGGCCACGCCCCAGCCATCCCGATGGGGGCCGGTTTTACCGCCGCGCAGCATCAGCCCCCGAAAACTGAAACAGATATCGGTGGGCACGTTCGCGGACATGCCGAGCAGTTCACACATGAGCTTCGGTGTTTTACCCCTGTACCGCCCGGCCTAGCCTTAACTGGTTGTTTTATATCGGTCGCATTCCCACCCGCCAGTGCTGTGGGGTTTGCTTTGATCCGGTGCGGCGCCTTGCGGCGGCACGGGCGTGCTGCCCTCCGCAGCGAGGGCAGCGGCGGCAAAGCTGGCACACATGCCCAGAACGGCTACTATGGCAACGAGTTTCTTCATCGTAAACGGCTCCTTACGTCGTCGTTGAGACTGTGGTGGGCCGAGCGGAAGCGCCAGCATCCGCGCGATGGTCACGTGTAGAAGCTACCTCATTAGCTGCCCTTTGCGCAACACAGGCGCAAGGCGACCGCCCCCCGGAGACGAAAAATCACCGATGATTATCGGATCGGCGGGTTGGCATTCGCCCCATAATTCCCTACATAATCGCTGGAGAAACACGCAAGATAGGCGAAGGAGATCCGTCGCATGGCCAACGAAGGCTACCACGAACCCATTGAAGAACTCACCGACGATACCCGGGATATGCACCGGGCCATTACCTCCCTGATGGAGGAACTGGAAGCGGTGGACTGGTACAACCAACGGGTCGACGCCTGCAAGGACCCAGCCTTGAAGGCCATTCTCGCCCATAACCGGGATGAGGAAAAAGAGCATGCGGCCATGGTGCTGGAATGGATCCGGCGCAAAGACCCGACCTTCGACAAAGAATTGAAGGATTATCTGTTCACGGATAAGACCATCGCGCACGAATAAACCGTGGCGTTAGAGGGGGCACCCTCGGCCCGGAATCTTTGGGAAGAACCTTCTTTCCGGGCCCTACGGCCTCTGTTTTTCCGTCTATTTTCTCTGCAACGGGTACCCAAATACCGATGCGCCATCGGCGCGGGTGCGGGCTAACGTAAACCGCTAAAAACGGGGGATGGCGATGGCTGGTTTATATCCGAAACCGGCCCCCGAAAAAGCCGATTCGTCGCCTCTCCCTGATTTTTAGATTGAATTACGCGCGGGTCAGTGATAGCCGACATCGCCAATTATGACGCCGCCATAGGTTGACCTGTTCTCTGCAATACTTCCGAGCTGACCGCACAGGCAATTGAAGCCACTCATAAATTCCTGGGGTTGTGGCAGGACCCCACGTGGGGCGTGGGATCGGCGGGATACCGCAGGCCAGAGACTCAGCTTGTTGTTGATGTTGAAAGGCCCGTATAGTTTGCGTGCGTCGGTAGGGAAAAGATTGAAATCATCGCAACCCAGTAAACGTTTCGCGAAGCGCTCCGCCTCCTGAGCCATGGAAGATGGCCTTTTGAGGACGGATGAGGGCGTTGCGAGACCCTTATTCCGCATCGGAACAGGCGTCAAGTTACCGCGGTCGGATGACCGGGGCATTGAGGGGATAAAAGAAAATTTGTCGAATGGAGAAGAACAGACAATGAAAAACAAACTCGCGACCTCAATGTCCGCGATTCCTGTTGCAGTTCAAGGGCTCTCTATCCTCTTTAGTAACGCGATAAAGGGGCGCTAGATGAACATCATGCATACACCCATGGGCATTACCGATCTTCCCGCGCCGCGATTAACCAGCCTAACCACCGTCGTTCCCGAACATTCCTTGGACCAGGTAACGATTCGGGAATTTATGCGCGAGCATTTCGGTGCGCAAAAACCCAAGCTTATCGAGCATCTGCTCCCGGTTTTCGACCATGCGGGGGTGGAACGCCGCTATTCCACGCAACCCCTGGAATGGCATGGGGAAAATATCGGCTGGAAGGAGCGCAACGCCCTTTACGAAAAAAACGCGTTGGATCTGATCCACAAGGCCGCCACCCAATGTTTGGAAGAAGCGCATATCGCGGCGGATGAGGTGGATGCCATCGTCACCGTCTCCACCACCGGGATTGCAACACCGTCCCTGGATGCGCGCCTGATGGGGTTGATGCCCTTCCGCCGCAATGTAAACCGCCTGCCCCTGTTCGGTCTGGGATGCGGCGGCGGTGTGCTCGGCCTCTCCCACGCGGCCGCCCTGGCCCGCAGCCGACCCGGCAGCCGGGTGCTGCTGGTGATCGTGGAACTCTGCACCCTCACTTTCCGCTCGGAAGATATTTCCAAAAGCAACATCGTTTCCACGGCCCTGTTTGGCGATGGCGCCGCGGCCGCCTTGATCAGCACCAATGCGGATGACGAAGGCCCCGCCATTACCGCCTGGGGGGAACATTGCTGGCCGGACAGCCTGGATATTATGGGCTGGTCCGTAGAGGATGACGGGCTGGGTGTTATTTTGTCCCGCGACATTCCCTCGCTGTTGAGAAACAGTTTCGGCCCGATTTTGGAAGAATTTTTGGAAAATTGCGGCATCACGCAAGAAGATGTGGATGCCTATGCCCTGCACCCGGGCGGCGCAAAAGTTCTGGAAGCCTGGAAAGAGGTCCTCAACGTCGATCCAGAGGCGGTTCAGTGGTCGCGCGATGTGCTCCGGGATTACGGCAATATGTCGGCCCCCACCGCCCTGTTCTCGCTGAAGCGGATTCTTGAACAGTCGGATAGCGAGCGCATCCTGACCACGGCCCTGGGGCCAGGCTTTACCGCCGGGTTGGTTTTGCTGGAGCGCAACAAGGCGTGACCTTGGGTTGGGCGCAAGCCATCGTCCTCTTGGTTGCGTTTCAACGCCTGGAAGAAATGTACCGCAGCCGGACCAATGCCACGCGCATGGTCCGGCAAGGCGGCGTTGAATCCGGTCAGGCGCAATTCCCGGTCATCGTCGTTGTGCATGTCGGCTGGCTCCTGGCCCTTTTCTTCGGTGTGTCCGCGGAAAACATCATTATTTGGCCGCTGGTCGCGCTCTACGCGCTGTTGCAGCCCGTCCGCTATTGGGTCATGGGCAGCCTGGAAGATCGCTGGACGGCGAAAATCATCGTCCTGCCGGGACAGCCTCTGGTCACCGACGGCCCCTACCGGTACCTGCGCCACCCCAACTACCTGCTGGTGGCTCTTGAGATCCCTCTCCTACCCGTGGCGCTCGGCGCCTGGGAAATCGCCGCCATCTTTACCCCGCTTGTTTTGGCGACCCTGATCTGGCGTATTCGCGCCGAGGACCGGGCCCTGGGGCGATCGGGCACCGGTTGAACTGGCGATTACCTTCGCGCTACCATCCCCCCCCGTTGAGACCAGAATTGCTCGACGAGAATTCGTCCACCTGCAGGGAAAGCATGCCCTTGTGAAGCGTGTCCTATTTTTATTGGCCTTAGGGGTCTGTTTCGGCGCTTTTCTTCTTTGGCAAACAGCCGAAGTGACCCGGCGGATCGCGCTGGAACAGATCAGCGAACGGAGCCGCAACACCCTGGCGCTCGTGGTCGTGGCCCTACGTGGCGACTTGGAAAAATATCGCTATTTGCCCGAGGTTATCGCCCAAGACCCCACCGTGCGGGATGTGCTGTCCCAAGCCGCCCCAGATGCCGCCTTGTTGGAAACGGTCAATGGCAAGCTGGCCCGCCTGAACCATTCCGCGCGCACCTTGGATATCTACCTGATGCGCCCCGATGGCGAGACCATTGCCGCCAGCAACTGGCAGGCCGATGGCACCTTTATTGGACAAAACTTCTCCTACCGCCCCTATTTCACCGAGGCCCTGACCACGGGCAAAGGGCGCTTTTTCGCCGTGGGTACCACCTCTGGAGAACGGGGGTATTATTTCGCTCAGATCGTGACCGGCAGCCGGGGGGCGGTCGGAGTCGTGGTGGTCAAGATGCAGGTGGGCCACAACGAAAGCACCTGGAGATCCAACGAAACGAATATTCTGGTTGCGGATTCCGATGGGGTTGTTTTTCTCGCCACCCAGCCAGAATGGCGATTTAAAGCCTTGGACCCCTTGCCCGATGCGGCCTTGCAAAAAATACGTGAAACGCGGCGTTATGCCGGCTTGTCGCTGGATCCACTGAACCTACAAAAGGTGCCAGATGCCCCCGACGCACTGCATTTGGTTACCCTGACGCGGGAAGGGGCCGCCAACCAGCTCGAAAAGCACCAATACTTAGTGGAATCGGAGCAAATGCCGGGCGCGGGATGGCGGATCATGCTGTTGGCCGACACCGCGCCGGTAACGGCTCAGGTGCAACTCGCGCTCTTTGTCGCGACCATTGCCTTGATCAGCCTGCTGCTGGCCGCCTTGGCCATTTGGCAGCGGCGGCGCCATATTGCCGAACGCATCGCCACCCAAACCAAGGCCAACGAAGTTCTCGAACAGCGGGTGGCGGAGCGCACCACCGCCCTGTCGCGGGCCAACCTGGGGCTGCAACGGGAAATCAAGGTGCGGGAAAAGGCGGAAGACGAGCTCCGCAAGACCCAGGCCGCCGTGGTGCAAACCGCCAAGTTGGCCGCCCTGGGCAAGATGTCCGCCGGGCTGAGCCACGAATTGAACCAGCCGCTGGCCGCGATCCGGTCTTATGCGGATAACGCCCGAGCCTTTATCGCCCGCGGGCGGCAGGAGACGGCGACCCAAAACCTGCAAGGCATTTCTGACCTGACCGAACGCATGTCGCGGATCATCCGCAACCTGCGCACCTATGCCCGGGGGGAAACCATCGAGCTGCGCCCGACGGATCTGGGTCAGGCCCTGGAGGAAAGTCTTGTCCTACTCAATCAACGAATCGTTTCCGAAAATGTGGTGGTAAAGCGTCAGGACTTGGACCCGGCAATCTCGGTGATCGGCGGCGATGTCCGGTTGCAGCAGATCTTTGTGAACCTTCTCAGCAATGCGTTGGACGCCATGGCCGAGTCCGACCGGCGGGAGATTCATATCGACCTCAACCTGGATCATCCTGAATCCGTCTGTATCCAAATTCGCGATACGGGGCCCGGGGTCGATGAGGCCAATATCCAAAATATTTTTGATCCCTTCTATTCCACCAAGGAGGTGGGGCGCGGGATGGGACTGGGCCTTTCCATCACCTATGGCATTGTGGAGCAGTTCGGCGGCGCGATCAGCGCGCAAAATCATAAAGACGGCGGGGCCATCTTCACGGTAACGTTGAAACGGGCCGGAAAAACGGAGGAAGCCGTCGCGTGAGCGGACCAGTGTTTTTGATCGATGACGAAGAGCATCTGCGCACCGCCTGTTCGCAAGCATTGGAGTTGGCGGATATCGCGGTGGAAAGCTTTGCAAAGCCCGCAGGGGCCCTGGAAAAACTCTCCCGAGATTGGCCCGGCGTTCTGGTCACCGATATCAAGATGCCAGAAGTCAGCGGGCTTGACGTCATGGCAAAGGTCCGCGACCTGGACCCGGAGCTGCCGGTCATCCTGATCACCGGTCACGGCGACGTGCCCATGGCGGTGCGGGCCATGCGGGATGGCGCCTATGACTTTATCGAAAAACCTTTTGCGTCCGACGTCTTGGTGGATGCGGTGCATCGTGCGCAGGAAAAGCGTCGGCTTGTGCTGGAAAACCGCGCCTTGCGGGCGGCTTTGCGCGAGGGCGGCACCCTGGACAATCGGCTGGTGGGGCGCTCGCAGGAGATGATCCATCTGCGCGAGCAACTGCGCGATTATGCGGCAACCGATGCGGATGTGTTGATCCTGGGCGAGACCGGCACAGGCAAAGAGCTGGTGGCGCGCAGCCTGCATGATCTCAGCCCGCGCAAAAAAGGCCGCTTCGTGCCGATCAACTGCGGCGCGCTCCCGGACACCCTGATCGAAAGTGAAATCTTTGGCCACGAAGCCGGGGCTTTTACCGGCGCCGCCAAGGCGCGGATCGGGCGCATTCAACATGCGGATGGCGGCACCCTGTTTCTCGATGAGATCGAGAGCATGCCTTTGGACCTGCAGATCAAGCTGCTGCGCGTCTTGCAGGACCGCATGGTGACCCCGCTTGGCGGCAACGACGAAATTCCTGTGGACGTACGCATCATCGCCGCCACCAAGGAAAACCTGCTGGACATGGTGGACGCGGGCAGCTTTCGGCAAGACCTGTTCTACCGTCTGGATGTGCTCACCTTGCGCATCCCCCCCTTGCGGGAGCGGCAAGACGATATCCCGCTTCTGTTCCAGCATTTTGTCACTCAGGCGGCGGAACGCTATAAAAGGCCCCCCGAACCGGTCAGCGACGCGGACTTGACCCGGCTGCTGGCCCATGGCTGGCCCGGGAACGTGCGGGAACTGCAAAATGCCGCCCTGCGCCATGCCCTGGGCGCGCATAGCGGCCCCCTTCGCGCCACAGAACCGGAATGCGCCAGCCTGGCGGCGCAGATGGAAGCGGTGGAAAAACGCCTGATCGATGCGGCGCTGATGCGGAATGGTGGCAGCCTGAAGGCCACCTACGAATCGCTCGGCATTTCGCGGAAAACGCTCTACGACAAGATGCAGCGGCACGGGCTGACCGCCAACGGCAGCGACAATGGGTAGTCCGCTACACCCCCAAGGCGAAGAATGAGTAGCGGTTTACACATAGAGCCTCTCTACGTGTAAACCGTGTAAAATTTACTCGCGATTGTTTTTTCCATAAGAAACAAATTATTATACACTAATGGGCATCCAAAGACCCCGCAGGCGCCCCTATTGGCACACCCGTTGCTAATTCCGGCGTGAATGAACGGGGCTACGATGCTCCAGTTTGATGAACGCTAACAGGGAGAAGTACCTATGCATAAAACAATCGCCGCCGTTGCCGTCGGCGCGGCTCTGCTTGTATCCGCGGCTCCGGCTCTTGCCTCCGACCAATGTCAGGACGGCGAAATCGTTATCAAATTCAGCCATGTGACCAACACCGACAAACACCCGAAGGGCATTGCCGCCTCGTTGCTGGAAAAGCGCGTGAACGAGGAAATGAATGGCAAGGCCTGCATGGAAGTCTATCCGAGCTCTCAGCTTTATAACGATGACCAGGTCTTGGAAGCGATGCTGGCCGGTGACGTTCAAATGGCGGCGCCGTCCCTGTCCAAGTTCGAAAAATTCACCAAGAAATTCCGCCTGTTCGATCTGCCCTTCATGTTCGAGGACATCAACGCGGTGGACCGATTCCAAAACTCCGATGATGGTCAGAAACTGATGGAATCCATGAAGCGCCGCGGCCTGCTCGGCCTCGCTTTCTGGCACAATGGCATGAAGCAATTTTCGGCTGGCAAGCCGTTGCTGACCCCAGCAGACGCCAAGGGCCTGAAGTTCCGCGTGCAGCCGTCTGACGTGCTGGTCGCGCAGATGGACGCCCTGGGGGCCAACCCGCAGAAAATGTCCTTCTCCGAAGTTTATGGCGCCCTGCAAACCGGCGTTGTGGATGGTCAGGAGAACACCTGGTCCAACATTTATGGCCAGAAGTTCTTTGAAGTGCAGGACGGCACCACCGAATCCAACCATGGTGTGCTGGATTATCTCGTGGTGACCTCCACCAAATGGTGGGATGGCCTGCCCGACGACGTGCGCACCCAATTGTCCACTATCCTGAAGGAGGTTTCTGACTTCCGGAATTCGGAATCCACCCGCGTAAACGAAGAAGCCAAAAAAGCCATCATGGATGCCGGTGGCGTTGTGCGCCAGTTGACACCGGAACAGCGCCGGCAATGGGTTGATGCCATGAAACCGGTCTGGGACCAATTCAAAGGTGACATCGGCGAAGACCTGCTCGCCGCGGCATTGTCCTCCAACGCGACC
Organism: Magnetospiraceae bacterium; assembly: GCA_049605255.1. Taxonomy (GTDB): domain Bacteria; phylum Pseudomonadota; class Alphaproteobacteria; order Rhodospirillales; family JBMYUJ01; genus JBMYUJ01. The sequence goes on from JBMYUJ010000018.1 coordinate 9,986, forward strand.
AACTAAGACCCCAACGCACGGTCATGTCCGGCCCGAATATCGGGCCGGACCCTCCGTGCTGTCCATGGTGACCTTAGGGGAGGAGGTACGGCATGCACGACCAGCCGAAATCGGCGCTAGGCCGGTTCGTCAATGATATCGAGGAATCGTTTATCGCGATCACCCTCGGCTTGATGACACTCATTACTTTTGTCAACGTTATCGCGCGGTATGTCTTCAACACCAATATTCTCTGGGCGTTGGAAACCACGGTGTTTCTGTTCGCCTGGCTTGTCCTGATCGGGGCATCCTATTGTGTGAAAATTCATGTTCACCTGGGGGTGGACGTGGTGATCAATGCGGTCAATCCGCAGGTCCGGCGCGTTCTGGCTATTCTTGCCGTTGCGGCGTCTCTCGCCTTCGCGATCCTCCTGCTGATCGGTGCCTGGAACTATTGGGCGCCCTTCGCCGCCCTGCCGCGCCTGGACGGCTCGTTGGATGATCAAGCCTGGTACGAGGTCAATGACGTTCCCATGTTGGGCTTCCTGCGCTTTATCGAAGGACCGATGAATGCGGGCGAGGCCTATGAAAAATTACCCCGCTTCATTCCGTATGCGGCCCTGCCCATTGGCATGGCGCTGCTCACCTTCCGACTGGTGCAAGTGGCCATCAAGGTGCTCAGTGGCCAGACCGACTCGATCATCGCGAGCCACGAAGCCGAAGAAATGGTGGAAGAAGCCGCTGCCGAGGCCGCGAAAAAAGAAGAGGCCGACCAATCGGCCGACACGGGAAAGGTGGGCTAAGTCATGGATGTTGTCATTCTTTTTGTCATGGTCATTGGCCTGCTGTTGATCGGCGTGCCGGTGGCCATCTCCTTGGGCTTGAGTTCCATCATCTTCTTGCTGATGTATTCCGATGCCTCACTGGGATCGATTGCTCAGACCCTGTTCAACGCCTTTGCAGGCCACTTTACCCTGCTGGCCATTCCCTTCTTTATTTTGGCATCAACCTTTATGTCCACCGGGGGGGTGGCGCGGCGGATTATCCGCTTTGCCATTGCGGTCGTTGGGCATTTTTCCGGTGGCTTGGCCATCGCCAGCGTGTTTGCCTGTATGCTGTTCGCGGCATTGTCGGGTTCTTCCCCCGCAACGGTGGTGGCCATCGGTTCCATCGTCATCGCTGGCATGCGGCAAGTGGGCTACACGAAGGATTTTGCCGCCGGCGTGATCTGTAACGCAGGCACCTTGGGCATTCTGATCCCGCCCTCCATCGTGATGGTGGTGTATGCGTCTGCCGTGGATGTGTCGGTGGGCCGCATGTTCCTCGCCGGGGTGATCCCCGGGTTGACGGCGGGCCTGATGTTGATGATCGGCATTTACGTCACAGCCAAGATTAAAAACCTGCCATCCCAACCCTGGGCGGGTTGGGGCGAAGTGTTCCTGTCCGCACGGGATGCGGCCTGGGGTTTGTTCCTGATTGTGATCATCCTGGGCGGAATTTACGGGGGCATCTTTACCCCGACGGAGGCCGCCGCCGTGGCCGCTGTTTATGCCTTCTTCATTGCCAACTTCGTCTACAAGGATATGGGGCCGCTGAAAGGTGAGGGTGAAAAGCGGTTCTCCCTGCTATCCCGCCCGCAGGCGCTGCTGACGGTGTTTTTCCACCGGGATACCAAGCATGCCCTGTTGGAAGGCGGCCGGACCACGGTGATGCTGCTGTTCATCATCGCCAACGCGTTGATCCTGAAGCATGTGCTGACGGAAGAACAAATCCCGCAAGCCATCGCCGGGGCCATGCTGGAAGCTGGTTTCGGGCCCATCATGTTCCTGATCATCGTCAACATCATCTTGTTGATCGGCGGACAGTTCATGGAACCTTCCGGCCTGATCGTGATCGTGGCGCCCCTGGTGTTCCCCATTGCCATCGAACTGGGTATCGATCCCATTCACCTGGGCATCATCATGGTGGTGAACATGGAAATCGGCATGATCACGCCACCTGTGGGGCTAAACCTGTTCGTGACCTCGAGCGTGGCACAGATGGCCATGATGTCCGTGGTCAGGGCGGCCCTGCCTTGGCTGGGCATCATGTTCATCTTCCTGATCATGGTTACCTATATCCCCTGGATGTCGACCTTCATGCCCACCTATTTCATGGGGCCAGAGATTATCATCCAATAAAAACAACGATCCCTTTACACCTGATACACCCGGGCCCCGCCCGGGTGTTTTTTTGTCTGCGCCCGTCTTTTGGCGTTCTGTGCGGAAGATCATTGCGCCGCAGCAATTTTGGGCGTACATACGGGGCATGGATATGCGCGATCACTGCCGCGCCGGTGGACGGCGAATTATGGTCCCGGTTCTCCTCTGAGAGCCGGGTGCCTCTGTTTTCGCCTTTTTTCAAGACCTGCCGAGCGACGGAGCATTGATCCATGTCTGGTCAATCCACAGTTAAATCTCTTCCGGAAACATCTACCCATTGTTTTTTTGTGCATGCCCCCAGCGATCCGGGGCTGATGCCTGCGGTTTGTAGCGTTTTGGCCAAGCGCGGGTTGGTGCCCAGCCGACTTTACGCAACGGCCATAGGCGCAAAGGGTGAGGAGATGCAGATTGATTTACAGGTGAGCGGCCTCGAAGACACCGACGCCGAGGGCGTGGCGCAGAGTCTGCGCCGCCTCGTCTATGTGGGCACGGTCCTGCGCAGCGTGAAATAAACCCTTTCCGGCACCCCATGGCGGGAGGGGATTCGTCACCCGAACCCCCTCCCCTCTGCCGTGTCAGCGAACCGCGGTCAGGAATCCTCCCCGTATTTCTGTAACTTCGCGTTCTTCACCAGCTTGCCAAAAGCCCGATCACGCGCCCGCCGCTGGGCAAGTGACTCCGCATTATACTGCTCCTCTGCGCTCAGCTTGCGCCATCGTTTGAAACGGTCCACCGCTAAAGACCCCTCCTTGATCGCCGCCTGAATGGCGCAGCCCGGTTCGGTATCATGGGCGCAATCGCTGAACCGGCATTGCGTTATAATATCCCGAATATCGGCAAAAACGTCCTCGAGGCCCGCGCCCGCATCCGTCAGCTGCAACGCCCGCATCCCCGGGGTATCCAGAAGCCATCCCCCTTGGGGAAAACGGTGCAGCGCCCGGGCCGTTGTGGTATGGCGCCCCTTCCCATCATCCTCCCGAATCCCCTGTGTGGCGATCGTCCGAGCCCCGGTGAGCGTATTGACAAGCGTGGACTTCCCCACCCCGGAGGACCCCAGCAACGCGACTGTCTGACCGGTCGTGCACCATCCCTCGAGACATTGCACCGCATCGGGATCCCGCGCATTTAGGGTTTCCACCAGCAGACCGGGCTGCAGCTTGCGGGCCTGGCTCGCGAATGTCTCCGCTTCTTCCACCAGGTCTGCTTTCGTCAAGACAACAACCGGCATGACGCCCGCGTCACTGGCCAGCACCAAGTAGCGTTCCAGACGCGGCAGGCTAAAATCCTGATTGCAGGAGGATACGATAAACACCGTATCCACATTGGCCGCGATCAATTGCAGCCGTCGCCCTGTTCCTGCCGCCCTCCGTTTAAACAGGCTCCGACGGTCCAGTAAATGGCGGGGCACTTGGGTTTGGGGATCTAAAAGCAGCCAATCGCCAATGGTCGCAACGTCTGCATCATCGCCGGTGGCGCGGGAAAAAGGGGGAATAACAACGTCAAGCTCAGCCCCCATCACGCGCAACCCATTGCGGTGGACTTCCATAACCTTTGCGGGAATGAGGCTGTCTGGGTCAGACTCGTCAAACTGGGATGAAAAGAATGTGCTCCAGCCAAGATCGGCCAGCGCGGAAATTTTGTTTGTCATTGATCTCTCACCATAACTCTGCGCCACCTGGTCGGCGGCGGCAGAAAACACCAAACGTGGCAAAGCCAAAGCCGATGGCCGAGGCTTCTCCGAATGATGAGGTCGAGAGGCGTCGAGCAAGAATGCGACGGGCCATTCACCCATCAAGGCATTCTGTTACTGAGTCGCTCTAACGTCTCGCCTCTGAGATGAGACCAACCACAATCAAAAAAATCTCCTGTCCGTTCGTTTTGCCGATGCCGTAGTTTAGGGCGACCGGGGGCGATTTTCAACTTTGGAGAGCGCATAAACGCCGACGACGAAAAAGGGGCTCCCACCCGCGGAAGCCCCCTTTCATCGGAAGTTGATAAAGCGCGTCTTACGCGGCCATGCGCAGCCGGTTGACCACGAACAGGTTGGCCACCAGCGGGTTGCCACCCAGGGCGCGCAGGCCCTTCACGGCACCAATGGTCACCAGCGGTTCGAGGGCGACGATGGCCAGATAGCTGCTGGCGAAAGCAAACCAGGCGCTCAGCGGCGTCGCCACATCGCCAATCATCAACCAGAAGCCCACCATGGCGGTGACCCCCGTGTAATACATCGCATCCAGCTTGACGATCTGCGCCCAGTTCACCCGCGTGCCACCGTCCAGCACGCGCTTCCCGGCGGCGTAATGCACCGCAATCAGCGGCAGCATCAGGGACAGGCTGTTTACGCCCAGATGCACCAAGTCTTGCGGGTTAAACACCAGACCCTGGAACAACAGGCCGATGGCGAAACCCGCCACCGTCGGCAGAAAACCGAGGGTCAGATACATGGCCATGGCGCCGACGAAATGCAGTTCGGACGGCCCTACGGGCATGAAATAGATTTCCATGAAAAGCGTGAAAAACAGCGCGGCCGCGACAGTTTTCAACAGCATCCACGGCGCTTTTAGGATCGCGCGAAATTGTTGACCCGCGGCCCAGGCAAAGACCGTCAAGGCGCCCGCATTGGCCAGCGCCACTTTTACCGGCGCCACATAACCAGGTTCGATGTGCATGATTTTCTCCTTTTGTGCACCCACCGTACGACAGAATGCAGGGGCAGGTCTCCTGGCTCGCGGGTTATCGCCGTTTCCCCACCTTCCCAGGCCGGTTTTTACCTGCCCAGTGGCGTTTTCAGGGGTCGGCTCGCCGCTCACAGTTGCGGGGGCAGCCACGGCCTGGGCCCCGATTGGGTCGTCCCTTCCGTGTTCCCTCTTAAGTTCCGCCAAGCTTGGCCAAGCGGAAACCCATGCCCCCACACTATTGCGCATCGGGGCGCTTTCTGGCAACGGATTTTCCGGAAAGCGGACAATCAACATGGTTCAACAGCAAAGGCCTTGATTTCTGATCGCCGGGCAGGTACATGAACGGACCTCACAGATGTCCCCATCGTCTAGAGGCCTAGGACACCGGCCTTTCACGCCGGCAACACGGGTTCGAATCCCGTTGGGGACGCCACCTCTCCTTAAGGCATTCAATTTTTCCCAAGAGGAATTTGGGCCTAGACCGCGTTGCCGCGCTGTCTTACCACTGAACCATGAATGCGGAAAAATCCACCCAACGGCGCCTCTCGGCGATCATGGCAGCAGACGTTGTCGGCTATTCGCGCCTGATGGCGCAGGACGAGGCCAAGACGCTGGCTGCCCTGAACCATCACCGCGAAACCTTGTTCAGCCCTCTGGTCGCGCAGCGCAATGGGCGGATTGTCAAGCTGATGGGCGATGGTGTTTTGGTGGAGTTCATCAGCGTTGTGGATGCGGTTCAATGCGCCAAAGACGTTCAGGAGGCCATGGCCCGGCACGCCCTTGCCGATAATATCGTCCTCAGAATCGGTATTAACCTGGGGGATATCATCCTGCAGGAGAACGATATTTTTGGCGATGGGGTCAACGTCGCTTGCCGGTTGGAGCAATTGGCCCGCCCCGGTGGCATGTGCATCTCCTCCGTGGTGAAGGAAAGCGTGGGGGACCGGCTCAACATCGCCTTTGAAGATGGCGGCGAGGTGCGGGTCAAGAATATCGACCGTGCCTTGCGGGTGTTTCACTGGCGGCCTTCCGAAACCGCCGACTCACCCGCTGCACAGGCCCAGACCGTCACCCCGTCGTCCCGCGATGCGGCGCGGTCCATCGCCGTCTTGCCGTTGGACAACATGTCTGGCGACCCGGAACAGGAATATTTCTCAGACGGCATAAGCGAAGATATCATCACCGACCTTTCCAAGGTTTCCGGGCTCACGGTGATCGCGCGTAATTCCAGTTTTGCCTACAAGGGCAAAGCCATCGACCTGCGTCAAGTGGGCCGGGAATTGGGCGTTACCCATGTATTGGAAGGCAGTGTGCGGCGTGTGGGGCAGCGCGTGCGCATCAACACCCAGCTTATCGACGCGGCGACGGGAAGCCCTGTGTGGGCAGACCGGTTTGACCGCGACCTAACCGATATTTTCGCGGTTCAAGACGAAGTGACGCTGGAAATCGTCAACGCGCTAAAGATTCAGCTCTCGCCCGCGGAATTGGCCAAAATTACCGATGTGGGCACCGCCAACATCAGCGCCCATGAAGATTACATGCGCATGCGGGGTTTCTTGTTTTTCCCCGGAATGAATGCGGAAGGCTGGAAAAACGCCGTTTTTTACGGGGAACGGGCCCTTACCAAAGACCCCAATTATGCGGATTGCTACGCCATGTTGGCGCTGATGCATCTATTGGACTACCACAATCACTGGTCCAACAGATCGGATCAGGAAGCGATGCAGGATGCGTTTGAATTGGCCAACAAAGCCATCTCCCTGCGACCGGATGACGTCTGGCCCAACCACGCCGTTGCTGTCGTTGCACGGTGGCAAGGGCATTTAGACGATGCCGCCACCAGAATGCAGAAGGCTATGTCAAACACGGCGGATTATTCGTTGGGCTGGTTCACCAAGGGAGAAATCGAACTGGCAATGGGCCAACTGGCGCCGGCCATCGAGGATTTTGAGCGCGCCATCCGCCTGGATCCCTCTGTCCGCCATCAATACATGCAGTTCCTCGCCATGGCGCATTTCCTGAGTGGAAACTTCGAAACGGCGGCGCTGCTGTTGCAGGAACGGGTGCTCCTGGTCAAGGATACGGATATCGGGCGGGCCTGGTTGGCTGCCGCCCTGGGGCACCTGGGGGAAGGAGACAAAGCGCGAGCCGTTTGGCGCGAGATGCTGGATATTAACCCTAGCTTTTCCATCACTCAGCGACTGGCGCGGCTGACCTTGGCGGACCCCACCCACGAAGCCATGGTGATGGCGGGTTTGGCAAAAGCCGGTTTGCCGTAAATACGTTCAGTGCGTGGCTGGAAACGTTGGAAGCTGGCGCAGCATTCCGCGCCGGTGTCGCCCTTTCGGGTCCACCGAGCACGCAGTCCACAGGAAAAGGAGAAGAAAGCCGAGGGGTTAGCTCTCCGGGTTTTCGGCTTTGAGCGTGGACAAACCGATCATTTTATACAAGGGACAGAAGCCCACGAAGGCCGTTACAAGCGGTATCAAGCCGACGAGGCCGAACCAAGTTTTCGGGCCGAAAAACGCGAGCGAAATCAAGATCAGGCCGACGACCATGCGCAGGGCGCGGTCGATGATGCCCATATTGTCGTCGAGATTACCCTTCCAACCTGCCATTACGTCCACTCCTCAAAGGTTGATCCTTGCGGCAATGCGTTCCATCCGGCGGCGCCCGCAATGGTACTCTAAACAGATACCGCTTGGGCGTCACGTGACGATCTTATGAGACAGCCCGGGGAGACAGCCCGGGGAGACAGCCCGGGGAGACAGCGCGAGGTCTCCGGAACGCACACGCCTCATGCCTGTATGAAACGCGCTTTTCCCATCGGGTTCAAGAAAATTTCATGTGGTCCTTGTCGTGGGAAAGACCCGGATCGCCCGGGGATCTTCCATTCCCTCATCGGCAAGCCAAACAGCGCGCCGATGAGACGTGGGATGAGCCCAGCCCCCCCGGATAACGGCGGCCCGCCCCCGCCATCGATGGCATCCCACGGTCTGATGGCTTGCTTGAACCACGGTCGGCAGGGCCTCGAAAGCAGCGCCCAGAACATGCGGAAAAAGCGGTTTCAGATCGGCATTCAAATCGGATCAAATTCTACGAAAGTAAGGGCATAGCGCGGCATGCCATCATCATCGAGAAGCGGAAAAGCGTAGCAAAGGATTCTGACCGGCGAACGCCCCGTGGCTTTGTCGCCACCGACATAGATGGTTTCGTTCACGCCCACCGATAACATGCGCCGTTGTTCGAAAACGGAATCGAAAAGCGTCACAAAGGGGGTAAAACCCTGGAAATGGGTCAACTCGTCGACAAAGCGTCCTTGCGCGTTGACCCGCGTCGCGTCCGACATTCCGGTCCCGTAATACCGGATATACCAACGCCGTCTGGTGTCGCCGTCAATCGCCTCTGTCAAAAGCAAATATTTGGCGATCTTGTAGAGGTCTGGCAAATTCAGGTCTGATTTTTTCGCCAGGCAACCCGGCGCGGCGATGGACTGAAGATAGCTTTCCAACGCCACCACATTAGGATGGAGGGTTATTTCCTCTGCATTCGACCCCATTTTCGACCTCAGTCTTCCCTCTTGAGCCGGGTCGAGGAAATTCTGGTCAACGGGTTGATCAAAATTTCATCCTAGAATCCGCCTCCAGACACCTCCCTAGTGGGACGACTCTAACGATTCGAACCCCTAGGCGCCCTATGGTGATGGATCAAATTACCCTAACATTTGAGGGCCTTATGCTATTCCCAAACGACACAACCGGGGGACTCAAATGTTAGGTTCGATCCACTAGAGGGCGGTTCGCGGCACAATCTGTATCAGGGACTGCTTTAGATTACCGTTATCGCTCTTTGGCACTCCCCGCAGAGGATTTAGCAGGGAAACAGCTTGCTTGGCAAGCCATTACCCACAACTTTTACAATTATCGACTCTCAGTGAAAGCTTCTCGATTCGACGGCCAAGGGCATGGGGGAACCGTTCGTCTGCCTCTGGGCCTTGAGCGCGCCGTCACAGCAATAACCGTTTTTGAAATGCCGGGTCTGGAATGCCACACATGTCTGCGCGGCCAAAAAGCGCGTAACGGTTGCGGGCAAACCGACGGTAGAGCCAATTGCGCAGCGGCTTGGGCACCAGGCGCAACACCCCCGTCAGGCGGCCCCAGCCCCCGAAGCTTTCGCCCGCATGGATCACCGCGTCGAAATCCTTATGGGCGATCCCCTTATCGATAAACAACCAAGTGGATGGGTCGCTGGGAACCAACCCATAATGATCCAACAGCGCCGCGCCCAGCGGCGTTTGAGTAGGGCAGATGCGCACGGTACCCGTCCGATCCAACCGGTGGATCATCCGCGCGCCCCAACTGCAGACGGCACATTCCGCGTCCATCACCGCAAGCGGCGCTGTATCCTCAAACGGCGGAACCCGGGGGTCTTTCTTAAAGGAATAGGGGTCGGTCATAGCGGAAGGGAGTATCCGCCACTCGCCCCGCCAAGTACAAGCGCTATCGACGCTTTTCGATTTTCCGCTACGGTGCTACTCATAGGCGTGTGATGAGCAGTTTTGAGTACATGATGGCGTCATTTTCATGGCGGCCAATTCGGGGCTGCCCGGGGCGTTTTGTGTTGTCGGGCGGCGCCCCAGCCCAAGCTCCGAAAGACCTTGTGGGCAGTGGTCCCGCGGGCCAACGATTTACCAGCCCCTATTGCCGCGATGTTGTGGAGGTGATCCCCTTTGAGACCGGAGGGGGCCTTCTGAGTTATTGTCGGCGAGACGGCAGCTATTGCCATAGCCTGAACACGGCAGAGGGGTTAACCCGCAAACTGGCGCAATTGGCAATCTCTATTCCGCCTCCGCCCCCAACAACGGCGGAATAAACTCAGGGAATTTGGCGTCTGCGCGGCAAAAAATCCTTTTTCACTTCGACAACGCCGATGATGAAATCAATCTCCCCGCCCGGCCCCAAAAGGGGTAGACCCAGCTCATGGATATGTAAGGTAACACGGCGGCGCCCCGTGGACTTATTCTCCGCGACCTCGACTTCCTGTTGAAGGATATGCTCTTCCCCGGTTTCCACAATCCGTCGATAATGATTGCTGATCCCCTGAATATTGCTGAGATGGGTGAGTTGATCCACATACATGCCCATGGGGTTCATCCCCACCAGGGCGCTCAGGCCGGTGCCAAAAAAACGCAAGACAAACCGGTAACCGGAGGCGGATCGTTCGACCCCGATCAACAGAATGTGAGGAGCGATTTCGTGGAGATCCGGGAGATAAACTTGTTCCCGTTGCGGAATGCCGCCGTCCCCGGCGAGAGTCGAAATATGCTGACGCAGAAGCTTGAACATGCCACCAGGTGTTGACTGCCCATCATACATGACGAAGCCTCCCCGAAGCGCGCCCGTTCCCGTACGCGCTGGTGCAATACCGCGCAGAACACATGCATCTTACACGCACTAAATAGTAACCGCAATAATTAAATGGTTATTAGTCAGGCGCCTAGCCGACTCAAACTTGACTGGCGGCACGGCTTCAGAGAACTTAAAATGTTGTTTTTAAATGATTTATTTCAATTTCGGTAGCACTAGAATGGCGACTGCAACCGGTACACCAACGCCAGAGATTGAAAAACCCACATCTTAGAAAAGGGGTTTTCAATTGAGGAATTATCAACTGGGCGAATCAGGGAAGACGACAGGCTGTCGGAAGGAAATAATCGTCCCCCGACCCTTTTCCGAGGCAATTTCGAGCCGCGACCCCAGCCGCTGGGCATGTTCCCGGGCCAGCGCCAGACCCAGCCCCCAGCCCCGCTCGGAATTGGTGCCAAAGGTGGTTTCAACGGTCCGATAACCGGCGATGAGGTCCCGTAGGGCCTTGGCGGGAATGCCTTGGCCTGTATCCGAAATCACCAAAACGAGCATATCATTTGCGGCATCCATCTGCGCCTTGATGGTGACCGTGCCGCCCTTGGGCGTAAATTTGATGGCATTGCTGACCAAGCCGCCGACGATCTCTGCCAATAGATGCGGATCGCTCATCATCTTCGGCAAGGTTTTCGGTATGTCGGCGCGCAAGGAAACGCCTTTCTTCGCGGCGAATTTTCTAAAAATTTCGACTTGTTCCCCGGCAAACGCCCCAAAATCAATCGGTTCGCGCTGGATGGATTTCTCGCCGGTTACCGTATCGTTGAGCACCCGTTCACAAATGCGCAGCGCCTGGATTGCTGCCAAATGCACCGTCTTACCGTAATCCGCAATCTGCGCTTGGGTCAGGCTGAGTTCCTCCCCCATGCTCAGGAGTTCCGTATATCCCAAAATCGCGGTCAGTGGGGTCCGCACCTGATGCGCAAATTCGCGGATCGGTCGGTTATCATCGGTAGATGCAGCGTTGCCGTTGCCAGGGGCGGTTGTTTCTGGGTGGCCGTCGGTTTTTTCAGTTTCCATCATTTACCGGCTGTTCTGAGTTGGTTGTCAAATCGCTTGGGTCTTGAACAACACAACATGATATCTGAACCACAGCCCCGTGCCGAGGTCAAGGCATGCCAAGAAAATTGCTAAAAACAAGTGACCTAAGCCTAGTGGGAACTCTCTAAACCTGTTTCCCTTCACGTCAATTCTTTGCAGCACCCGAAATTTCCGCCAATTGCGCCGCCAATTTCGCGGCCCCCTCCATGCGTTGCCTGGCCGTTTCCCAGCCCCGCATGAAGACGAGCTTGTGATCGGGCCGCAATTTCGCGGTCCCACTTTGCGCAGTGATAAAGGCGACCAGGCGCCCGGGATCGGTGAAACGATTGTCGCGGAAACCGATGACGGCCCCCTTGGGCCCCACATCCAATTTTTCGATGTTGGCGGCTTTGCAATGGATTTTCACCGTGACCACCCGCAAGAGGTTCTCCACCTCCTCGGGCAGCTTGCCGAACCGATCCACCATCTCGGCGGCGAATTCATCCACATCAGCGCGGCTTTGCAGATCGGCCAAACGCCGGTAAAGCCCCATGCGCGCGCCCAGATCGGGGATATAGGTTTCCGGGATCAAGACCGGCACGCCCAGATTGATCTGCGGGCTCCAGGTTTCCTCTATCTGCTCTTCCGCCACCCCCTTGGCCTGGGCCACCGCCTCTTCCAACAGGCGCTGGTACAATTCGACCCCCACTTCCTTGATATGGCCCGATTGCTCTTCGCCCAGCAGGTTGCCGGCACCCCGGATGTCCAGATCATGGCTGGCCAGGGTGAAGCCCGCCCCCAGGGTATCCAGGGTGCGCATGACATTGAGCCGCTTTTCCGCCGCCGGGGTAATGCGCTGGCGCGGCGGCAAGGTAAGATAGGCATAGGCTCGCAGTTTCGAGCGCCCGACCCGTCCCCGGAGCTGGTAGAGCTGTGACAGGCCAAACCGGTCGGCGCGATGCACGATCAGGGTATTGGCCGACGGCAGGTCGAGGCCGGATTCCACGATATTGGTCGATAGCAGCACATCGAACCGGCCGTCGGAAAAGGCGGTCATGATATTTTCCAACTCGGTCGGCGACAGCCGCCCATGGGCCACGCCCACCTTGACCTCGGGCACCAGCTTCTCCAGCTCTTCCGCCACCCCGTCGATGTCGGAAATCCGGGGGCAGACATAGAAGGTCTGTCCGCCCCGGTAATGCTCCCGCAAAATGGCTTCGCGCAAAGCCACCGGATCGTGGGGCAGGACATAGGTGCGCACGGCCAGACGGTCCACCGGGGGCGTCGCGATCAGGCTCAGCTCCCGCACCCCAGCCAGGGCCATCTGCAAGGTGCGGGGAATGGGGGTGGCGGTCAGGGTCAACACATGCACATCGGCCTTTAGGCTTTTCAGCCGTTCCTTATGGGCGACGCCGAAATGCTGCTCCTCGTCCACCACCAGAAGGCCGATCCGCTTGAACGTGATGCTTTTGGCCAGCAGGGCATGGGTGCCGACCACGATATCCACCGTGCCGTCTTCCATCCCCGCCTTTACCAGCCTGGCATCCTTGGCCGATACGAAGCGGGAAAGCTGCGCCACCCGCACGGGAAAGTCCCGGAACCGGGCGGCAAAGCTTTGGTAATGCTGCCGGGCAAGCAAGGTGGTGGGCACCACCACGGCGGTTTGCAGCCCGGCCATGGCGGCCACGAAGGCGGCGCGCAAGGCCACCTCGGTTTTGCCGAAGCCCACATCGCCGCAGACCAGACGATCCATGTTCCGCCCGCTGGAAAGGTCCTCGATCACCTCGCCGATGGCGCGGCGCTGGTCGTCGGTCTCCACATAGGGAAAGCGGGCGCAGAATTCGTCAAACAGGCCTTCCGGCGGCGCCATGGCGGCGCCCTTTTCCAGATGCCGGGCGGCGGCGATCTGGATCAGCTTGTCGGCCATGTCCCGCACCCGCTGTTTCAGCTTGGCCTTGCGCGCCTGCCAGGCCACGCCGCCCAGCTTGTCGAGCCGGGCGACCCCCTGATCGGCGCCATAGCGAGACAACACTTCAATATTCTCCACCGGTACGAACAGCTTATCGTCGCCGTCATAAATCAGACAGAGGCAGTCATGGGGCGCGCCGCCCGCGGTGACCGTCACCAACCCTTCATAGCGCCCGATGCCATGATCCAGATGCACCACCAGGTCGCCCTCGTTGAGGGCCGAGGCCTCGGCGATGAAGTTCTCCGCCCGCATCCGCCGCCGGGACGGGCGCACCAGCCGGTCCCCCAGGATATCCTGCTCGGTGATGACGGCGATCTCGGGATCGGAAAAGCCGGTCTCCAGGCCCAGCACGGTCAGCGCGGCCACCCCCTTGGGCAGGGGGGCGATCTTCGGAAAGGTCTCCACAGAGGCAAACCGGTCGAACCCATGTTCCTTGAACACGCTGGCCAGCCGGTCCCGCGACCCCGCCGACCAGGCGGCCAGAATCACCCGGACATCCCGTTCGGCGAGGGACCGGACATGGCCCGCCACCGCATCGAAGACATTGGCGTCCGGATTGGTCCGCACATCGGAGAAATCAGGGGCGGTACGGGCGGGTAATTCGACCACCCCCGCCCCTTCCGGCGCATCGAAGCTGGTCAGCGCCACCACCGGACGGGCGGACACCGCCACCGCCCAATCTTCCGCATCCAGATACAGGCGATCAGGCGGCAGGGCATGGCCCGCCCCGGCTTCTCCCACCCCCCGGTTGGCGATGGATTGCCGCGCCTGCAGATGCTCGGCGATCTGTTCCAGGCGCGCGTCCCGCGCCTCGTCGGCGCCATGATCCAGCACCACCACCGCGCCCGGCACATAATCCAAGAGGGTTTCCAACCCATCATGAAACAGGGGCAGGAAATGCTCCATCCCCGCCGCGCGGCGCCCGTCGGAGACGGCGTCATAAATGGGATCGGCGCTGGTCGCCTTGCCGAAGGCCGATTGATAGCCCTGCCGGAACCGGGCGATGGCCGCCGGGTCCAGAAATACCTCGCTGACCGGCTTGATCACCACCCGGTCGATCTTCTCCGCCGTGCGCTGGGAATCCGGCGCAAACAGACGAATGCCGTCCAGCTCGTCGCCGAAGAAGTCCAAGCGGGCAGGTAGCGCCATGCCGGGCGGGAAAATATCCACGATGCCGCCGCGCACCGCATACTCCCCAGGCTCCATCACCGTATCGACCCGGATATATCCGGCGCCGCCCAATTGATGCAGCAAAGCCTCCAACGCCAGGGTCGTGCCGATCTTCAAGGTCAGGGCGCGGCCCTCGAACGCCGCGCGCGGCGGCACCCGCTGGATCGCCGCCGCCACCGTGCTCAGCACCACCCGGCCCGCTTGGCGCGGCGTTCCCGCCAGCCGGGTCAGGCTGTCTACCCGCTGGGCCACCGCTTCCGAGCCGGGGGACAAACGGTCGTAAGGCAGGTTATCCCAGGCGGGAAACGGCAGCACCTGGCATTCCGGCTCAAAAAACGCCAATACCTCCGCCGCCCGGTCCATGCGGGTTTCGTCCCGGGCGATGAACAACACCTCCCGCCCCGACGCCGCCAGAGCCGCGAGCAGCCGCGCCGCATAACCTTCGGGAATACCGGGCAAGGTCACCAAGCCGGAACGGGGGAGGGCGTCGAGCAGCGGGCTAAACAACAGGCGGGCTCCGAGAGCGGAAAATAAGGGTCCCGTTCCTAACATTCGGCGGCGTGCAAACCAAGAAATTGGTTCTTCACAGGCAAACTTTGTTCTTCTTGTTTTGAAAATATTTATCGGGAACGGGACATTGGCCGTGGATGGCTTGGCGTGAAAAAGGGCAGCCCCGCCTAATCGATCTTATTGAACGCCCGCACCATGTCCATAAGCGGCGTTTCATAGGCCGCTGGCGCCGGTTTCTTGCGGGTGATCCACTGGAACACGTCGATATCGTTTTCCTGCATCAGCGCGTCCAACTCCTCCAGCCGCGCGAGGTCCAGCTCGGCAATGCGCGCCTTGGCGAAGCCGCCCAGCAGGATATCGTTTTCATGGATGCCACACCGGTTCGCCCGCATCAGCAGGCGTTTGCGCCGCGCATCCAATTTGCCCAAATCGTCGATCATGGGCGCATCCTATCCCCTCCATTGCGGGAACGCCAAGGGGACATTTAAACTCTCATCCATGCGCCCCGATTCCCTCAATCCCCTGTTCGCCGAAACCGCCACCTTGCCGGGTGTGGGCGAGAAATTGGCGCGGGTGTTGGACAAGCTTACCGGGCCCCGGGTGGTGGATCTGATCTGGCATCTGCCGTTCAGTCTGATCGACCGGCGCTATTCCCCCACGGTGGCGGACTCCGTTCCGGGGCGGGTGGCGACCCTGTCGGTCACCGTGGACAGCCATCACCCCGCGCCGGATCGCCGCCGCCCCTATCGGGTGGTCTGTTCCGATGACACCGGGTTCCTGACCCTGGTGTTCTTCCATGCCCATGGCGACTATCTGCGCCGGGTCTTGAAGGAAGGCAGCGCCATGGCCATCAGCGGCCAGGTGGAAGAATATAACGGCGAACGGCAAATGGCCCATCCGGACCATATGGTACCGGTGGCGGAGATCGACAGCATCCGCACCGTCGAGCCCGTCTACGGCCTGACCGCCGGGATCAGCACCAAGGTGCTGGGCAAGGCGGTGCGCGGCGCCTTGGATCGCCTGCCAAACCTGCCGGAATGGCAGGACCCCCATTTTTTGAAACGCAATGCCTGGCCTGCCTGGAAGGAAGCCGTGCGGACGGCCCATGCCCCCACCGAGCCCGAACAATTGTCCCCCACCGCCCCGGCGCGGGCGCGGCTTGCCTATGACGAGCTGCTGGCCAATCAGTTGGCCCTGGCGCTGGTCCGCCGGGATGCCCGCCGCAAACCGGGCCGGGAAATCGTGGGGGATGGGCGGCTCTGGTCCCGGGCGCTCGCCGCCCTCCCCTTCGCCCTGACAAATGCGCAGGAGACCGCCATTTCCGAGATTCGCGCGGATCAGGCAGCACCGTACCGCATGTTACGGCTGCTGCAAGGGGATGTGGGCAGCGGCAAGACCGTGGTGGCCCTGTCCGCCATGCTGAACGCCGTGGAAGCCGGGGGGCAGGCGGTGCTGATGGCGCCGACGGAAATTCTCGCCCGGCAGCATCTCGCCACCATCGCGCCCCTGGCCGAGGCGGCAGGGGTCGCCGTAACCTTGCTGACGGGCCGAGAGAAAGGCAAGAGCCGGGCGACCATATTGGCGGGTCTGGCCAGCGGGGAAACGGCCCTGGCCGTGGGCACCCATGCGGTGTTTCAGGCGGATGTGGCGTTCCGGGACCTGACCTTGGCGGTGGTGGATGAACAGCACCGGTTCGGCGTCAAGCAGCGGGTCACCCTGGCGGCCAAGGGGGCCAATGTGGATGTGCTGGCCATGACCGCCACGCCGATCCCCCGCACCCTCATGCTCACCGCCTATGGCGATATGGAGGTTTCCCGCCTAGAGGAAAAACCGCCCGGCCGCACCCCGGTGGATACCCGCGTGCTGCCGCTGGACCGGCTGGAGGACGTGGTCGGCGCCGTGGCCCGTGCAGTGGACCGGGGGGACAAGGTGTTTTGGGTCTGCCCGCTGGTCAGCGAAAGCGAAGGCCTTGAGAAGATCGCCACTGCCGAAGACCGCCATGCCCATCTGACCCGGCGGTTCGGCCCCCGGGTGGGATTGGTCCACGGCCAGTTGAAAGCGAAGGAAAAGGACACCGCCATGGCCGCCTTCGCGGGCGACGGCGCCGATATCCTGGTGGCCACCACGGTGATCGAAGTGGGCGTGGATGTGCCCGCCGCCTCGGTAATGGTGATCGAACATGCGGAGCGTTTCGGCCTCGCCCAATTGCATCAATTGCGCGGGCGGATCGGGCGCGGGTCCAAAGGCGGGACCTGCCTGTTGCTGTACGCCGCGCCGCTGTCGCAAACCGCAGACGCCCGGCTGCGGATCTTGCGCGAGACCGAAGACGGGTTTCGCATCGCCGAGGAAGATTTGAAGCTACGCGGCGCCGGGGAGGTTTTGGGAACCAGGCAAAGCGGCCTGCCCGCCTTTCGCCTCGCCGATCTGGACCAGCATGCAGACCTGCTGCCCGCCGCCCGCGACGATGTGGCCTTGATCCTGAACGAAAATGGCGACCCAGACCTCACCGGCCCGCGCGGGCAGGCCCTGCGGGCGCTGCTGTATCTGTTCGAACGGGATGCGGCGGTGCGGCTGTTAGGGGGCGGCTAACCCCCTGTTACCACAGAGTTTTAAAAAGAAGGGGCCTTAGAATCAAAGGCCTTAAAAGAGGGCCGGGCCCAGGTGGCGGTCGGCCAGGATGGCGACGAACACGCCCATCAGATAGACCATGGAACCGAAGAAGGCCTTGCGGGCATTGTCCCGGGACGGGTCCCGCACCAACCGCAGGTTTTCCCACATGAAGCGGGCACCGAACAGGGCCGCAATCACCCCATAGGTCGCCCCCAGCGCGCCCATCATCAACGGCACCGCCGTGGACCCGACCAACAGGACCGAATTGGCGAATACCCAGCGGGCGCAGGTGGCATTGCCCACCAGCACGGGCAGCATGGGCACCCCGGCCTTTTCGTAATCATCTTTCAGCAGCATGGCCAACGCCCAGAAATGGGACGGGGTCCAGAGGAACAGAGTCACCGCCATGGCCAAGGGCAACAGCCATTGGGTGGGGTCATACGCCGCCGCCCCGGCGAGGATGGCGAAACTGCCCGCCGCGCCGCCGATCACGATGTTCATGGAGGTGCGGCGTTTCAGCCAGACCGTGTAGACGATGCCATACACAAAGGCGCCCAGGAACAGATGCAATGCCACCGCCCAGTTGAACGCGGCCAGCGCCAGGAAGCACCCGGCGGCCAGCATCGCCGCCGCCAGCCATAACAGGCTTTCCGGCTTTTCCACCTGGCCGCTGGCCAGGGGGCGGTTTGCCGTGCGCGCCATTTGGGCGTCGATATCCCGGTCGTAGAAATGATTGAAGATGGCGGAACTGGAAGACCCAAGCACCATGGCCAGCACCAGCGCCAGCGCCGCGAGAGGCTCCACCGTGGGGGCCATGGCCGCATACCCCACCAGCGCCGTCAGCGCGATCATCATGGCGATGCGCGGCTTGAACAGCGAAATATAGGCCCGTAGGGTCATAATGCCAGAGTCCTTCCCTCAGTTTTGGACGCAGGGATGTACCACGCCCAGCGCGCAAAACACAAGATTCTAATAGACTGCCGGACTCAGCCGCCCCCTGGCAAGGCATACAAAAGAACCAGGGGAATGGTCACCACCGAAAGCAGGGTTGACATCAGAACGGTACTCGCCACCTCCCGGTAATTGGTGCCAAACTGTTGCGCCAACAGGAAATTCAGCACCGCCACGGGCATGGAGGACTGGATCAGCACGATCCCCGCTTCCACCCCTTCAAAATTGAACAGCCACACCACGATCAACCCGGCGCCAAAACCGCCGCCCAGGCGAATCGCCGATACCATCAGGGCCCGCAAGGGATTGCCGATTCCCAGACTGCCGAGAGACACCCCCAAGGCCAGCAGCATCAACGGCACCGCCATGCCCCCCAACAGGCTGGCGGTCTCCACCATGAAGCGCGGGGGTTCGATGCCGGTGGCGGTAAAGGCCAGGGCGCCCAGCAGCCCGTAGAGCAACGGCAGACGGGTGAGCCGCTTCAACGACCGGTCGTCGGAAATCAGGAAGATCCCGAAGGTCAGATGCGCCATGGCAAAGGTGGTGAAATACACCATGGCCAGGGCCAGGCCCACATCGCCAAACGCCAGCAAACACAGGGGCAGGCCCATATTGCCGCAGTTGGGGAACATGATCGGCGGCAGGAAATCCCGGATGCCCAGTTTCAGCGCTTTCAGCGCCACCCAGCCGATCACCCCGAACATGACCACCAGCACCGCTGCCGCCACGAAAGCGACGCCCAAATCATCCAGGCTGAGACCGGTTTTCAGGAAGGCGGAAAAAACCAGGCAGGGCATGGCCACGTTGGAGGTGACACCGGTGACGAATTCCGCCTGAAAGGGCAAGCCCCGCCGCTGCCAGACATAGCCGATCAGCACGCAGAAAAACACCGGCGCGATGATGGTGAACAGGAGGGAGAACAGGTCTCCGGTACCAATGGCGTTGGGCATGGTTGGTTGCTTTTTAGGGCACGATAATGATGCGCATATTATTGGTGGCGCCCGGAATGCCGAAGGGCACCCCCGCAGTGACCACCAACCGATCCCCCTTTCCGGCAAAGCCTTCACGCTTGGAGATCTTGATGGCCTTGTCCACCATCTCGCTCACATTATGAATGTCGCGAATTTTCACCGGGTGAATACCCCAGACCAGCGCCAGGCGCCGGGCGGTGGAGGAACGGGGGGTCAACCCCAAAATCTGCACATTGGGCCGCACCCGCGCCGCGCGCAAGGAGGTGGACCCGGTGGAGGTGAAGGTGACGATGGCCGAGGCGGAAATGGTCCGCGCCGCATGCCGGGCCGAATTGGTCACCGCATCGGCAATGGTGGCATCGGGGGAGCAGCGGTCCGCATCGGTGACCCGCTCGTAATAATCGTCCATCTCCACGGTGCGGATGATCCGGTTCATCACGCTGACCGCTTCCACCGGATAATCGCCCACCGCGGTTTCGGCGGACAGCATCACCGCATCGGCGCCATCATAGACGGCGGTTGCCACGTCGGAGGATTCCGCCCGGGTCGGGATCGGTGATTTGACCATGGAATCCAGCATCTGGGTGGCGACCACCACCGGGGTGCCCAGGCGCCGCGCGGTGCGGATGATCCGCTTTTGAATGGCGGGCACCTCTTCGCTGGGGATTTCCACACCCAGATCGCCGCGCGCCACCATGACCGCATCGGATTCCGTGATGATTTCCATCAATGCGTCGGGCTGCACGGCAGAGGGCTTTTCTAACTTCGCCAGAACGCCCGCGCGCCCGCGCACCAACTCGCGCAATTCCCGCACATCCTCGGGCCGCTGCACGAAAGAGAGGGCGATCCAATCGACGCCGATCTCCAGGGCATATGCCAGGTCTGCCCGGTCTTTTTCCGTGATGGCAGACAGGGGAAGCTGGGCCTCGGGCACATTAACGCCTTTGTGATCCGACAGTGGACCGCCCACCATCACCTCGGTAACCATCACATCCTTGGATTTTTCCAGCACCTTAACCCGGACTTTCCCATCGTCCATGAGCAGGGTTTGCCCTACCTCCACGGCGGCGAAAATTTCCGGATGGGGCAGTTGCACGCGGGTTTCGTCCCCGCGCTCGTCAGACAAATCAAATTGGAACCGGGCGCCCTCGATCAACCGGATACTGCGTTGGCGGAACTCTCCCACCCGCAATTTTGGACCCTGGAGGTCTCCCAGGATGCCGATGGGGCGCTTGGTCTCCTGCTCCAGGTCGCGGATCATCTGCAACCGTTCGCCATGTTCCGCATGGGTCCCATGACTGAAGTTGAGCCGGAACACATCCACTCCGGCTTCCAGCAGGCGACGCAGCATCTCCGGATTGGAAGATCCTGGTCCCAACGTAGCGATGATTTTAGCTTGTCTTTGACGGCGCATGCCCGGGACGTTACGGGGAAAGCCGAAGCCGCGCTAGTTAATTTAACATGACCTGCGCTTGACAGGCGACTATTGTCACAAAATCGTCATTTATCACCACAGCTTGGCCCTAAAGGCTAAGCTTAGCACCGCAAAAAGGACCATGGAGGAACCGTATTCCATTATGACCAACCCGACGGAAACGCCGGACCAGCCCAACGTACCTGAAGCCCAGAGTCACCCGGCCACCCTCCACGACCTTGAACTGAGATTTTCCACAACTGCAGAGGTGCTGCGAAAAATTGGGTCGCTTTCGCCGGTGCGCCAAGCGGCAACAGGCCGCGCGCGATCAAAATCCATAGAGACCCGCTATTTCGATACGGCCACTGCGGATCTGCAGCGCAATAGCTATGCCCTTGCGGTGCGCAAAAATGCGCGCCGGTTTGAACAGATCGTTATCCCGCTAGGGGAAAAGGCGGAAGATATTTTTCGGCGCCGTGGCACCGCCTTTCCCACGGCGGAGATGACGCCCGGGATTGCCGCCCTGTTTCCCGTCGACGGGATCGGCCCGCTGCTCGCCAATCTTCCCGATGCCACCATGCATCCGGTGTTCCGCACGGAAATCCGCCGCGCCGAACGCACCCTAAATTTGCCGGACGGCTGCGTTGCCCTTTTGCAAAGCGATTCCGGGAAATTGATCGCCGAGGGCGGGGAAGCCGAAATTTGCGATGTGGAATTGAAGCTGGTCTCGGGCCCAACCGCCCCGTTTTTCGCCTTCGCCAAGGAAATCGTTACCGCCCTGCCCCTTTCCTTGGAGCATCTCACCAAGGCTGAGCGCGGCTATGCGCTGGTCACGGGGGAAACGACCGTTTGGCGTAAGGCGGGCAAAGTGCCGCTGGTGCCGGATCACACGGTGGAAGAAGCCCTGGCGGTAACGCTCAAGCATTGCCTGTCGCATATGTTGGATAATCAGGCTTGCGCCCGCGCCGATGCCCACCCCGAAGGGGTGCATCAGATGCGCGTGGCGATTCGCCGCATGCGTTCCGCCCTCACTATTCACAAACCCCTCATGCCTCCGGAACAATTGCAATCCCTGGCGACCCGCCTAAAGGCGTTGATCAATGCCATGGGGCCGGCGCGGGATTGGGATGTGTTTACCGGCGAGATTGCCGTTCCGCCGGTGGATTGGTGCGGCGAGGATGCGGATATGGCCGAATTGATGGCCGCCGGAGAAGCGCGCCGCGTGGCGGCCTATGCAGCCCTGAATGCGTTCATGGACTCGTCGGCGTATCCGCTTTTGTTGCTGGATCTGTTGGATTGGATCGAAAGCCGATTGTGGCGGGATCAACCGGTTTCGGAATCCGCTGCGCGCCTGTTCATGCCCGCAAAGGAATTCGCCGGGCCCGTCTTGAGTAAGCGGCATAAATCCGCGCGCAAAAAAGGCAAGCATATCGAACATCTGACCATTCCCGAGCGGCACGAGTTGCGGATCGCGATCAAGAAAAACCGCTATGCCTGCGAATTTTTCGCTGCCCTGTTCCCGGAAAAAACCGTCAAAAGCTACCTTTCCACCTTGAGCGGTTTGCAGGATTATCTCGGCCTGCTCAACGATGTGGCGGTGGCGGATGAGCTGGTCCGCGACCTTGCCGATTCGGCCACGGGAGCTAGAAAAGTGGCTTTGGCGCGCGCAGGTGGTTTTGTTAGCGGTTGGTACAGTCAAGCGGCCATGGCCCATGATAAAGACCTGTTCGAGGGGTGGGACCGTTTTGGCGACGCGATTCCGTTTTGGCGTTAGGCCGCGACTCTGTAGACTCATGATGTGGTACTCGACGCCCCACAACACTGACAGGATACGATGGCCAACTTCTTGAAAGACGCAGTCTCGTCACTTTTTCTGGATAAAAAGGCCCGCGACAAGCTCGCCAAGCGCCCGCCGACGGAAAAAAAAGCCGCACGGGCGGCGCAAATCGCCGACATCAAGAAGAAAGGCGCCCATTTGGCAACCCCGGAACGTCAAGAACTGATCCAACAAGCCCTGAAGGCAAAGGCCGCCAAACAACAGATTCTCGAGGATTTAAGTGACGAGCAGCGCCGCAAACTCTATGCGTTGGCGGTGAAAAGCCTGCTGAAAGGCGGGCAATGACCGTCGTGACCCCCGTTTCGAAAGCCAGCTCCTTGGACCCGGATAACCTGGCGGAAGGGGTCCGCGCAGGGCAGCGGCGCGCCATCGCCCGGGCGATCACGCTCATCGAATCCACGCGGGAAGACCACCGACAGACCGCAACGGCACTGATCGAACGCCTGCTGCCCCATACGGGCGGCGCCATCCGCCTTGGCATTACCGGCGTGCCAGGGGTTGGCAAATCCACCTTTATCGAGGCTTTCGGCCTGCAGCTTACCGACCTGGGGCATAAGGTCGCCGTGCTGGCGGTGGACCCCTCCAGCCCGCGTAGCGGCGGGTCGATCCTGGGGGATAAAACCCGGATGGAAATCCTGTCGCGCGATCCCAACGCCTTCATCCGGCCCTCCCCGTCCGGCGGGTCCCTGGGCGGCGTGGCGCGCCGCACACGAGAAGCCATGCTGGTTTGCGAGGCTGCCGGTTTTGATGTGTTGATCATCGAAACCGTCGGTGTCGGCCAATCGGAAACCACCGTCGCCGATATGGTCGACCTGTTCATGCTCTTGTTGGTGCCCGGCGGCGGCGATGAGTTACAGGGTCTGAAAAAAGGTATCGTGGAGCTGGCCGATCTGGTGCTCGTCAACAAAGCCGATGGTGATCTGGCCGCGGCGGCGGAGCGGGCCCGCCGGGATTACGCCAATGCCATTCACTTGTTGACCCCCGCCGATCCGGGTTGGACTGTCCCCGTGTTGAAATGTTCCGCCGTCGCGGGATCTGGATTGACCGAGGTGTGGCAAGCCATCCAAGACTTCCAGCAGCGGGGCCAGGAGACGGGGCGATTACCAGAGAAACGTGCGCGCCAGGCCACAGCCTGGATGTGGGCGGAGATCGGCGACACTTTGATGGCGCGGTTCCGGCGCGATCCGGCCGTGCTGCACCGGTTGGAGACCTTGAGCCAGGAGGTTTCCGCCGGACGCCAGACGCCGACGATGGCGGCGGAAATTTTGCTTTCTGCCTTTGTGGAGGGATCACATTAGCACTGTCGCATGAGCGCAAGCCCGCCATTGCTTTACCCGTCGCGATCAATCCGGTATGACTGCGCTCCATTGATCGATGGGTCTCTCTCCATCAAAGACCTTAACGGACGTACAAATGGATAGCGATAAGGTGGATAACGAACGGCTGCGACGCGAGCTCTTTGGGCTCATGAAATATATTCAGCGCATTCGCCTTGAGGTTGCCGCGATCAACCGGTCTCCGGAAGAAGATCAGAAACTGGAACGCATGACCGATCAGTTGGATGCGATCGTGGAGGCGACCGAGGAAGCGACAAACACCATCATGGAGAAAATCGAGGACAACGAGACCTTGATCCAGGAAGTACGGGAGAAAGCCGAGGATGCGGACCTGCAAGGGCTTCTGGATCAGATGAGCACCAACAATATGGATGTGTTCGAGGCCTGCTCGTTCCAGGACATCACCGGTCAGCGGGTCTCCAAGGTGCTGAAATCCGTGCGCTATGTGGAGGATCGGGTTTCCTCCCTGGTGGAAATTTGGGGCCGCGACGCCCTGGAAGTTGTCGATGTGGGCAAGGATAAACGCAGCATGGATGAAAAGCTGTTGCGCGGACCGCAACTCAAGAAAGAGGCATCGATCAGTCAGGACGATATTGATAAACTGTTCGACTGAACCCCGTGCCGAGAGCGACCCCTCGGCGAATAGAATAGCCCCTTGCCCCCAGCAATCGGAAATGGGAGACCATCATGGGCCGACTCGTTCGGATAATACTTATGTCCCTTTGCCTGACCCTCGGGGCAGCACCTACCCTTGCGGCGGAGAATGGAAATACCATGGACCTTGAAAACACCCTGTATCTGCAATTGAAGGATGGCCGCGTGGTGATCCAACTGCGGCCAGACCTGGCGCCCAACCATGTGGCACGGATCAAGGAACTGGTGCGGCAGGATTTTTATGACGGCCTCACCTTTCATCGGGTGATCGATGGATTCATGGCGCAAACCGGCGACCCCCGGGGCGATGGCACAGGCGGTACCGGGCAAAAGCTGGCTGCGGAGTTCTCTGATGAACCCCATGTGGAAGGCACCCTTTCCATGGCCCGGGCGCGAGACCCTGATAGCGGGGATTCCCAGTTCTTCATCGTTTTTGCCGAAGCGCCGCATCTGGATGGCCAATATACGGTCTGGGGCCAGGTGACCGACGGCATGGAATTTGTGCATAAGATCAAGAAGGGATCGCGCATGGCGAACGGCGCCGTGGACGACCCGGACAAGATTATCAGCTTGAAAGTCGCCGCCGACGTCGACAATTGACGGAATAACGGGCGCCACAGGACCAAGCCAGCCCGAAAGGGGCGAAAGACGGATGAATATCGACGAACTGGCGACCAAATACGATCTGCGTATTCCGCGCTATACCAGCTATCCCACCGCGCCGCATTTCCAGCCGGTGGAAAACGACAGCCAGTACCGGGACTGGCTGGGCACCCTGGATCGTGCCACCCGCCCGTCGCTCTATGTGCATATCCCCTTTTGCGACAGCATGTGCTGGTTCTGCGGCTGTTACACCAAGATCGTCAAACGCCATGAACCGGTGATGGATTATGTATCCTCGGTGCTGGCGGAGATCGCCCTGGTGGCGAAGCAAATCCCGGAAACCCTGGATGCCCGGCACCTGCATTTCGGCGGCGGCAGCCCGACCATGATGACCCCGGACGAATTCGCCCATGTGATCGGCACCGTCGGCCAGCATTTCGACATCGGCGGCGATGCGGAAATCGCCGTGGAGCTGGACCCCCGCACCGCAACGGCGGACTATGTGGCGGGTCTGGCCAAGGCGGGTGTGAACCGGGCCAGCATCGGCGTGCAGGATTTCGACGACAAGGTGCAGCAAGCCATCAACCGCATTCAGCCCTTCGATGTTACCAAACGGGTTGTGGAATGGCTGAACGCCAACGGCATCAACCGCATCAACATGGACCTGATGTATGGCCTGCCCCATCAGACCACGGAATTGGTCCTGGACATGGTGGATAAGGCGGTGACCCTGAACCCGGTTCGGTTTGCCCTGTTCGGCTATGCCCATGTGCCGTGGATGAAAAGCCATATGAAGATGATCCACGAGGAAGACCTGCCCGATACGGTGGCCCGTTGGCATCAATACGAGGCCGCGTCTGCCCGGCTGCAGGAGCATGGCTATCTGCCGGTGGGCCTGGATCATTTCGCCCGGCCCGACGACGAACTGGCCGTCGCCCTGGTGGAAGACCGGCTGCATCGGAATTTCCAGGGCTACACCACCGACGAAGCCCAGGTGATGATCGGCTTTGGCGCCTCCGCCATCGGCCAGTTGGACCAGGGCTTTACGCAGAACAAACTGCCCTTGAAGGACTATCGCAATGATGTGGCCGAAGGGCGCCTGCCGGTGGGCAAGATGCTCGCCTTTCAGGGGGATGACAAACTGCGCGGCGCCCTGATCGAGGAACTGATGTGTTCCTTGAGCGTGGATGTGGACGCCGTTGCGGCCAAATTCGGCGGTAATGCCGCGGATTATGACCCCGACCTGGAAAAACTGCTCCCCTTGCGAGAGGATGGCCTGTTAACCATCGAGGGCCGCAAGGTGACGGTCACCGAGCCCGGCCGGGCGCTGGTCCGCCTCGCCGCCACGGTGTTCGATGCATACTTGGAAAAAGGCCAGAAACGCCATTCCAAGGCGGTGTAATGGAAAAGGCCTTGGAATCGGCCCCGGTGCGCCGGGTTCGCACCGCCTTGACCGCGGCGGGCCTGGGTGATCCCGTGATCGCCTTAACCGATACCGCCCGCAGTGCGCAAGAGGCCGCCGATGCCCTGCAGGCAGACCTAGGTGCCATCGTCAAATCCCTGATCTTCATGGTTGGCGAGACCCCGGTGATGGCCCTGGTTTCAGGGGACCGACAATGCGATGTCAAGGCATTGCCCCGGGTATTGGGCCTTGCCGGAAAAGCAAAACGGGCGGATGCGGATCAGGTGCGCGCCGCGACCGGTTTTGCCATTGGTGGGGTTTCCCCCTTTGCGCATCCGGCGCCTCTCCCCATCGCCATGGACCAAGGCCTGTTTCGGTTTGCCACGGTTCATGCGGCTGCCGGGCATCCCCATTGCGTGTTTCCCATCGCCCCCGAAACGCTGGCCAACCTTACCGGCGCTAACATTTCGGCGGACCTGGGCAAGGCGTAAACGACCCGGCATCCCCCCAAGGATTACCAGTTCACGCCATTCCGATATTCAAGGTCGTCCACCTGAATGGCCCTCAGGAACTGGACCAACAGCGTATCGCTCGCCGGATGCACCCGGCCATTACAATAGAACCCGGCAACACGCTGGCTCACTCCCCGATCGATGGGTTTGCCCGCATTTTTCAGCGCCGCGAGGCAGCTGACATCCTCATAGCCGCCATCATCGGTTTCAATCCGCAATTGCCCCTTCCAAAACTTGAAGCCGGTGGTCTTGGATTGCCCGCCCGCGCCCCAGTTCATGTTTTCCATATCGCCGAAAAACTCGTCCATGCTCAGCACGTCCAGATAGGTACCGGGATACATCTTCATCCAAGTCACGAACCCGCCAGCATAGTCACTTTCAAGATCGATACGTTCGTAACGCCCGGCATTGATCCCACCGTCATTCAAGGCGCCGTCCAGGGTATAGCAGGTCGTGGTGAGCCCCGGGATGTTGAGAGAAAGGCGCAACTCCTCGCAAGGAGTTTCTTCCCAGACCTGGGCGTGAGCGGGCACGCCCCCGAGCAAAACCCCCATCAATAGCCATAAAACGATTCGCACCGTCATAACACCCCTGGCCCCTCTGCATGATCCTTCGTTCTTGGCGTAGATAAGTCCTCGCACCTGTACTCGACAAGTCCGAAGGAGGAATCCCTGGTTGTTAAGCATGAAAGCCTACCCGGATAAGCCGATTCGGCGGCGGATTTCGGCGGCGATTTCCACTGCGGCGTTCAACGGCGGGTGGGACAAAACGGTGAGGGTGTCATCCAGCGGCCGAGCGTACCCCGCCTCATAAAGCTGCTGGTGCAGCACTGTGTGTTTGTGGGCGGCGAAGCCTTTGGGTGCGAAGATATGGACCGTTCCGTGTGCCGCGCAGGCCTCGCTGCACATGGAGACTGAATCCCCCGTAACGATCAGATGGTCGGCCAAGGCCAGATAACCTCGATAGGGATTATCGCCCGTATCGCCCCACCGGAAAACGAAGGAAGGCACGGTGATTTCAGCAAAAAGAGGCTGCGCCGCCGCGCCTGTTCGTCGGCTGGTGGTCACCAGCAGCGAGCCGCCCGCCTGTTTGGCCAATTGGTTCGCCCGGCGCCCCAGATCCCGCGCCATGGCTTCGGGGAATCCCTTACGTTTGGTGCCACCGCCAACGATGAGGGCAATCCAGGGCCGGGGCAACGGATCGAACCGCGCCTGCCACAGCGCACCCGCGTCTTGCAACACCTGCGGCGAGAGGCCATGGGGCGCCCCGGTGATGGCCATCATATTGGGCGCCAGGGGAATCTGGTCATGCCGGGGCACGCAGACGAGATCCAATTCCTCGATCCCTGCGCCGCCAGGATGCATCACCTGAACCACAAAACAATGACCGTCGCTGAGGGCCTTGATATGGCGGGCGACCGGGGCCGTTCGGCGACCCGCGGTGATGATCAAGTCGGGCCAGGGGGGGGAAAGGGCAATGCGGGTATCCTTGGTCAACCCACCGAACGACGCCCCCATCAGGTAGTTGGGCAGGGCCGCAGCGGCGGTATAGGCCAGGTTCACGGTCAGGTAGGGAAGGCCCAAGGCCTGCGCCACGCCAAGGCATTGCGACCGGTTGCCCGCGCGGTCATCCGCCAACACCCAAATATCTCGTATTGCCATTCCTACCTCGGCCATGGTTACCGTTTGATCCAATCTTCGGTTTGCCTTGAGGAATACGCCACCCCGTGGGGGCGATCAATCATTGGGATGTTGTTTTTCAAAGGTTTGCAAGAAACCGAACCCTGGGTTAATCTTACCTGTGTTTTTGTTGTTTTCCCGTCTTTACGGTCATTTAAGGACGTTAGATGTTTGGTTTATTTAAAAGAGACCGTCACTTTTCCAGGGGCGCCAAGCGGTTTCGCCGCCCTGTTTTGAAGGTTGGTTTCGATGAGGGAACCTTCGATACCCTGGATTGGGGGCTCGGCGGCTGCCGCTTGGCCGGTTATCGGGGGAAAAAACGGAAAAAAGGCGAGAAAATCATCATCAGCGAGATCGGCGTTGGCATGAAAAAGCCCACACGGCTTTTGATCTACGCCAAAGTCGTCAAATATAAAACCCATGCGGAAGAACTGCAGCTTGAATTCACCGACTTGGGGGAGACGGGCGATGCTCTATTGAAGGACTATATGAGCAAGGCCTTTGGCGATATTGTCCGCGACAAAGAACGCCGGGCCTCGTCGACCGTGCAGGACACCAATAGCTTCGGGCGGAAAGACTGAGCCCGTTTAAGAACCGGTAAATTTCGGCTTCCGCTTTTCCTTGAAGGCGTTCACGCCCTCCCAAAAATCGTCAGTTTCGAAGTAGAAATAACCCGCTTCGATATCTTCAGCGGTCACCTTGCTGGCCCCTTCCAACTGATTCAAAAATGCCTTGTGCCATCGCGCCGTCAACGGCGCCCCATCGGCGATTCTGCCCGCCGTGGCAAAGGCTTCCTCCATCAGCCCAGCATCGGGGGTGACCCGCGTCACAATGCCTTTGGCGCAAGCCTCCTGTGCCTTGAAAATCCGCCCTTCCAGAAGAATTTCCCGGGTGACGGCAGGACCGACCAGGCGATAAATCCCCTCGATCTCCGGGCTGGTCATGGCGAGCCCCAAAAGCTTGATAGGCGCGCCAAATAGACCCGACTCGCCGGAAATGCGGAAATCGCATTGCACGGCGATTTCCAGACCGGCCCCCATGCAGGCCCCCTGAATGGCGGCGATGGTGGGCGGGCGGCAGGCCCGGATCGCCTCCAGACAATCGCGCAAGGCTTTGTCATACAAGCGGGCCTGTTCCCGATTCCCCCGCACAGTATCGAACTCCGTGATATCCGCCCCCGCCGCAAAGGCCTTGTCCCCCGCGCCCCGTAAGATCACCGCACGCACCGTGTCGTCCTCGGAAACGGCGCCGATGGCGGCGTGCAGGTCGCGCCACATGGGCAGGGAAAGCGCATTCCGTTTTTCCGGATTATTAAGCGTTATCAGCATGATAGAATCTTGCCGATCGGTCAGGACAAGGTTGGACACGGCATTCCTCCGGACATTCTGCGGGAAGTTCTACTGGACAATGAATCCCCGCGGGACCACCATTCAGGGGTCGACCTTACCCGACCTGGTTTTGATGGAGAAGCCCCAATGCCCGACTCCCTGCAAGCCAAATTCGCCATCGGTCAACTGATCCACCATCGTCTTTTCGACTATCGGGGCGTTGTCGTCGACGTGGACCCGCATTTTTGCGGTACCGAAGGCTGGTATCAATCGGTTGCCCGCAGCCAGCCGCCGAAAGACCGGCCCTGGTATCATGTGTTGGTGGATGGTTCTGACATGCAAACCTATGTGGCGGAACGCAACCTGGAAGCCGATACGGAAACCGGGCCGGTACGCCACCCCCTGGTGAGGCAAGTCTTTGAGAAACTGGAAGCCGGTGCCTATGTAGCACGGCGGCGGGATCACTAGATGTGACCCACTCTATGACGCGACTCCAGCGCTAACCCGAAACAATCCGCGGCGTGGTGCTCAAGACCACCGGGGTCATCTCGAACCGGTTCCGGCCTTTGGCCTTGGCGGAGTACAGTGCCGTGTCCGCCCCGGCAAACAAGGCTGACTTGATCGATTTATCCATTTCCGTTGGCTTCGTATAGGCAATCCCCAGACTCGCCGTAAAACTATAGGGGCCTTCCGCGGTGGACAGCACCGCATCCCGTCGGATGACAGAGAGTATTTTATTCCCGAAGCGGTTCAGATCAACGGCGGCGATGCCCGGCGCGATAATGGCGAATTCCTCGCCGCCATACCGGGCCACCACGTCGGATGTGCGGGTGGCATTGACCAGAATTGAGGAGATGATTCGGATCGCCTCATCGCCTTTGGGGTGGCCGAACCGGTCATTGATGGTCTTGAAATGATCCACATCAACCAGGGCCACGGTCAGATCACGGGATTCGCGCACGGCCCGGGCCAGTTCCCGGTCAAAAAGCTCGTCCAAGCCTCGGCGATTCCACAGACCGCTCAGGGGGTCCACCAGGCGGTCCCGCTGCGCGGTCAGCAGGGAATCCAGCAAGGCGGTTTGCACCTCATTCAGCTTGCGGTGGGAAAAGGCCAGTTCCACCGTGGCGGCGAGATCCTTCAGCAGGCTGATCTCCCGTTCAGGAAACTCCCGCGGCTGACGGGAAATAATGCAAAGAGTGCCGATTCGGTAACCGTCTTCGCTTTTGATCGGCGCGCCCGCGTAAAACCGAACGAGCGGATCGCCGAGCACCAGTGGGTTGTCCTGAAAGCGCACATCCTCCAGCGCATCGGTGACCACCATGACCTCATCCGTTAAGATGGTATGCCCACAAAAGGAGATATCCCGGTCGGTTTCGGCGATTTCCAACCCGATTCGGGATTTAAACCATTGGCGATCCCGGTCAATCAGCGTGACCAGTGCAATCTCCACATCAAAGCATTCGGAAGTGATCCGGGTAATTCTGTCCACATCCGCTTCCCGTGGTGTGGAGAGTAAGCGCATGCGTTCGAGTGCGGCGAGGCGATCTGTTTCATTAGACGGATGCGGCGCAGGGATCATGCAGTGGGGCTCCAACCCGAGAGAGAAACCAGATTATGCGCGTGGTTATATGATTTTCGCAAGTCCTCCGGTGATAGAACTGGTTCCTGTTATTGGTGGCGGTTAGACCCCAGGAATTTTTTTTGCGCCTGCGTAAGGCCATTTGGTCGAGAATATCACCCGGTGCATAGACAGGAGAAATCACCCCATTTTTTATAATAAATTATTTATATTCAATATGTTAACCCATGTTCTGCTGTGCCCGACCGCAGGTAAAAACCCTGTGGAAGGGTCGGATAATACCCCTAAAAAACTATTGTTTCTGATAATCATTCGCATTACTTTCCCTCCCACAGCGGCGAAGGAACAGCCCCCACCGAGGAGAGCACAGAAATGATTTGCATACACAAGATGGGTATTACGGCCCTTATGGTGATGTCCCTGGCAGTTGGGTCGGCGGCCAGCGCCCAAGAGGTCAATCTCTATTCGGCGCGCAAGGAAGCGCTGATTAAACCGCTTTTGGATCAGTTCACGGAACAGACCGGGATTACCGTCAATCTGGTCACCGGCAGCGCCGATGCCTTGCTTAAACGGATCAGCAGCGAAGGCCGCAACACCCCGGCTGACCTGTTATTGACCACGGATGCGGGCCGCTTGCATCGGGCCAAAGCGGCGGACGTAACCCAACCCATCGAATCGGAAGCGCTGCTGGCGTTGGTGCCTGCTTCCTATCGGGATGCGGAAAATCATTGGGTGGGGCTCAGCCTGCGCGCCCGGCCCATCATGTATGTGACCGGCAAGGTGGACCCCAAGGAGTTGTCCACCTACGAGGATTTGGCCGATCCCAAATGGAAGGGGCGGATCTGCATCCGGTCTTCCAGCAATATTTACAACCAATCCCTCGTGGCCTCGATGATCGCCGCCGATGGCGCGGAATTCGTGGAACAATGGGCGAAAGGTTTCGTCGGCAATTTCGCCCGCCCGCCGAAGGGCGGCGACCGGGATCAGATCAAGGCCGCCGCGGCGGGGCAATGCGATATCGCCATCGCCAATACCTATTATCTGGCCGGGATGCTCACGTCTGGCGATGAAGGGGAAATGGCTCCCGCGCAGAAAATGTCCGTTTTCTGGCCCAATCAGGATAACCGGGGCACCCATGTGAATGTGTCCGGCGCCGCGCTGATCAAATGGTCCGCCCATAAGGAAGACGCGATCAAACTGCTGGAATTCCTGGGCAATGATGCGTCCCAGGCCTGGTATGCGGAAACCAATGGGGAATATCCCGTGCGCGCCGATATCCCGGTTTCCGAGACTCTGAAAGCCTGGGGAGACTTCAAGGCCGATACCTTGAACCTCAGCCAACTCGGCATTCTGAACGGCGATGCCCTGATGCTGATGGACCGCGCCGGATGGCCATAAAGGCGCAGGCTCTAGACAGACCGCGCGGACATCATTAGGAACGAAGGGGGGGTTGGGCGGCCTGTGCCGTCAAACCCCCTGTTCTGTTTTAGAAAACGAAAGATTCCCATGTCGCCATTCCGCCACCGCCCGTCCGGTACCGCCGCCCGCCGTGGCTGGACCGTGGGCGTGACCCTGGTGGCGGCGGTTCTTTCGGTGCCTGTTGTGGTGGTCGCCGCCCATGTGTTTGTGCCAGCGGGCGACGTTTGGGCGCATCTCGTGGCGACGGTTCTGGATGATTACATCCTGAATTCCCTGATGTTGATGGCCGGGGTGACCCTGGGCACCCTCACCATGGGCGTGACCACCGCTTGGCTGGCCTCCATGTGTTCGTTTCCCGGGCGGTCCATCTTTGAATGGGCGTCGTTGCTGCCCATGGCCCTGCCCGCCTATATCATCGCCTATACCTACACCGGACTGTTCGATTTTGCGGGGCCCGTGCAAGGCGCCCTGCGGTCGGTTGCCGGCTGGGGCTATGGGGATTACTGGTTTCCGGAAATCCGATCCATCTGGGGCGCCATGGCCATGCTGTCCCTGGTGTTGTACCCCTATGTGTATCTGTTGACCCGCGCCGCGTTCCTCAGCCAATCCATCTGTGTGTTGGATGCAAGCCGCACCCTGGGCAACGGGCCCTGGCGCACCTTCTTTACCGTCGCCCTGCCCCTGGCCCGCCCGGCCACCGTGGCGGGCCTCTCCCTCGCCCTGATGGAGACCCTGGCCGATTACGGCACGGTGCAATATTTCGGCGTTTCCACCTTTACTACCGGTATTTTCCGCACCTGGTATGGGTTGGACAATGCAGCGGCGGCCTCCCAACTGGCGGCCATGCTGTTGCTGTTCGTGGTGGCGCTGATCTTTCTGGAGCGCTACTCCCGCCGCCATCAGCGGTTCCACGAGACCAGCCAGCGGCACCAAGACCTGGACCGGATCGAGCTCAAGGGCGCCCGAGGCATCATCGCCTTTTTGCTGTGCCTGGCGCCGGTTTTGGCCGGGTTTGTTATCCCCGCCGCGCAATTGCTGGTCTGGACTGTGGAGGTCTGGTCGGAAGCGGTGGACGCGCATTTCCTCACCCTGGTGTACAACAGCCTGGAACTGGCGGTGCTGGCCTCCGTTTTGGCGCTTTTCCTGGCGCTGCTCCTGGGCTACGGTCAGCGATTGAACAAGAGCCCCTGGGTCAACGGCGCGGTGCGGCTGGCGGGCATGGGGTATGCCATACCAGGTACGGTTATCGCCATCGGGGTGGTCATCCCCTTGGCTTGGGTCGACAACACGCTGGATAGCTTTTTGCGCGACACTTTCAACATCTCCTCCGGGCTCCTCTTCAGCGGCACCGTCTTCGCGTTGCTGTTCGCCTATATGGTGCGGTTTCTCGCGGTCTCGTTGCAAACCGTCTCGGCAGGCCTGGGCCGGATCAAACCCAGCATCGACGAGGCGGGGCGCTCGCTGGGCCATACCCCCGGGTCGATCCTGCGGGCCATCCATTTACCCATGCTGAAGGGCAGTCTATGGACCGCTTTGCTGCTGGTGTTCGTGGATGTATTGAAGGAACTACCCGCCACATTGATCCTGCGCCCGTTCAACTTCAACACCCTGGCGGTGCGCGCCTATGAAATGGCGTCGGACGAGCGGTTGGCCCATGCCGCCCCGGCGGCCCTGGGGATCGTGGTCGCGGGGATTGTGCCGGTGCTGCTGCTCAGCCGGTCCATCACCCGGAGCCGGGCCGTGCGCGCCCCGGCGGCGTCGACGCGGCTTTCCCCGCCCCTTCCGGCGGAATGATCCCATGACCGACACCATGCAGCTTTCGGTTTCCAACGTCTCCGTCGCCTACGGTCGCGTCACGGTCGTCGAGGAGGTGGGGTTCGGTGTCGATCGTGGCCAGATCGCCTGTCTTTTGGGCCCCAGCGGTTGTGGCAAAACCAGCCTGTTGCGCGCCATTGCCGGGTTTGAACCCGTGGCCAGCGGGGAAATCCATATCGGTGGTCGGCTGGTGGCCAAGCCGGGCTTGGTGACGCCGCCCGAAGACCGCAACGTGGGCATGGTGTTCCAAGATTTCGCCCTGTTTCCGCATCTCGACGTGGCAGACAATATCGGCTTTGGCCTCCGCCACCTGGAGTCCGCCGCCCGTAAGTCCCGCATTCGTGATCTGGCCGCCCTTGTGGGTCTGCAATCGGCGATGCAGTCCTTTCCCCATCAACTTTCTGGCGGGCAGCAGCAACGGGTCGCCCTGGCCCGCGCCATGGCGCCAAGGCCTGATATTCTGCTCCTGGACGAGCCTTTTTCCGGCATCGATGCGGAACTGCGGGAGCAACTCGCCTGGGAAATTCGCAAAGTGCTGATGCAGGAGAATATTACCGCCATCCTGGTGACCCATGATCAGATGGAGGCCTTCGCCATGGCCGATATTATCGGGGTCATGGGGGTCGGGCGGTTGCGGCAAATGGCGCCAGCGTACAGCCTTTATCACGAACCGGCCGACCGGTTCGTGGCCGATTTCATCGGGCAGGGCGCCATGATCGGCGGCATGATCCGGCCCGACGGCTGCGTCGATACAGAATTGGGCGTGATTTGCGCAAAACCCTCGCCGCCCGGTATGCCCGGGGACAAGATCGAGGTCTTGCTGCGACCGGACGATATCCTGCATGACGATGACAGCCCCTATAAGCTGCCCATCGTGCGGCGTACCTTTCGTGGCTCCACCTTTCTGTACACCCTGGGATTGCCTGGTGGCGGCGCGGTGCTGTGCCAGGTGCACAGCTTCCACGACCATGCGGTGGGCGAAGAATTGGGCGTACGGGTGGAAGTGCGGCATATGGCGGCGTTTCCCGCCCGATGACCCCGCCATCACCGAACCAAGATCCGCGCGCCAAAGGGCTTATGTTCGCCCTTGCGGGTGTTCTTATTCTCAGCCCAGATGCCTTATTAATCAAATTGGTGTCGGTAGACCTGTGGACTCTGCTGGTTTGGCGCGGCGGCCTTACGGCTCTTGTTCTGGCGGCGGTTATTGTCGGACGACGCGGTTGGTCCAGCCTGATCGCCAGCCTGACCACCCAGTTGCGTACCAGCGCCCTGGGCTTGCTCTATACGGTGAGTACGTTGGGTTTCGTGGCCTCCATCACCCTCACGTCTGCGGCAAACACATTGCTCGTGCTCGCCGCAATGCCGCTTATTTCGGCCCTGATGGAGCGATTTATCCTCGGCACCCGAATCGCGCGGCGAACGCAAATTGCCATTGTTTTCGCCCTCTGCGGCATGGCCATCATGGCCTCGGGCAGCCTGGGTGAAAGCCGATTTTGGGGAGACCTATTGGCGATTTCCTGCGCCTTTCCCCTCGCCCTCTATTTCACTCTTATTCAAAAACAGGCAGTGGAAGATACGGTGCCGCTGATCATGGTCGGTGGGTTGGGGACTTTTATTGTCGCCTTGGGGATAACCCTCTGGGGTGGGGCAAGCTTATCCGTCCCCGGGCAAGATCTTATCTATTTAGCGCTGTTAGGCATGGTGATCCTGCCGACCTCTTTCGTGTTACTGTCCTCCGCCGCCCGGTGGGTCTCCCCGGCAGAAGTCACCCTGATCATGCTGTTGGAGGCCCTGTTCGGGCCCCTGTGGGTGTGGATGGGCATTGGCGAGGTACCACCACAAGCCACCTTCTTCGGCGGCGGGGTCATTCTCGTCACCCTGCTCGCCTATACCACCATCAGCCTTCAGCAAGCGCGCACGGCCAGACCATAGCCCCTTACGCTAGGGGTACGACTCTAATGATTCGAACCCCTGGGCGCCCTATGGTGATGGATCAAATTACCCTAACATT
>JBMYUJ010000019.1:0-46731 GCA_049605255.1 Magnetospiraceae bacterium
TCCGCACACACTGCGGGCGCAAATTCCGCTTCAAAACACGATGTCGTCTTCGTCAGTTTTGTCGTCCTGTAACGGTTCCCAGGTCGCCTCTTCATCAAGCAGACATTGTACATTTTGTGGCTCAAAATGGCACGACTCAACGAGCGTTTGCGCGAAAAACTCGGCATCGCGTGCCGCCAGATCGCCCATGGCGGGCACCAATCCTGGATGGTGATGCACCCCAAACCAGCCGAGCCAGATTTCCAAGAGGTTGCGAAACCATCTGGGCAATTGATCCTGGTTGCCGAAATCCACCACATGGATTTCGCCCGATGGACTCAGCAGGCCTGTGGTATGGTCCAGCGTCTGGCGCCATTCCGGAATCATCGACAGGGAAAAGGAGAACAGTATCCGGTCGAATGTCGCTTGACTAAACAGGGCTTCAGGGGAAAACCGGGTGGCATCACCCTGCGCCACTGTCACCCTGTGCCCAAGATTTTTACCCTCAATGGCCGCCTGAGCGGTCTTCAGCATTTCTTCTGAGACATCCAGGCCGAAGGCGCGGATTTCGGGATAGGCCGCGGCGATTTTCACCAGATTGCGCCCCGTGCCGCAGCCAATTTCCAGCACCGTTCCCCCCGGCGGCGGTTGCAAAGCGGCAATCGCTTGATCCCGTCCCAGCAAATAATATTTCCGGGTCAGATCGTAGATGTACCGCTGATAACGGTACATCCGATCCATGCGGGCGGCGGCATCAGTCATCGGCGCGGACGTAGAGGTGGAAACCGCCATAGATGGACGACCGATCCCGCTGGGTCATCTCCCGGCAGGCGTCCGTATCGTATTGCCAATGGTCCAGGATATGGCTGGGCACACGGCCCGGCAGCGGCGAGTCCTCCGCCGCGGTTCGGAATATTACCCGAGAACCGGGCTTGGCGGTCCGGGTAATCTGCGCCCAGAGTTCGGTCATCTGCCCGTCATTCATCCAATCTTGGGTATCCAACAACACATAACGATCCAGGCTTGCGGGGGCCTGTTGTTCAAGAACGTCGGTCATGGTGGTGTGTTTCACCTGTACCGTATCGATCTGACCGCGCACGGTTTCGTAGTTTTCCTGGCGCAGGTAGGGCGGCACGGCCTGACGGTTCACCCGATCGTAACAGCGGCCAAAGGCTTGCCAGGCGAAGTAATTGTCTTCCAATGGGAAATCGCAGGCGAGACGCTGCAACCGGCCCCGCAGCAATCCGGCCATGTCGCCTCCGGCGCCGCTGGCCATGGCCGCATATTGCGCGGGCGGAATGCCGAGGCCATAGAGCGACACTGGAACCTTGGACATGAACCGTACCAGCTTGCTGTCGAACAGGGGCGCCAGGGTCATCTCGAACAGTTCGCGCTGTTCTTCCAAGGTGGTGGCCAGGAGAATCTGACGCGGGTCCTTGCCATGCAGGCGGGCCAGCAAATGCATGGAGCCGATGAACCGGCCCAGCAGGCCGTAGCGGTAGACGTTACGGCTGAAAAGGTCGATCCGCCGCCCTCGGAACAAGCGCTTGCCATCCCAATAGGTGCGGGTTTCCGGGTCCAGATGGGGCCGGATATGGGCATCATAGGCGCGGGGGTTGCTGCGGTCATCCGCATGGCCGAAGAAATGGAAAAAGGCATCATAATCCGGCAGGTGCCGGATCGCCGCCAGCTTCAAGCGGGTCAGCGCCACGTGGGAAGCATTGAGATCCACGGCCAAAACCGCTTGGGGTTTTTTCACCAGATAGCTGAGCACGTTGCAGCCACCAGACGCCACCGTCATCACACGGGATTGATCGGTCAGTTGCAGCGCATCCAGATCGAGGGCGGGATCTTCCCAAATCTGCGGATACACAAAGCCCTTGAAGGCATGGACAAAAAGCCGGTCGAGGAGGCTGGGGCGACTTTTTTCGTCCGTTGAATAAACGGCTTCCTTCAAAAGGCGGTGCTTCATGGCGGTTCCTGGTCTGATGTCTACGAAAACAACGGACCTCGTACCGCGACTCCTTCAATCGAATTACAACAGTTCCATGAATTTCCCGTGAAAATGACGCCGCTTGCAAGATGTGACGACCATAGAACAACGGCGCCGACCGGTTGGTCGACGCCGCTTCCATTTCCTGAATAAAGTCGGATCTCTGCTCAGGTGTTGAGCGCCGACCACATTTCCTTATCCCGCTCTGCCGTCCAGATTTGCGGGCGGACAATGCCACCGGCCTCATCAAAGGCGCGGGCCACGTCAAACGGCATGCAATGTTCGTAAATCACCCAGTCGCCATATTTGGGGTCCATGGCGGCCTTGATCGCGTCGAAGGTTTCCTTCAAGGATTTGCCCGCCGCCCGGCTTTGTTGGGCATTGCTGAACAGATCGGTGATGAAGGCCTGGGTTTCCGCCATGGCGGTTTCGCAAAGATCGGCGGTAAGCAAGGCATCGCCCCGGCCCGGGACCAGCTTTTCCGGCTTCAGGGCGCGTAAGGCATCCAGCGTTTCGGGCCAATCGGAGAGATGGGCATCGCCCGTGTAAGGTGTGGCGCCATATTCCACCAGATCGCCGGAAAAGAGGATTTTCTGGTCCGGCAGCCAGGCGATGGTATCGCCCTGGGTATGGCCTTTGCCGGGAGACCAAATCTCCACCGGGCGGTTGCCCAGGTCCACGGTGATCTTGCCGTCGAAAACGATATTGGGCCAGGTGAGTCCGGGGATGGTCTCATGCCCCTCGAACAGGCGGGGAAAGCGGCCAAATTCCGATTCCCAATCCTGCTGGCCCCGTTCCACGATCATTTCGTAGGTGAGGCGCGAGGCGATGATGTTTTCCGGTGTATAGGCCGCCGCGCCCAGCACCCGCACCGCGTGATAATGGCTCATCAACACATATTTGATGGGTTTATCGGTCACCTCCCGGATATGGCGCACCACGTCTTGCGCCATATGCGGGGTGGCTTGGGTATCCACCACCATGACCGCGTCATCGCCGATGATCACGCCGGTATTGGGGTCGCCTTCGGCGGTGTAGGCATAGGCGCCGTCGCCGAGTTTGGCGAAGGTCACGTTCTTTTCACCGAGGTCTCCGGTGGAAGCAAAGGTCTTAGTCATGGGTTTTTAGTCTCCTCGGTTCAGGCGTTCTCTGCGGCGCCGCGCGCGATCTCCATGGCCTGATCCAAGGCCACGGAATCGCCCACATGATTGGCGAGCAACAGGATCAGACGGGCATTAACCTGCATGCTTTGTTCGGCGGTCAAACCCCGATGCAGATCAATCAGCTTCTCATAAAAATCGTCGGGGCGGTTAATATTCGCTTTCAGGTTCAGAGTCATTTTTTCTGGCTCCTTTATCCGCGGCACGTGGCGCGATCGACGGCGGCGGTAATTTTCGCCGCATCGAAGTTCCGCCAGCGGGCCGCCACATGTTGATCGGGTCGGATGAGGTAGGTGGTGCCAGGCGCCAGGTCATAGCGCGCGGCGACCAACCCCTTGCTGTCTTCGATATCGCGTCCAACGACCATCACCTCGACCGGGATGCCGTTGGCATCGAGGGAGGTGACCCCCGGATCGGTCTCTTGGGTGAGGGCGATAAACCGCCCCCCGAGTTTGTTCAGCAGCCAGTTTTCCCCATCCACCGGGGCATCCACGCAATTGGTGCCGGGGGCCATCCGGCCCGCGAAGGTTTCCGCGTCCGGCGTGTTGAGGGAGGAATGGGCGTACGGCGTGGGCATGGACAGGCGCCCGGAATTCACCAGGGGGCGGGCGAAAGGGTAGTCCTCGGCCAGGTCCAGGACCGCATCCCGGAAAGCCCGGCTTACCTCGCTTTTGGGGGAGATGAAATCGGTGGATCGGGTGGAGTTCAGCAGATTATCGTCGGCGGCGAACACCCGTTCCTCATTATAGCTTTCGAGCAGGCCGTCCGGCGCCGTGCCCTCCATCACCAGTTTCAGCTTCCAGGAAAGATTATCCACATCCTGCACGCCGGTGTTGGCGCCCCGCGCCCCGAAGGGGGAGACTTGGTGGGCGGCGTCTCCGGCGAAGAAAACCCGGCCATAACGGAATTTTTCCATGCGGCGGCAGGCGAATTGGTAAACCGACTGCCATTCCAGTTCGAACTCGGTCTCCTCGCCCAGCATGGCCTTGAGGCGCGGCATCAAGACTTCCGGCGCGCTCTCCGCCTTAGGGTCCGCATCCCAACCGAGCTGAAAATCGATGCGCCACACATTATCGGGCTGCATGTGGAGCAGGGCGGATTGCTCCTTATGGAAGGGCGGGTTGAACCAGAACCAGCGCTCCGCCGGGAAATCCGCCTTCATGATCACATCGGCGATCAAGAAGCGGTCTTGGAAGAACTGGCCCTTGAACGGCAAGTCCAGCATGTCTCGCACGGTGGAATTGGCACCGTCGCACACGATTAGCCATTCCGCTTCCACCGCATAGACCCCATCGGGGGTTTCCACCTGCAAGGCCACATGGTCGCCCCGATCCTTGACGCTGATCACCTTGGATTTCCAGCGCATGTCCACCAGGGCCGCGTGATCGCGGCAGGCATCCACGAGATATTCTTCCAGATAGTATTGCTGCAGGTTTATGAAGGCGGGAATCTTATGGTCTTCCTCCGGCAGCAGATCGAACTGATAGACCTTGTCGTCACCGCGAAACACCTTGCCCACCTGCCAGATCACGCCCTTGTCGACCATGCGTTCGCCGCAGCCCAGACGGTCCCAGATTTCCAGGGGGCGTTTGGCGTAGCACACCGCGCGGGAGCCGTAGGAAACCTGATTGTTATCGTCGAAAACAACGCTGGCGATGCCCTGATGGGCAAGGTCGAGAGCGGCGGTCAAGCCAATGGGGCCGGCGCCGACCACCACCACCGGGTGGCGGGTGACGGTGCCGGTCTTTTGTTCTTCCGTTTGGATGTAGTCAAACTGCTCGAATTCATAGGTATGAATCATGGCGTGAACGTCCCTGTGAATTTGTTTTTTTGGTTTGTTGATTGGGCGGCGCGGTTAATCCGCGTCTAGGGTCGGATCGTTTTAGAGGGGGTCATATCGCATGATCCCCTCTAAATCGTGAATCCGTCCCGATTGATAAGGTAGGATGCGATTCACGGATGACGTTGGCGTGCCATGTGCGTCAACCGCATCCGATCGTATTCTAGGGCCCGTCGTAGCGGACGACTGTTTGATCAATGGCGCCGAACACAGATTGGCCCGCCGCATCATGCATCTCAATGCGGACCCGATCGCCAAACCGCATAAACGGCGTGGTCGGCGCGCCGTGCAAAATGGTCTCCACCATGCGGATTTCCGCGAGGCAGGAATACCCCACGCCCCCTTCGGCAATGGGCTTGCCCGGGCCATCATCCAACTTGTTGGAGACGGTGCCAGACCCGACGATGGCGCCCGCGCCAAGCGGGCGGGTCTTCGCTGCATGGGCAACGATGGTGGGGAAATCGAAGGTCATATCGACCCCCGCATTGGCCTTGCCGAAGGGGCTGCCATTCAGGGTTACCAATAAGGGCAGGTTGATCTTGCCGCCGTCCCAGGCGGCGCCCAATTCATCGGGCGTTACCGCCACGGGGGAAAAGGCGCTGGAGGGCTTGGATTGGAAAAAGCCGAAGCCTTTTGCCAACTCGGCGGGGATAAGCCCGCGCAGGCTCACATCATTCACCAGCATCAGCAAGCGAATATTGCCGCCCGCCGCTTCCGGCGCGGTGCCCATGGGCACATCACCGGTGATCACGGCGATCTCTCCTTCGAAATCGATGCCCCAGGAATCCGATGCCATGGCCACATCCTCACGCGGGCCGAGGAAGGAATCCGAGCCGCCCTGATACATCAGCGGATCGGTCCAAAAGCTCTCTGGCATCTCACTGCCACGCGCCTTGCGCACCAGTTCCACATGATTGACATAGGCCGAGCCATCGGCCCATTGGTAAGCCCGGGGCAGGGGAGAGGCGCAGGCTTCTTGATCAAAGGGCATGGCATCGCCATGGCTGTTGCTGTTCAGATCATCTGACACTGCTTCCAGTTTCGGTGCCGTGGTGTCCCAATGGTCCAGGGCATATTGGAGGGAATGGGCGATATCGGGCACTTCCACGCAGCGGGTAAGATCGCGGGACACCACCACCAGCCGACCATCCCGGCTGCTATCCTTCAAGGTCGCGAGTTTCATCCGTAAGTTCCTTAACCCGTAAATTCCTTGTCATGCATCCATTGGGCATGGGCCGGGGCGCGCTTGGTCTTGGACCATTCCTCCAGCATGTCCCATTTTACGTCGTCCAGTTTGCGGTTCATTTCCGCCGTATCCGTATCCACGGCCACTTCCAGGCGGTGGCCGTTGGGATCGAAGAAATAGATGGATTGAAAGATCGTATGGTCGGTGGGGCCGACCACCTCGATCCCATCGGCTTCCAGCTTCGCCCGGATGGCGTTCAACTGCTCCATGGTTTCCACCTTCAAAGCCAGATGCTGCACCCAAGAGGGGGTGTTTTCATCCCGGCCCATGGGCGGGGAATTGGGAATTTCAAAGAAGGCGAGGATATTGCCCGACCCGGCATCCAGGAAAACATGCATATAAGGATCCGGCGCCTTGGTGGACGGTACCTGATTTTCGGCAATGGCCAGGACAAACCCCATGTCCAGGTATTTGCCATACCATTCGACGGTTTCCTTGGCATCCTTGCAACGATAGGCGACGTGATGGATTTTTTGGATGGTCATCGATCTGCCTTGTCTAGATGTTGTCCCTGTTTCCTCGGAGGCCGACGCGCCGAAAACTTGACGCGAAACCCCTCTGATTCTTGTGCGCCCATTATTAGTTTCAAACGAAATTAAATCAAGATAAATTTGCCGTATAGTGGAGAAATTATAGGTATAGCTTTCAAAATGAAAGCTGTATAGACAGATTAAATTAAATAAAAACATATAGTTATATAATTTTGATAAATGCCTTGAAAAGGCGAGCACATTCCAACATATTTGTTTCTAATGAAATTAAGTGTGGCAAATTTTAGTCGCGGGAGGGGTCGGCCGCCCCAACCTATGGAATGGCACACATAAAGGGGCAGGGGTCACCATCGGCAAGGGAACGTTTCATGACGGTTCAGAGGCAATCCGCGTTAGACGGGACTGAGGGATTCCAACCGCAGGATTTCAGCCTGAAGGAATTTTTCCCTTATCTGGTACGCATTTATTATCGCGCGGTCAGTGATGCGGTGCGGGAAGTCTATAGCAAATCCCACCAGCTCTCGGTGAATGAATGGCGGTCCATGGTGGTGCTGAATAATTTTGAGCCCTTGTCGGCCAAGGAAATCGTGACCCGCTCCAGCCTCGATAAGGTCAATGTATCGCGCGCCATTGCCCGGCTGCAGGAGCGTCAGTTTTTGGAACGGCATGTGGATCCGTCGGACCGGCGCCGGGTGTTGTTGAGATTGACCGCCAAGGGCAAGAAGGCCATGGCCTATCTGGTGCCTCGGGTGCGGGAGGTGGAACAGCGACTTCTCGAAGGGCTGACGGAATCGGAACGGGAAACCTTGCTTGATTTGATGGCCCGCGTGCAGAGTAACGCCAACGCCATCATCGCGGAAAACGGCGCACGCACGGCAGGAGAGGATGATTGATGAAGCTCTATACCTATTGGCGGTCGTCCGCCTCGTACCGGGTGCGGATCGGGTTGAACCTGAAGGGTCTTGCCTATGAGTCCGTGCCCGTGCATCTGGTTAAGGA
Organism: Magnetospiraceae bacterium; assembly: GCA_049605255.1. Classification (GTDB taxonomy): domain Bacteria; phylum Pseudomonadota; class Alphaproteobacteria; order Rhodospirillales; family JBMYUJ01; genus JBMYUJ01. The sequence continues at coordinate 7,709 of JBMYUJ010000019.1, forward strand.
TGGGGGGGAACAGCATTCAGGCCAGTACCGGGCCATTAATCCCTCGCGCCAGGTGCCAGCCCTGCAGCTTGATGATGGTACGGTGCTGACCCAGTCCCAAGCCATTTTGGAATATCTGGAGGAACGCCATCCGGTGCCGCCTCTCCTGCCGGGAAGTGACTTCGCACGGGCGCGGGTGCGGGCCCTGGCGCAAATGATCGCCTGCGATATTCATCCGTTGAACAACTCAAAGGTGCTGAAATACCTGGTCAACGACATTGGCGTGGATGAGCCCACCCGAGATACCTGGTACAGGCACTGGATTGCAGAAGGTTTTACGGCCCTTGAAACCATGCTGGCCGGGGCGCGCCAAACAAAAACCTTTTGCCACGGCGAAGCGCCCACCCTGGCGGATGTCTTTTTGGTGCCACAGCTCTATAACGCGCGCCGGTTCAAGGTAGACCTAGCACCGTTTCCGACGCTGACACGGATCGAGGCGGCGTGCCTTACCTTGCCCGCCTTCGCCAAGGCGGCACCCGAGCAACAACCGGACGCCGCCTAACCCACTACGCTGTAATCCGTGCCACCTGAACCGGCGCCAACAGCGCGCTATCCCTGAGGCCAATCGTCGCAACCCGCCGGATACGGGCGGGATCGGGATGGTGATCCGCCACCGCCGTCATGCGGCTGAGCACTGCCGCAGATAGCGCTAGGCCGGTCAGCACCATGAAATCATGGGCCTGCGGGGTGGGGTAGCTCTTGGCCAGCAGTGCCTCCCGCGCTTCCCGCCAGGATTGGAGGCAGGTAGCCAGCGCGGCATTTTGGAACTGGTCATTCTCCGCACTCAAAAACGCCTCGAACGCGTCGGCGGGCTTGCTGCCCAAAAGCCGAGTGGCCAGCATCCTGGCATGAATGCCATTGGCGCCTTCATAAATGGCGGTGATGCGGGCATCCCGATAGGTCTGCTCCAAGCGGTATTCCTGCAAATAGCCGTACCCGCCCAAGACCTGGACCCCCAGCTCGGCGGCACGCATGCCGGCCTCGGTGCAGAACACCTTCACCACCGGGGTCAGCATTTCCACCAGGGCCGGGTTGTCGCCGGTCTCCATGGTTACGAAGGCCAGATGCGCCATGGCGCGCCCGCTCATGGCCAGCAGGTCCATCTCATCCAACATGCGTTTTACATCCGCATGGTCGCTCAGCACGGCGGGGCTGCCATCCTCCTTGCGGCCCTGGGTACGTTCCGCCGCATAGGCCAGGGCCACATCATGGGCGCGGGCGGCATGGGCGACCCCTTGCAAAGCTACGTCAGACCGGGCGTGGTTCATGATGGTGAACATGGCTTTCAGGCCATCGCCCGGCTTGCCCACCAATTCCGCCTTGGCGCCGTCGAAGGCCAGTTGGCAGGTGGGGGAGGCATGCAGGCCCATCTTTTCCTCGATCCGGGTAACCGAAACCGCATTGCGGGTGCCGTCGCTGTTGGCGGATGGGCACAGGAACAGGGACAGGTCCTTGATGCCATGCGGGCCGGTGCGGGCCAGCACCAGATGCAGGATGGAGGGGCTCATATCCTGATCGCCACCGGAAATGAAAATCTTCTCCCCATGCAGGGTCCAGCCATCCGCTTCTTCCACCGCCTTGCAGCGAATACGGCTGAGGTCAGACCCGGCGCCGGGTTCGGTCAGGCACATGGTGGCGAGGCATTCGCCAGACGCCATGGGCGGAATGAACCGAGCTTTTTGATCCTCTGTGCCGAACCGCAAAATGGTATTGACCGCCCCCGGCACCAAACCGGTGACCATTTGCAGGCTGTGGCAGGCGCCGGTAAAGATTTCGCTGGTGATGGCCAGCATCAGCGCGTCCAATCCCTGGCCGCCATATTCCTCCGGGATGGTCAGACTGGGCCAACCGTTTTCCGCATAGGCCTGATAGACCTGGACGAAGCCATCGGGCATGCGCACGCGGCCGTTTTCCAGGCGGCATCCCTGTTGGTCTCCGGGTTCGTCGATGGGGGCAATCTCCCCTTCCGCGAAACCCGCGAAATGCTCGCCCAATTGCCCGGCGAATTCCGGGTCCCAATGGTCGAGGGCGGTGGCACCCGCCACCTCGTTCATGCAAAACAGGATATCGTTTAAAGGCGCGGCAAAGGGTTTCATGGCAGGGGCTCCATGGTTCGAAAAACGTCGAATTAATCAGCGGCAAGAGGCGGGGGCTTACATCAGCCCCAGCAGCTCGGCCGCATTGTTCTTGATGATGTCGGGGCGGAGCGCATCCTTGATGGGAATCTGCTCGAAATCCTCCAGCCAGCGTTCTGGCGTGATCATCGGCCAGTCGGACCCGAACAGCACCTTCTTGCGCAGGATCGAGTTGCTATATTTCACCAGGATTGGCGGGAAATATTTCGGCGACCAGCCACTCAAATCGATATAGACATTCGGTTTGTGCTGGGCGACGGAAAGGGCCTCTTCCTGCCAGGGGAAGCTGGGATGGGCGAGGATGATTTTCATGTCCGGAAAATCCACCGCCACATCGTCCATATACATGGGGTTGGAATATTTCAACCGCATGCCATTGCCGCCGCGCATGCCGCTGCCCACGCCGGTTTGACCGGTGTGGAACAGGGCGATGCCACCGCTTTCGGCAATCGCTTCATAAAGGTCATAGGCCATCCGGTCGTTGGGGTAGAACCCCTGCATGGTCGGATGGAACTTGAACCCCTTGATGCCGAAATCGCTGATCAGGCGCCGGGCCTCGCGCGCGCCGATCTTCCCCTTGTGCGGGTCGATGGAGGCGAAGGGGATCAATACATCGTCATTCTCGGCGGCGAGTTCGGCGACCTCTTCGTTCTTATAGCGGCGATAGCCAGTTTCCCGTTCCGCATCCACGGGGAAAATCACCGCGGCGATATTCTGCTCCCGGTAATGGGCTGCGGTTTCCGGGATGGTCGGCGGATGTTCCCAGGGCGCGCGGAAATATTTTGCCATGGCGGCCTGCAGGTCGTCATAGCCATCATCCGCATGGCACCCGCAGGGTTCTTCCGCATGGGTATGGATATCGATGGCGCGAACTTTGGAAATATCGACCATGAAACCGTCTCCTAAATTTTGCAAACAGCGTTATCGCCGTCCGTATAAAGCCGATCCAATAATTGGGCGCGGCGGGTTTGCACCTTACGTGGGTTCAGATTGCCCTTCGCGGTGATCTCGCCGTCGGCAATGGAGGGCGGTTCCGCCAGAACCAGCGCCCGGCTGACCAGGGTGGAAGACCCGCTGACCCGATGCGCGCGTTCGGCAAGTCTGTGCTGAATATCGGTCAGCAGTAGGTGGCAGGTGAGGGCGCCACCGGCTTCGTCTTCGGTAAAGCCCTCTTCCCGTAAGATCGCCCGGTCGGGAAAGACCATCACACCGATCTCGTTCTTGTCCTGCCCCGTGATGACCACATCGCTGGCCAAGGGCGCGAGACAGGAAATGATATCGGCGCGGAGCGCGGCGGCCCGCACCCAGGTGCCGGTCAGCAGCTTGAAATCCTCCGAAATACGGCCTTCGAACTTCATGCCCCGGTTCGGGTCCGTCGGATCAACGAAGCTCATGGCATCCCCTGTGATGAAGAAGCCTTCTTCGTCAAAGCATTCCGCGGTTTTCTCCGGCGCCTGGAAATAGCCATCCATGATGTTCGGGCCCTTGACCCGCACTTCGCAGCGCATCTCGTCATCGGGCAGCAATTTCACCGTTACGCCGGTCATGGGCACGCCCACCACGCCCGACCGTTCGGTCGGTTCCTGTTGCATCATGGTGGCGGGACCGGTTTCGGTGAGACCCCAAGAGGAGGTCATCAGCGGAATTTCGCCCTTCACCTCCATGGCCATGGTTTCAAAACTCTCCCACACATCTTGGGGGAGAGACGCGCCCGCATAGAACATCAGGTCGAGATTTTCGAAGAACCGGCGCCGCAGGGTTTCGTCTTTTTGCAGGGCGTCCTTCAGCATGGCAAAGCCCAAAGGCACGTTGAAAACAAGGGTGCCGGTCTTCAAAGACAGGTTCTCCAACGTCCGGTCGAACAGGCCCTTCACCGGTTTGCCATCATCCACATAAAGACTGCCCCCGTTGGATAGCATCATGTTGAAATTGTGGGACCCGCCGAACACATGGTTCCAGGGTAGCCAATCCACAATCCGCGGCGGACGCTCGCGCAGGAAGGGCAGGGAATCGGCGATCTGCGCCTGATTCACACACATCATGCGGTTGGTGGTCGGCACGCCCTTGGGGGTGGAGGTGGACCCGGAGGTCATCAAAATCTTGCCAATGGTCTCCGGCCCCGTGGCATTGAAGGCGGCATCCACATCGACGCCGGAATCCCCTTTAAAAAGGTCGGTGATGTCGGTGGCTTTCTGGTGCCCGGGATGGCTGGACAGGATTTCCATATCTTCAAAGAAATCCAGCGCCAGGGCTTCCGCATATTGATCACCGTTGACCGTGTAGGCCATCTTCGGCCGCACCAACTCGGCCACATGCCGCAACCGGTTATGGGCGCCGTGGATCAGGGAATATTGCTCGGCCACGGGCACCGCGGGGACCCCCACATATTGGGCGGCCAGCGCCAGCAAGCCGTGATCGACCCCATTGCCGGACAGGATCATGATCGGGGTATCCGCGTTCAGGCCGCGCCCCAATAGCGCCTGACCCAGGGCCCGTACCTTCTGCAAGGCCTCGGCATAGGAAACCTCGCGCCAACCACCGCCAAAGCGCTCCGCCAGGAAAGTGCGATCCGGCGCGGCGTCGGCCCAGTGATGGAGCCAGTCCCCGGTACGGGAGACGGCGGGGGTCAGCGGAATTTCGGATTTCAGGCGGATGGTGCCGTCAGGCCTATCCTCGCGTTTGACCGCGTGCGGCTGGAATGTGGATGTACGTCTCATGGTGAATAGCCCTACCCATTGTTTCTTATTTTCGTCATGACATTGATGATGTCTGTTTTCAGATCATCCGGAATGCCAGCAAAGAGCCGACGTTCATGGTCTTGCACCGCTTTGAGTGCCTTGTTTAAAAGCGTGCGCCCGGCCAATGTGGGGGTGAGCGCATAGGCCCGTCGGTCGGTTGGCGTGCGTTCGCGCAGGATCAGCTCGCGTCGCTCCAACTCGTCGACCACCACCACAAGATTAGGCCGTTCGATCTCCAGCGCATCGGCAAGCTGAGACTGGCGCAGACCCGGATTACCAGCGATCACCGCCAGGGCGGAAAGGGTCAGCATCCGCAGGTCAAACGGCTTGAGCGTGCGCGCCAAATCCGCCTGGATGATGTTCGAGGCACGCCGAATGTGATACCCGATCAGATCATCCAGATGGGATTCGGAGATCGGTTCGGCTTCCCTGCCCGTGGTTTTTTCCGTCGGTTTTTGCATCGGCTTAGCTGAACTTGGGATCGCGTTTTTCCAAGAAAGCCTGCAACCCTTCCACAGCGTCCGGGCTGGTCTGGGTCAGGGCCGCGCACAGGCTTTCCGTGAACAGGCCATCCGCCTTCGCCATGTCCTCGATGCGGCTCAGGGCCTGGATCATGATATAGTTGGACAACGGCGCGTTGCGCGCGATCTTCCGGGCCAGGTCTTGCGCCATGGGCAGGGCTTCGCCCTCCCCAACCGAATAGTGAGTTAACCCCAACGTGAGGCCTTCATCCGCATTATACTTACGGCCCGTCAGCATCATCTCGATCATCCGGTCGGCGCCCAGGATGCGGCCCACATGGACGCTGGCGCCGCCGCCGACGAAAATGCCGCGCTTGCCTTCCGGCAACTGAAAGATGGTGGAGGGCTCGGCGATCCGCACATGGGTGGCGGATGCCAACTCCAGCCCGCCGCCAATCACGGCACCAAACATGGCGGAAATCACGGGGAAGCCGCCAAACCGCACCCTCTCCATCACCTGATGCCAGCCCCGAGAATGGCGCATGGTGCCTTCCGCATTGCGGGCCACATGCTCGCTCAGGTCAAGGCCCGAGCAATAATGGCCATCGGTACCGGTTAAAACCACAACCTTCACATCCTTCGGCGGCTTGCTGAAGAAGCCGTCGATGGCCTCCAGCAGCTCATCGCACATGGCGTTCCGCTTGCCGGGGCGGTTCATGGTGAGGGTGGCGATGCCGTCTTGGATGTCAATCTTCAGAATTTGGTCGGCCATGGGAATTCCTCTCGGGCTAGCGCGGCGGAAGACGGACGGCGCCGTCCAGGCGAATAATGGTGCCGTTCATGAACGGGTTGGTGACAATCTGTGCCACCAGCATGGCATATTCCGCCGGTTTTCCCAGGCGGGACGGGAAGGGGATGTCGGAGGCTATTTTTTCGGCGATCTCCGGCGGCAGGGTTTCCATCATCGGCGTGTGGAACAGGCCCGGGGCGATGGTCATTACCCGAATGCCGAAGCGGGCGAATTCCCGCGCCGCCGGCAAACAGAGGGAGGCGATGGCGCCTTTGGAGGCCGCATAGGCGGCTTGGCCCAATTGCCCGTCTTCCCAGGCGACAGAGGCGGTGTTGATGATGACGCCCCGTTCGTTATCCTCCAGCGGGTCCATTTCGGCGATCCGGCGCGCGGCATGGCTCAACACATGATAGGTGCCATATAAGTTGACCTTCATGGACCGGTCGAATTGATCGAAGGACATTTTCCCTTCGCGGCCAAGGATCCGCGCCGCCACGCCCACACCGGCGCAGTTGACGACGATCCGGGGCATGGCGCCCAATTTTTGCTCCGCTTCGCCAATGGCGGCGTCGACCCCCGGCTCATCGCTGACATCCACTTTGACGGCGACACCGCCGATGTCTGCCGCGACAGCCTGCGCCTTGTCGACATCGTAATCCAGGATGGCCACGCGCGCGCCCTGTGCCGCCAAATGGCGGGCGGTCGCTTCCCCAAGGCCGCTGCCGCCGCCGGTCACAATGGCGGATTGACCCGAAATCAGCATCGTCCTTCTCCTAAATAGTTATGCTTCATCATTATTATATTCCAAATCTAATTTGCCAAACCTGTCGTGGCGTCCGATGACCCCCTGTTCCTCAAGGAATGAGGAACAGGGTGATGGTTGGGAACAGGAACAGAATGATCACCCGGATGATGTCCGACCCCACGAACCAGATGACGGCCTTGTAGGTCTCCAAGATCGAGGTGTCATGCTCGATGGCATTGATGATGAACAAGTTCATCCCCACCGGTGGCGTTATGAGCCCCACCTCCACGACAATCAGCACCAGAATACCAAACCAGATCGCCACATGCTCGATGGGCATGCCGAAATCCAGGGCGCTGATGACGGGGAAGAAGATGGGCACGGTCAACAAGATCATGGACAGGCTATCCATCAGGCAACCAAACACCAGATAGAAGCTGAGGATCAGAGCCAACACCAGCCAGGGGCTGAGACCCAGGCTGACAATCCAGTTGGACAGTTCCTGCGGCACCTGAGTGAGGGCCAGGAAGCTGTTGTACAAGCCAGCGCCGAGAACGATGAAGAAAATCATCGCCGTGCTCATGGCGGTGGAGGTAATGCATTGCTTGAAGACGGACCAACTGAGATTGCCCGAGATCCAGGCAACCACACCGGTGCCCGCCGCGCCCACGGCCGCGCCTTCGGTCGGCGTGAACCAGCCAAGGTAAATACCACCTACGACCAGGCCAAAAATCAACAGCACCGGCCACACATCGAAAATGGCCTTCATCCGCTCCGCATAGGGCGCGGGTTCCCGCGTGCCCGCCGCTTTCGGGTATTTGCGCACATAGATGGAGATGGTGATGATATAGCCGACCGCGGCCAAAATACCGGGCACGAAGGCCGCCAGGAACAGCTTGGCAATATTCTGTTCGGTCAGGATCGCGTAGATCACCAGGATCACCGACGGCGGAATCAGAATGCCCAAGGTGCCACCCGCCGCCAGGGTTGCGGTGGAAAACCCACCCGCATAGCCATACCGACGCAGTTCGGGAAGGGCGACACGGCTCATGGTGGCTGCCGTCGCCAGCGAGGAGCCGCAGATCGCGCCGAAGCCCGCACAGGCCCCAACCGATGCCATGGCCACGCCGCCTTTGCGATGGCCCAGCCAGCTTTCCGCTGCTTTGAACAGGGCGGAGGACATGCCGGACAAGGTGGCGAACTGGCCCATCAACAGAAACATCGGAATGATGGACAGGGAATAGCTGGAAAAGGTGGAATAGGTTTCGCTTTTCAGCTTCGCCAGCACCATGGTTTCGCCGCCCATGGCGAAATAGAGTCCGCCCATGCCGCAGATCATCATGGCAAGCCCAATGGGCGCGCGCAAAAAGATCATCACCAGCAATACGGGGAAGGACAGGTATCCAAGCTCGAGCATGCTCAATGTCCTGCTCCTTCTTCCTTGGGCCGCGGCGGATGCCCGGTGACCACGCCGTAAATGGCGGTAAAGGCGGTGTAGAGGGCGACGATGGAGGCGACAATGGCGGCGATCAGGCTCGCCCCATAGGCCCACCAAATGGGGAATTCAAGCAGGAAGGTGGTTTCGCCATTATCCAGTTTGCCGATGAATCCGGCGCCGTGGCGCCAGGTAATCAGCAAGATGACGGCGCTGAGCACGACTTCCCAAAATGCCGTAACAAAATTATTCGCCACGCGGGGCATCATCGACGTGAAAATATCGACAGTCGCATGCCCCCCGTGCAATTGGGTGTAGGGAAGAAAGGCAAAAATCGCAAAAGCGATACCGGCTTCCACAATCTCGAAATCGCCATTGATCGGTCCGACGCCGGAGCTGATCAATGTGTCGGCAAAGGCGGCGGAGAGACTGGTTAGAAAGTCTGAGTGTCCGAAGGTGTTCAAGCCCCGTCCCAGGACGCTGACGCAGGTCAGGATAATGAGCAAGGTGAGGACGATGCCGCCCAGCAATGCCATGTATCGTGCGAGTCGTTCGACGAATATTTGCATGCCCCGTTTCCATGAAGAGCCGATCCGTTCCGGCGGCGCGGTGCCGCCGGAACAGTCGGAATGATCCCAGAGGATGGGTGCGCTACTTCGCGGTATTTTCCGCGATGAGCTCGCTGGCCCGCTTCATCAGACCGGTGCCATCCAGGCCCTTGTCATCCATTTCCTTGGCCCAGGCGGCGATGGTCGCCTGCGAGGCATCCTGCCATTCTTTCACCTGGTCGGGCGTCAGGACGATGATGTTGTTGCCCAGCTTTTCGGCGATGGCTTTGGAGGGCGCATCGTCTCTTTGCATCTGAGCACCAGCGAAGGCAGAAAATTCCAGGCCGGAATTATCGTCGATCACTTTTTTGAGGTCATCGGGCAGGCTCTCGTACTTATCCTTGTTCATCGCGAAGATGAAGGTGGTGGTGTACAAGGAGGCGTCACCAAAGGTGGTGTGGTTTTTCACCAATTCGGAAACCTTCAGCGCGCCGGTCACTTCCCAAGGAATGATGGTCGCGTCGATCACACCTTTGGACAAGCCTTCAGGCACCGCCGGAACCGGCATGCCCACCGGGGTGGCGCCCAGGGAGCTGAACAGCATGTTGGTGGTTCGGGTCGGGGCCCGCAGCTTCACACCGTTAAGATCCTTAATGGAAACGATGGGGTTCTTGGAGTGGATGAGACCCGGGCCGTGTACCCACAGGCCCAGAACATGGAAGGCCTTGAAGTCATCCTTCATGGTTTCTTGGGCGACGGTCCAATAGGCGCGGGAGGCAGCTTCCGCATTGGTCATCATGAACGGCAGTTCGAACACTTCCGTGCGCGGGAAGCGGCCCGGGGTATAGCCGGACACGGTCCAAACGATGTCCGCCACGCCATCGATCACCTGGTCGATCAGTTCCGGCGGCTTGCCGCCCAACTGCATGGACGGGAAGCGTTGGATCTCGATCCGGCCGCCGGAATCTTTTTCAATCTTGTCAGCCCAGACATCCAGCACATTTTTCGGCACATTCGCCTGCGCCGGCAGGAACTGATGCATGCGCAACGTATAATCCGCCGCGCCAGCCGGTGCGGCATTAAAGGTTACCGCCAAAACCGCCGCAGCCGCGGCGGTCCGCAATAATCCACGAAAATTCTTCATATTCTACCTCCCATTGGTGCCGCGTCTCCCAGTTAGCGGCATTCGGTTGCACGTTCGAATTAGTTATGAATTATAACCATTATAGATGATAATTTTATTTTCGCAACCGGTTTGTTGCGCCATCTCCCCAAAATTCCAAGAGCCTTATTCGCGTGGGGCCTCGGTAGTGTCAGTGGGGCGCCAGTACATCCTTGTAGCTCATATCTACGACCAAAATATGTTTGGTTAGCCACTCCTTCAGGTGGTCTTCCATTTCCCGCGCGGCTTGTTCGGTCTGTGCGCCCGCGCTGCGCATGTAAAAGCGGATATTCTTGAGCCAGGTTTCGAACTCGCGATGTTCGGCGATGTGGGATTTCAGTTCCCCATAGGAAGCATCGCGCATCAATTTTTCTTCGTCAGAAAAATGTTCTTTCACGTACCAATCCAGGGTTTCCAAAACCCGGTGTAGTTCGCCGCCTTGGTTTTGTATTTTGTCCAATTCGTTGATCAAAGCGACGAGGACTTTGTGTTGCTCGTCGATTTTTGGCACGCCCACGCTATAGGCGTCCTTCCATTCGAAAAAGCTCATGGTGATTCCTTAAAACGCCGTTTCTTCGAAGTATTTCCTGCGGCACTAGTCAACACGCACGTGGCACTCCCGTCAATCGCAGTGATGACACGCGGGTAAAAGCCGGTAAGAAAAAATATGTGGGGCGATCGCATTCAGCGCCCGGGGGGAACGTGGTGGGACCCTAATTTCATGGATCCACTCGCTCGGCAATTCTCGAAAAGTCGTATATCTCTGCCTCTGTTTCCATGCTTTCTAGTCCGACTCTCCCGGCGCCAGTTTCTGTGTTAAGTCTTGCAGCGTTGGATCGCCGACGCTGCGCGCCAGCTCCTCCAACAAGTCGAGGAGTTGTTCGAGTTTTTCCCGCCCATAAAGCGCTTCGATCTCGGCATAGACTTGATTGGAAGCGGGAGTCGCAGCGGAAATCGCGCGTCGGGAGACCTCCGTCAGGTCGATGATATAACGGCGCCGGTCATGGGGATGCTGCGTTCTCACCACCATGCCCTTGTCTTCCAATGTTTTCAAAATCCGGGTCATGGACGGCGGCATGATGACCGATCGTTCGGCGATCTCAGACGGATCCAAGGGCCCGAATTCATCCAAAACCCGCAAGACCCGCCATTGCTGTTCGGTGAATCCGCGCGCTGCCAGGAGCGGGCGGAATCGGGACATCACCGATTCTCGCGCCCGCAACAAGGCGATGGGGAGTGAGCCTTTTAAAGGCCTCGGGGTCTTTCTCGGTGCATGGTTCATCGGCCACCTGCTCAACGCGACATTAGGAAGGAGGATCGAGGGTAACGCTTCTCAGCGCGGAATCAACTTGACTCACTCATCCGCCTCAATTATTTAACATGTTAAATATTAACATATTAAAAAACGGGTAGGCAAGCATGGCGCATTTTATTGTCGAATTTTCCGCGAATCTGGAAACCGTCCTGGATCTGAACGGCCTTTGCGACTGCTTGCGCGCGGCGGGGGCGGCGACGGAGATCCTGCCAACGGCGGGCATCCGGGTGCGCGCCATTCGGTGTGACTACTACGCCATTGCCGATGGTGATCTTCCCGATGCCGGGTTCATCGATATTTCAATCCGCCTGCGCGGGGGGCGCGGCTTGGAAGACCGCAAACGTGCCACCCAAGACATCTACGCGGCGGCGGAGGCCTTCTTGGAACCTTATTTTGCACAGCGCCCCTTCGCACTGTCTCTCGAAATGCGTGACATCGATCCGGAACTGAGCCCGAAGCGCAGTTCCTATCGCGACTTTATGAAAAAGGATAATTGACATGGCCGATCTGGCATCGAACCTGGAAAAATGGAAAGCGGCCTTCTCGCCCTATGCGGCGAACGGCGTGCCTAATCGCATCGATGGCGCGGATCGCCCGGCCCTGTCTGGCGAGACTTTCGATTCGATCTCTCCCGTGGATAACGCGGTGATCTGCACCGTCGCCAAGGGCGGCGCCGAGGATGTGGATGCCGCCGTGCAGGCGGCCAAGGCCGCGTTCCCCGCCTGGCGCGACATGCCGTTGGCAGAACGCAAAAAGATCCTGCACAAAGTGGCCGACGCCATTGTTGCCCATCAAGATGAAATCGCCGTTCTGGAGAGCATGGATACGGGGCAGGCGATCCGCTTCATGGGCAAGGCGGCGCTGCGCGGCGCGGAGAATTTCCGTTTCTTCGCCGATAAGGCGCCCGACGCCCGCAATGGTCAGGCCTTGCCGTCGCCGACCCTGATGAACATCAGCACCCGCACGCCCATCGGCCCGGTGGGGGTGATCACGCCGTGGAACACGCCGTTCATGCTGTCCACCTGGAAAATCGCCCCGGCCTTGGCGGCGGGCTGCACCGTGGTGCACAAGCCGGCGGAATTCTCTCCGGTCACGGCGCATTTTTTGGTGAAGATCGCCGAAGAAGCGGGCCTGCCCAAAGGGGTGTGGAACCTGGTGAATGGTTTTGGTGAGAGCGCGGGCAAGCGGCTGACGGAGCATCCGGATATCAAGGCCATCGCCTTCGTGGGTGAATCCAAGACCGGGTCCATGATCATGCGTCAGGGGTCCGAGACCCTGAAACGGGTGCATTTTGAGCTGGGCGGCAAGAACCCCGTGATCGTGTTCGACGATGCGGATTTGGAGCGCGCCATGGATGCGGCGATCTTCATGATCTATTCCCTCAATGGGGAGCGCTGCACCTCGTCCAGCCGGTTATTGCTGCAGCGCACGGTTTATGACGATTTCGTCGCTAAGTTGAGCCAGCGGGTGGATAACATCAAGGTCGGCCATCCATTGGACCCGGCCACCGAAATCGGCCCGCTGATCCATCCGACCCATTTTGAAAAGGTCTCCTCCTATTTCGATGTCGGGGTGCAAGATGGTGCGCGCATCGCGGCGGGCGGCAAGGTGCTGGGGCAGCCCGGCTGCTTTGTCCGGCCCACCCTGTTCGCCGATGCCAATAACAGCATGCGCATCGCGCAGGAGGAGATCTTCGGTCCCGTGCTCACCGTCATCCCCTTCGATACGGAAGAGGAGGCCTTGGAGATCGCCAACGATATTCAATATGGCCTCACCGGCTATGTCTGGACCCAGGATATCACCCGGGCGCTGCGCTTCACCGACAAGCTGGAAGCCGGAATGATCTGGGTTAATTCGGAAAATGTGCGGCATCTGCCCACCCCCTTCGGTGGGGTAAAAGCGTCGGGCATCGGACGGGACGGCGGCGATTGGTCGTTCGAATTCTATATGGAACAAAAACATATTGGGCTGGCCCTGGGCGCGCATGCGATCCCGCGGCTTGGCGCCTGACAGGGAGGAAACCATGGGCAAACTCAGCTTGGTGGGGAAAGTTACCCACGTCCCGACGATGATCATGTCGGAAAGCCCTGGGCGGGTTTACGGCACCCGGCAACATGCCATCGATGGGCATCGGGAGATTGGCCGCCGCTGCCGGGAATTGGGCGTCGATACCATTGTGGTGGTGGATACCCATTGGGTGGTGAACGCGGGCTATCACATCAATGCGAACCATCGGTTCAAGGGTGTGTTTACCAGCAACGAGTTCCCCCAATTCATTCAGAATCTGGAATATGACTATCAGGGCAATGCGGCGCTCGGCGATCTGATCGCGGAGAAAGCCATGGCCAAGGATGTGCACACGCTGTCCCATCAGATCGATTCACTGGAACTGGAATACGGCACCCTGGTGCCCATGCGCTACATGAACGAGGATGCCCATTTCAAGGTGGTCTCCATCGGTGGCTGGTGCACGGTGCATAGTCATGAGTCCTCCCGCCTGGTGGGGGAGGCGATACGCGAAGCCATCGAGGCGAGCGACAGCAATGTGGCGTTGCTGGCCTCCGGCTCCTTGTCGCATAAGATCTGGCAGAACGAACTTTACGAAGCGAATAACGGCACCTTCACCATTTCCAGCGAATTCAACAGGCAGATGGATATCCGCGTGATGGATCTGTGGAAAAATGGGGAGATCGCCACCTTCCTGAAGATGTTGCCCGATTATGCGAAGCATTGTTCCGGCGAGGGCCATATGCACGATACGGCGATGATGTTCGGCGCCCTGGGATGGGATGGTTATACTGGCAAGGGGGAGCAGATCAGCGAATATTTCCCCAGTTCCGGTACGGGTCAGGTCAACTTTGTTTTTCCGGTGCAATCATGATGCGGTTCGCAACAGCCTCTGCCGCAGGCCGGTCTTTCTACGGCGCCGTCGTTGATGGTGGCATGGTCGATCTCACCCCCGATTTCCCGGATTGGCCCAGCCTGCGGGAGGTCATCGAAAATGATGGCTTGGCCGCGTTGGAACAGGCGGCGGCGGGTAAACCCATCACCCATGCGGACGGGACCTTCACATTCGAAATTCCCATCCCGCGCCCGGAAAAGATCCTTTGCGTTGGGGTTAATTTCCCCGATCGCAACGCGGAATATAAGGATGGGCAGGAAGCGCCCAGGAATATGTCCTTGTTCGTGCGGTTTGCCCGCTCCTTCGTGGGGCATGACGTGCCGATCACCCGGCCCAAGGCCTCCGACAAGCTGGATTACGAAGGCGAAATCGTGGTGGTGATCGGCAAGGGCGGGCGCCATATCCCGGAAGCCGAGGCCTTCGACCATATCGCCGCCTTGTCCCTGTGCAATGAGGGCACCTTGCGCGACTGGGTGCGGCACGCCAAGTTCAATGTCACCCAAGGCAAGAATTTCGATGGGTCCGGCGCCATCGGGCCCTGGATCGTGCCATTTACCGACCGGTCGCAATTGGACGATATCCGCCTGACCACCCGGGTCAATGGAGAGCTGCGCCAGGACGATCGCACCAGCCGCATGATGTTCCCCTTCGCCCGGCAGATTGCTTATATCTCCACCTTCACCACCCTGGTGCCAGGCGACGTAATCGTGACCGGCACCCCCACCGGCGCGGGCGCGCGGTTCGATCCGCCCCGGTTCTTGAAGCCCGGCGACGTGATCGAGGTGGAAGCGGAAGGGATCGGTATCTTGCGCAACGGGGTCGTGGACGAGACATGAAACTCAACCAGGAAATGATCGACGCCGCGGCGGAACGGCTGTTCCAGGCCGAGCAAGCCCGCCAGCAGATCGGGTTGCTCAGCCTCGCCCATCCAGAGATGGGCTTGGAAGAAGCCTACGCGGTACAGGCCGCCTTGGTGAAACGCAAGATCGCGGCGGGGCGGACCATCAAGGGTTGGAAGATCGGTCTGACCTCCCGCGCCATGCAGTCCGTGCTGAATATCGAAACGCCCGATAGCGGCATTCTGTTCGATGACATGTTTTTCCACACCGGGGGCGTGGTGCCGAAGGGCCGTTTCATCCAGCCCAGAATCGAAGCGGAAATCGCGTTTCACCTTGCCGCGCCCCTCAAAGGGCCCGGCATCACCCGCGCCGATGTGCTGGCCGCGACCGATCAGGTGGCCCCGGCGCTGGAAATCCTCGATACCCGGATTCTTCGGAAAGACCCCGAAAGCGGCGTTTTGCGGACCGTTGTCGATACCATTTCCGACAATGCCGCCAATGCGGGGATCGTTCTGGGGGCCGAACGTTTCGCCCCCACCGAGATGGACCTGCGCTGGATCGGCGCCATCGTCAAGCGGGATGGCGTCGTCGAGGAGACCGGCCTGGGGGCCGGGGTGTTGGATGACCCGGTGGAAGGGATCGTCTGGCTGGCCAACCGTCTCGCCACCTATGGCGACTCGCTCTCCGCCGGAGACTGGGTGTTGTCCGGGTCTTTCATCCGGCCGTTGGAGACCGAACCGGGCGCTCACATCACCGCTGATTTCGGCCCCTTCGGGTCTGTCGCCATCACCTTCGCATAGGAAATACCCATCATGCCCGCACCCGTGAACCTCTTTAAACAGAACCTGTTGGAAGGAAAGCGCCAGATCGGCAGTTGGATCGGCCTCGCCGATGCCTTTGCCGCCGAAATTTCCGCCACCGCCGGGTTCGATTGGCTGGTGATCGATGGGGAGCATTCGCCCAATGATCTGCGCTCCATCATGCGGCAGTTACAGGCCCTGGCGGTGTATGACGTGCCCGCCGTTGTGCGTTTGCCCAAGGGCGAGGAATGGATCATCAAGCAGACCTTGGATGCCGGGGCGCAGACCCTGTTGATCCCCATGGTGGAAAGCGGGGAACAGGCGAAGCGGCTGGTGGAAGCCATTAAATATCCGCCGGAAGGGATACGCGGGGTGGGCTCCGCCTTGGCGCGGGCGTCGGCCTTCGCCGGGATTGCCGATTACCTGCCCACCGCCAACGCGCAGACTTGTTTGGTCGTGCAGGTGGAAAGCCGCGCTGGGGTTGCGGCGCTGGACGATATCCTGGCGGTGGATGGGGTGGATGGCGTGTTTCTCGGCCCCTCCGATCTGGCCGCCGATATGGGGTATCTGGGCAAGCCGGGGACTCCCATCGTGCAGGAAACCGTTCTGGCGGCTATCGAAAAAGTGGTGGCGGCGGGCAAGGCCGCAGGGATCCTGACCACCGACAAGGCGCTTCTCGACAAGGCCGAGGCGGCGGGGGCGAGCTTCCTGGCGGTCGGCATCGATGTGACCTTGCTGGCCAATGGCTTGCGGGCGCTGGCGGCCTCCTACAAGGCATAGCCGTGCCATTTTCTTGGGCCGTTATCCGCATTCCCGCTGTTGACAGGCGGGACGAGAAAGCGTCCTGTGTTGGATAAATAAAGTGATCCTGCAGGGGGCTCAGGGCGTCGCGCCCTGATCACGCAACGAATGGAAAATCGCCGCCAACTCGACGGGGTCGCCGTGGGCCTCTTGCTGGTCCTGTGCCTGAGCTGGGGATTGCAGCAAGTCGCCATCAAGGCGATTGTGACGGAGGTATCGCCTGTTTTGCAGGCGGCAATTCGGTCCATCGGTGCAACTCTGTTGGTCTCCCTGTGGATGATTGCCCGCAAGCGCCCGCTTTTCCCGCGCGACGGTACGCTCTGGTGGGGCGTGGCGGCGGGGCTGCTGTTTGCCTTCGAATTCATGCTGATCTATTGGGGACTGGATTACACCCTGGCCTCCCGCGCGGCGATTTTTCTGTATACCTCCCCCTTCGTGGTGGCGCTCGGCTCCTGGTTGTTTATCCCCAGCGAAAAATTGCGGCTGGATCAGGTGATGGGCCTTGCCTGTGCCTTTCTGGGGGTGGTGGTGATTTTCGGCCAATCCTTTGATGCGCTCTCGGGCGCAACCCTGATCGGCGATGCCATGCTGATCGGCGCGGCGATCCTTTGGGGGGCGACCACGGTGCTGATCAAGGCGAGCCCTTTGCGCGGCATCGACCCGGGGCGCGTCTTGCTCTATCAGCTTGCGGTGTCGGCCCTGGTCTTACCTTTGGGGTCGCTGGCGCTGGATGAACCGGGGGTAACGGCGTTGACCCCGTTCGGCATCGTCAGCCTGCTGTATCAGACCGTGTGGATTGCCGCCATTACCTATCTCGTATGGTTCTGGTTGATCCGTCATTATCCGGCGCCCCGGGTAGCCTCGTTCAGTTTCCTCACCCCGGTGTTCGGCGTGGCGGCCGGGGCGCTGCTGTTGGGAGACCAGGTCTCGGTGAAGCTGCTGCTGGCGTTGGGGCTGGTAGCGAGTGGCATTTATCTTGTCAATCGTCCCGCAGCGCGCAAACCGGTTGGGTGAGGGGAGGGCGCGCCGGATGACTCCGACCATAGCTCCCCGGATCGTCGCGTTGATCGATCGGATCGGCAGCGCCGCCTATCCTCAGGCGCTGTTCGCCTATTGGCGGGCGGTGATGCCGTTTCAGCAGATGACCGCCTGGCATATTTCCCGGGATAAACCGCCGGTGACCCTGGTGGCGGAACGCCCCGGCGACCGGGATCTGGTGGAAGGCCTGTGTCGGACCTGGGTTGGCGGGGGCTATGCGGATGATCCCATATTGCGCGAGGCACGGCCAGAGCTCAGCATCGTCCGGTCTGAACTGGCGGATTACGCGGATCCCGCGTATCGGTCGCGGTTTTTCGCCGATGCGGGGTTATCCGGTAAACTTTCTCTCTTTCAGGCGGTGGGCGCGGATGTGGTCTACCTCAATCTTTACCGACGCGCAGGCATGCCCGCTTTTTCTGAGGCGGAAGCCGCCGCCGCGCGAGATTGGGGCGAGATCGCCCTTTCCAGCCTGCATAAGCATGCGGAGGTTTGGGCCGCGTCCGCCCCCCCGGGGGACCGGGAGGAAATGCGCGGCCTGCTGCAAACCTTCTTCCGGGACCATGCGGCGAAGCTGTCTGACCGGGAGGCCGCCGTCTGCGCCTATGCACTCCTCGGCTATTCCCATGAGGCGACGGCATTGACCCTGGAGGTCAGCAAGTCTTCCGCCATTACCTATCGCAACCGGGCCTACAAGAAGCTGGGAGTCACAGGGATCGCAGAGCTGTTCGCCCTCTATCTTTCACGGATCTGAATCCTTGTCCTCACCCCTGGGGACAGACAACCCCGCGCCATGCCGGTACAACATCCTTAACAAACCGGCAGACCCCAGGGAGGCAATGGGCATGCATCAACCGGACCAGACACCGAGAAAATCCGTCTTTTACGACTATCAGGTTTTTCCCTTTCAAACCCCGCCGGAGATGACCGGCGCGGCGCCGCGTCATCCGGTGGTGATTATCGGCGCCGGGCCCATCGGCATGTTGCTGGCGTTGGAATTGGCGCAGCAAAAAGTGGCGTCTGTCATCATCGAGAGCGAGGCGCAAATCTCCCATGGCAGCCGGGCCATCGTGCTGACCCGTAGGACCCTGGAAATCCTGCAACAGGCCGGGGTCGATGCGCCCTTCGTGGAAAAAGGGCTGCCCTGGCAGTTCGGCCGGTCGTTCTATCAGGGCACCGAGGTTTACAAGATGGTCATGCCCTATGATGAGAATGACCGCTTCATGCCAGGCCTGAACATCCAACAGCAATATATAGAAGAATTCCTGGTGGCCGCGATCGCGGCCAGCCCTTATGCGGAAATTCGTTGGCAGACCCGGTTCGTGTCCCTCGATCAGGATCCGGATGGCGTTACCCTGACCCTGGATACACCGCAAGGGGAATACGCTCTGCAAGCCGATTGGTGCGTCGCGTCGGATGGGGGGCGCTCGGCGGTGCGCAAGCAGCTTGGCCTGCGCATGACCGGCGATGCCTATCCCGGCAATTTCGTGATCGCCGATATTCTGGCGCCCATCGATTTGCCCACCGAGCGGCAATGCCATTTCGACCCCCAATGGAATCCGGGAAACAATGTTCTGGTTCACCGGCAACCGGATGGGTTATGGCGCCTGGATTTCCGCCTGCCCGATGGCGAGTCGCCTGAACAGGCCCTGGCCGAGGAGAGCCTCACGGAACGGATCAATTTGATTTTGGAGATGATCGGCCAGCCCGTGAATTGGACGTTGGATTGGGCGACCGTGTACAGCGCCAATGCGCTCACCTTGCCCGATTATCGACAAGGCCGGGTGCTGTTCTGTGGTGATGCGGCCCATGTGCTGCCCATCTTTGGCGTGCGCGGCGCCAATACGGGGGCGCAGGATGCCCAGAACCTCGCCTGGAAGCTGGCCTTGGTGGCGCAGGGCGCCGCTGGGCCGCGGCTCTTGGACAGCTACAGCCATGAGCGGGTCAAGGCGGCCTTGGAAATCTGCGGCGAGGCGGGGAAAAGTACCCGCTTCATGTCACCGCCCACGCGTGGTTATCGGCTGCTGCGCGATGCTGTCCTATCGTTTTCACTATCCGAAAGTTTCGCCAAGGATTTCATGCATTGGCGCACCTCCCGGCCCCATGACTATGTGGATAGCCCTTTGAACGCGCCGCAGGACGACAACCAAATCCTCAAGGGTGGCATGCCCAACGGGGCTCCGGCGGGGAATGTCAAACTGGGGGCGGATGACTTTCTGCTCGATCATTGCGGCCCCCAATTTGTGATCCTGGTTTTTGCCGTGGGCGGACAGCTCACCGCTGCACAACAGGATATTCTGCAATTGCGGATGCCCGCTCCCATCGCGGTCAAAACCATCGCCATCGGGGCGCGCGCCGACGCGGCGGATGAAAGTTTGCCGGATCCGAATGGAAAAATCGGGCTGCGCTTTGGCCTGCCAGAGGGCGGCGTTTACGTGTTGCGGCCCGATCAGCATGTGTGCGGGCGCTGGGTCATGGCCGATCGGGATACCGTTGCCGCTGCCATTCAAAATGCCGTTTCCGCGTAAGGGGAGAGAGACATGCCGACGTTAAAATCTAAACTGGCCTTCGCGGAACTGGAAGAAGCTTATGATCTGCTGGCCGACGCCATCGATCAGGCCGGGGAGGCTAAAGAAACCCTGTTCCTCACCAAGCTCGCGTTAGGTCTGGTGAGCCAGGTGGATGGCCTGGAAACGGCCCGTGCGGTGATCGCGGCCAGTTTGAACGATCTGGGAAAACGGTAGCCGCTTTTGGAATTGCCAGACCTCTTGGGCACCTGTTAACAGACTCGGTAATACATAAAATCAATACCCGTTTCAGATTGTGAATAATAGTAAGTATACTTATTTTTTTGTTGACTCAAAATAATATGTATGCACATCATATTCATCATCTGAACAACTCATCGTGCCTGGGAGGTCAACGAGAACCATGCAATTTTACAAGGACGGCTTCAGGGGCGGAAACCCCGACATCAAAAACGCGGCGCCGAACCGGCGCGACCGGGGCGAATGCGCGCCCTTGCCTGAAAAAGTGGATGTGCTGATTGCCGGGACCGGCCCTGCCGGGCTTTGCCTCGCGGCGCAATTGGCGCAATTCCCCGAGATCGAAACCATGATCTTGGAGCGGAGCCCCGCCAACATCATCAAGGGCAAGGCCGACGGCATTAACACCCGCACCATGGAAATGTTCCAGGCTTTCGGCTTCGCTGACAAGGTGAAGCGGGAAACCTACTGGGTAAACCAGACCGCGTTTTGGATGCCTGATCCCGAAAACCCCGCTCATATCAAACGCGTGGGTCGGGTGCAGGATGTGGCCGACGACAGTTCGGAAATGCCCCATATCCTGATCAACCAGGCACGTCTGCACGGCTTATTCCTGGAAGTGATGAGAAACTCCGCCGCGCGGCTGGAACCCGATTATGGATGGGAAGTGGTCGACCTGACCATCGATCCCGATACCGATGATCACCCGGTAACGGTGACCATCAAGGATTCCTCTGGCATCAACTGGTGGGAAACCCGCACCATTCGGGCCAACTATGTGGTCGGCTGCGATGGCGCCCATTCTTCGGTCCGTAAGGCCATTGGTGGGGAATTGCACGGCGATGCGGCGCACCAAGCCTGGGGCGTGATGGATATTCTCGCCAATACGGACTTCCCCGATGTGCGGCAAAAATGCCTGATCTCCTCCGCCAAGGAAGGCAACGTGCTGATCCTGCCGCGGGAAGGCGGCTATGTGTTCCGCATGTATGTGGAATTGGACAAGCTCAACCCGGATGAAAAAGCGGCGAACCGCAAGTTTACCCGGCATGACATGATTGCCGCCGCGAACCGGATCATTGCGCCATACTCCATCGACGTGAAAGAAGTCGTCTGGTGGTCGATCTACGATATCGGGCACAGCATCACCGATAAGTTCGACGATGTGCCCGTTGGCGAAGACCGCAATCCGCGTGTGTTCACCGCCGGGGATGCCTGCCACACCCACTCGCCGAAAGCCGGGCAGGGCATGAATGTGTCCATGCAGGATACCTTCAACCTGGGTTGGAAGCTGGCCCATGTGTTCCAAGGCCGTGCCGATGCCAGCCTGCTGAGGACATATTCCGCCGAGCGGTTGACGGAAGCCAAGCGGTTGGTTGAAACCGACCACCAATGGGCCCGGATCATGTCCGCGCCGACCACGGAAGCCGAGCGCAACGGCACGGAAGAGCCCCGCATCATTCGTCAGTTCAAGGCGAACCTGGAATTCACCGGCGGTAACGCCGTGAAATACGACCAATCCAGGCTCACCGGCGCGCCGACCCATCAGGCGCTGGCGACGGGTGAAGAAATTGGCCGTCGCTTCCATTCCGCGCCTGTGGTTCGCTTGGCCGATGCCAAGCAAATGCAGCTTGGCCATGCCGCCGAAGCCGACGGACGGTGGCGCATCTACGCCTTTGCCGGTGCCGCCGACAGCTCCGATCCGGGGTCGGCCATGCATAAGCTCGCCGATTGGCTGGAAAAAGATCCGAACTCGCCAGTGGTCAAATATACCAAGGACGGCGAGGACATCGATGCCCTGATCGATTTCCGGGGTGTGTTCCAGCAAACCTTCGATCAATTGGCCTACGAGAACATGCCGTCACTCTTGAAGCCGATGACCGGCAAGCTCGGCCTGATCGATCATGAAAAGACCTTCTGCGTCGATCACAAAGGCGTGGGGGATATCTTCGACATGCGCGGTATCGACCGGGAGAAAGGTTGCATGATCGTGGTGCGGCCCGATCAGTACATCGCCCATGTTCTGCCCCTCGATGGCTATGACGAACTCAGCGCCTTCTTCGCCGGGATCTATAACTAACGAGTTTCAACGTCCCAAAAAAAAGTGACCCAAACTGGCAGGAGCCGGAGACACCCGGCTCCTGTTTTCATTTTTTGGCCAACCTCTTAACCCGTCGTCAAAACTGGTCCGTCTCCTGTTGAAAATTTGTCGCCCATGGGTAAACCTGCTATATCAAGGTCAGCATCGGGTCGAAACGCCGAGGCTTGCAAAATGAAGTTGTAAGCGAAGGCTTTGCCAGCACAGGAGGGGCAAATGTTGAGGTGGTTGTCACCGACGGTTTTCGCGGGCGTTGTCATGGTCGCGGCGGGGCCCGCCCTGGCCATCGATTATATGGATTCCCAGCCCCTCACGCAGATCGTGGATCCGACGGTGCAAGATTGCGCTGGCGGCAAGACCCTCAAGGTTCCGGTGATCGCCTGGGGCGGTGATATCGCCACCAGTCTCGCCAATGGCAATGCGCGTCGCACCGCGCCGGGCAGCCTGTTTGGCAAGGCCGGTTTGGACGTGGAACTCTACCGCCAGGATGATTTCGCGGCACAGGTAAACGATTTCCTGGCCTGCCGCACCCCGTTCCTGCGCGGTACCATGGGCATGATCAACATGGCCGCCGAAGCCGCCGCGAAGGATCCGCGTACGGCGCTGACCGTGGTCGCGCAGCTCACTTGGTCTGCGGGCGGCGATGCCCTGGTGGTGAAGGAGGGGATCAAGACCCCCGCCGATCTGAAGGGCAAAACCATCGCGGTGCAGGCCTATGGCCCCCATGTGGATTACCTCACCCGGGTGTTGGGCGATGCGGGACTGAACCTTTCCGATGTGACCATCAAATGGGTCAAAGACCTTATTGAAATTGATGAAACCTCGTCCTCACCGGCCATGGCGTTCCTGGCTGACTCGGGCGTGGACGCCGCCTTCGTGATCATTCCCGATGCGCTGGCCCTCACCTCCGGCGGAACCGTTGGTACAGGATCAGAGGATTCCGTGCGCGGGGCGCGTATTCTGCTCTCGACCAAGACCGCCAACCGGGTGATCGCCGATGTCTATGCGGTTCGGACCGATTATTTCGAGGCCAACAAGGCGCAGGTGGGCACCTTCGTCAAAGGCCTGTTGGATGGCCAGAAACATCTCGTCGACCTGGTGAAGAACCATGCAGGGAAAGAGGCTGAATATCAGGATGTCATGGCCAGCGCCGCCGAGTTGCTGCTCGATAGCCGGTCGGCGGTGGAGGATGTGGCCGCCATGTATGGCGATGCGGAATTCGTCGGCCTGCCAGGCAATGTGAAGTTTTTTGCGGAGCCCGGATATCCGCGAAACTTTGCCGCCCTGACGGCGGAGGTGCAGGCTGCCTTCTCCCAACTGAGCCTGATGGGCGGCACGGTCCCCTTGGCGGTGGGCAACTGGGATTACGCCACCTTTGGGCCGGGCGGCCAACCGGGAACCAATTTGGCGGAGACCCCGCGATTCGATTCCACCGAGGTCAACAAATTGGTGCTGAAGCGCCAACAACAAAATGCCCTTTCCGAGGGCGAGCTCTTCAACTTCGAAATCTATTTCGCGCCGAACCAGAACAGTTTCTCCTCTGACGAATACCAGGAAGCCTTTGATAAGGCGATTGCCCTGGCTTCTACCTATGGCGGCGCGCTGTTGACCATCGAGGGTCATAGCGATCCCCTCGGTTACCTGCGTCAGAAAAAAGGCGCGGCCAACAAGCTGGTTTTGCAACAGGTAAAGCAGGCGGCCAAGAACCTCAGTTTTACCCGGGCCAATGCGGTGAAAGACAGTATCATCGCCTATGGCGCCAGCAAGGGCGTGACCCTGGATCCTTCACAGTTCGGCATTGTCGGCTGGGGCGTGATGCAGCCCAATACCCCGAAATGTACCTTTGACGGGCAGGGGGATATCGACCTGAGCTGCGCCCCCGCGACCCAGGCAGAATGGGATGCCACCCGGCGGGTGGTGTTCCGCATCATCCAGATCGAGGCGGAAAGCGCCGTCTTCAAACCCTTGTGAGGCGCGCGCCATGAAAACCAGACTCCCTCTTGTTATTGTTGCGATCCTGATTGTTGGGTCGGTGGTGGCTCAGTTTCTGGAGGAAGACCCGCCAGCGGTGCAAGCGCCGAAAACGGCGGCCGCAACAAGCCCGCCTCCCCCAGCGGAAGATCAGGAACCACCGCCGGTGGAAACCCCGTTCCTCGATTCGGTCTTGGAAACGGGCGTTTGGCCGCCGAGTGTCAACGAGGATATTACTCCCTCGCTCAAGCCCCTGGCAGATAACTATCTCGTGGTGCTGGATGTGAGCGGCAGCATGGGCGAGGTGGAATGTTCGGGGGGGCGCAACAAGCTTGATGCGGCGCGCATAGCGGTTAGCGATTTTGTCCGGTCGCTGCCCGATGGGGCACAGTTTGGCATGTTGGCCTTTAATCATCAGGTTGGCGAGCTACAGGCAATTGCCCCTGCAGATGTGACAAGCACGTCCCGTGCTTTGGATACCCTGGATGCGGGGGGAAAGACCGCATTAACCCAGGCCTTGCGGGATGGCTGGCGTGTGCTCAGCCGACAGGCGATCGCGCAGGGTGGCTACGGGACCTACCGCATGGTCGTGATCACGGATGGCTATTCCAGTGATGGCGATCCGGCGCCGGTGGCCCGGAAAATCGTCGATTCCTCCCCCGTTGCGATCAATGTGATTGGGTTTTGCCTCGATGGCTCACATTCCCTGAATGTGCCGGGGCTCACCGCCTACTCGGTGGCCAGCAATCCGGAGGAACTGGCCCGCAATCTGGAAAAGGTGAAGGCCGAGGTCCCCGCCTTTACGGCAACATCCCTGGATTGATCGCCATGGCGTGTGCTGGCAGGAGAGCAGGCGAATGAACCGTTCGGTGATGGGTGCCTTGGCCTTGCTTTTGGTCGGTCTGGTGGTGCTGGGCGGCGGCTATGTCATTTGGCCCATGATCCAGGAAAGCCGCGAGATTGGCACCAGCGATGCGGCCCATTCCAAGGGGACGCTCCGGGTCGGCGTGGATAATTTTGTGGGGTACTTTCCGCTTTGCTCGCCGCAGATGCGGCGGTTGATGCTGGCGGACGGGTACAAGCTGGCCTGTGTGGATGATCAGGCCGATTACCAGAAGCGCTTTAATGATCTGAAAGGCGGTTCCTTGGAATTCGCCGTTGCCACCATCGATGCCTATCTAACCAACGGGCAGCGGAGCGGCTATCCCGGCGTAATCATCGCGGTGATCGATCAAAGCCAAGGGGGCGACGCCATCGTTGGCCGGACCGAGGCCGCGCAAAGCCTGAATGACCTTAAAACCAAGCCGGGACTGAAAATCGCCTTCACCCCGGATTCCCCCAGCCACCACCTGTTGAAAGCGGTGGGGGTGCATTTCGATATTCCGCTGCTGGTCGGTGCCGACCAAAGCTGGCGGGTGGAAACCAACGGGTCCTCCGAAGCCTTGGAACGGCTACAATCGGGGCAGGCCCAGGTCGCGGCTGTGTGGGAGCCGGAAGTGACCAAGGCGCTCGCCACGACAGGGATCGTCAAACTGTTGGGCAGCGAGCAGACTGACAAGCTGATCGTCGATATTCTGCTGGTGAATCGGGATTTCATCGACCGGGAGCCTGATACGGTCCGCCTGCTGATCGGTAACTATTTCAAGGCCCTGAAGCATTACCGAGACAATCCTGATGATTTCGCCGACGATGTGGCGGACTACGCGGATGTGTCCAAAGACCTGGCCAGCTCCATGCTGGCCGGCGTGCGGTGGCAGACATTGTATGAGAATGCGACCCGATGGTTTGGCATCTCCGCGCCGGGAGACCCGGCAGAACATGGCCTGTTTGAGGCCATCGAGGCCACCATCCAGATTCTGATTGATTTCGGGGATTTGAACGGTAATCCGCTGCCGGGCCAAGACCCACGCCGGGTGACAAATTCCGATCCGGTGGCCAAGTTGTTTGCCAGGGGGGTCACCGGAGGGGCCGGCGCGAATACCCCCCAGACCATTTCGGAAAACAGCCTGGAACGGGATTTCCCTGCCCTGGATGCGGCCGGGTGGGCAGGCTTGCGGGAGGTTGGCACCTTGAAGGTGCGGCCCATCATCTTCCAATCGGGAAAGGAAGCCCTGACCCTCGCGGGCAAGGAAGAATTGGATAAGGCGGTGGCGGCGCTGAAAAGCTATCCCAATTTCCGCGTCGTGGTGGAAGGTCACACCAATACCCGGGGCGATGCCGAGGCCAACCAGGCGTTGTCTCAGGAACGGGCGGAGGCCGTGGGCCGTTACCTGCATGTCACCTACAATATCGACCGGGACCGGTTGCGCACCGTGGGCCATGGCGGCGAGCGGCCCTTGCCGCGTAAACCCGGTGAGCCTTACCGCGGCTACATGGACCGCTTGTCGCGGGTCGAATTGCATCTGATGGCCGAGGTATATTGATGGCGGTCGAGTCGAACCTTTCCGACGCCTCCGTGAAAAAAGCGGTGCTGAACCGCACCCTGACCCATCCGGTCAGCCTGTATTCCACGGTCCTGGGCATCCTGGGGGTCACCGGTGCGGTGTTGTTTGGGTCCGGCCCCGCTCTGGTGGGTGGTGGCGTTGCCCTGGGGGTAGGGCTCGGCACCTGGATCGTCAATTACTTCTTCCGGCATGATCGGCTCGCCAACGATTTCGTTCGGGCGTTCTACGAGGAGCAGAAAGCCGAGGTGGCCGAACGCCCCAAGCGTTTGCGCCAACAATTACAAAACCAAGGCTTTACCGACGGCGATGCGCAGATGGCCAAATTGCAGGAAAAATTTGAACATCTGCAGCGGGTGCTGGCGGCGAAATTTGAACCAACGGAACTGGCCTTCGCCCGCTATCTGGGCATCGCCGAACAGGTCTACCTATCGGCTTTGGACAACATCCAGCACGAAGCCACCCGTTTTGAAAGTATCCGCACCATCGATCCCGAGTATCTGGGGGAGAAGCTGTCCATGCTGGAACTCAAGGGCGCGCCCGAGGCGGAAAAAGTGCCCTTGCTGGAGCGCCTGAGTTTGCGTGATACGGTGCTGGACTCCGTGCAGCAGGGATTGCTGACGAACGAAAGGGCGCTGACCACCTTGGATACCACCTCGGTCAAGGTGGCGGCGGTGAAGACCAAAGGCAAGCAGGCCACATTGGATTTGGATACAGCGATGGCGGAGCTAAAATCCCTCGCCGAACGCGCGAAACACTATGAAAGGAGCGGTTGAGCAATGGCAAACGAGCCGAAAACCATGACGCAGGTGGAGACCCCTTCGGCTCTTAGCCTGTCGCTCCCCGTGGAAGCGATCAAGGGCGAATTGGTGCCTTACCAGGAACCCAGCGTGGAAACACCCGTTTACGACCCGGAAGTGGAGGCCATGGCGGATAATTTCGTCAACGCCATTCTGGGCACCGACATGGATGATGCCGCCGCCCGGTCTGGCCATCGCGGCAATGTGGATGGCATGGGGATCGAAATCCAACGCCAATCCGCCTTGCGCAGCCGCATGCTGCAAGAGCCGATCAAAAAATTGGCTTCGCGGGGGGAGGATGGCGGCCCGGTCGCCAATGCCCTGGTGGAATTGAAGGTCAAGATGGAAGACCTGAACCCCAATGCCTATGATTTCAACGTCTCCGGCTTTGCCAAGGCCTTGTCGTTCATTCCAGGCGTGGGCAATCGGTTGCAGCGCTATTTCCTGCGCTATGAAAGCAGTCAGGGGATCATTGACGAGATCATTCGCAGCCTGGAAGAGGGCCGGGAGACCCTGAAGCGCGATAACATCACCTTGGATGGCGACCAGCAGATCATGCGGGATCTGACCCATCAGCTCGACCGTCAGGTGCAGTTGGGCCAGGCCATCGACGCCAAGCTCTCCGCCGCGATCGACGGATTGTCCAGCGACGATCCCAAGGCCATGTTTATCGCCGATGAGCTGCTGTTCCCCTTGCGCCAGCGGATACAAGACCTGCAACAGCAATTGGCAGTCAATCAGCAAGGCGTCTTGGCCACCGAGATCGTGATCCGCAACAATCGGGAGCTGATGCGCGGCGTTGACCGCGCGTTGAATGTGACCGTTTCAGCGCTCAGCGTGGCGGTGACCGTCGCCCTGGCGCTGGCCAATCAGAAGCTGGTGTTGGACCGCATCAATGCGCTGAACAAGACCACCTCCGATCTGATCTCCGGCACCGCCAAGAAATTGCGCACCCAAGGCGCCGCCATCCATAATCAGGCCAGTTCCTCCATGTTGGATATGGAGGCGCTGAAATCCTCCTTTAAGGATATCAATCAGGCCATGGAGGAGATCACCCGCTATCGGCAGGATGCCCTGCCCAAGATGGCGACCCAAATTCTGGAGTTGGATAAACTGACCGCGGCCGGGGAGCAGGCCATTCAAAAACTGGAACAGGGCCGCCAAGGCGCCGACAACATCACCAACCTGTAAGAATATAAAAAGGGGGGAGCAGGATGAAAACGTTGCTATGGGCAGGCGCCTTGTCCGCCACCATGTTGGCAGGTTCTGCGGGGGCATGGGCCGCCGAGTCTTGCAAGATCGCCTGGAGCCATTACACGGGTTGGGAGCCCGCCGGGTATATCCAGGATAAGGGGATTGCCGATAAATGGGGCCAGCAGATGGGGGTCGATCTCTCCTTCACCCTGATCAACGATTATATCGAAAGCGTCAATCAATATACCGTGGGCAGCTTTGATGGGGTCACCGTCACCAATATGGATGCGTTGACCATCCCCGCCGTAGGCGGCGTGGATACCACCTTGCTGGTGATCGGTGATTTTTCCAACGGCAATGACGGTATTTTGCTGAAGGGCGTCATGGACGGATCGATAAAGGCGCTGGCCGGGCGAGAGGTCAAACTGGTGGAGCTGTCGGTCAGCCATTATCTGCTGGCCCGCGCCCTGGATATGAACGGGATGTCGGAGAAAGACCTGACCCTGGTCAATACCAGCGACGCGGATATGGGCGCGTTGATCGGCACCGCGTCTGATGGGGATGCTTTCGTAACCTGGAACCCCATTCTGATGACCGGGCGCAATGTGGCGGGCGTGGAGATGCTGTTCGATTCCTCGAAAATCCCGGGGGAGATCATCGATACAATCGCGGTGCGCAGCGACGCTTCCGTTGCCTGCAAAAAAGCCGTGGCGGGCGCCTGGTACGAGGCCATGGCGGTGATGGCGGGCGCCGGGCCGGAGACGGAGGAAGCCTTGGCCTTCATGGCGGCCCAGGCGGGCGGCTCTTTGGGGGAATTCAAGGCGCAGCTCCGCACCACCCGCATGTTCTACGAGGGCGCTGCCGCCGCCGATTTCGCCCGCAGCGATCAGGTGAAGCAAACTATGGATTATGTGCGCCAGTTTTCGTTTGATCGCGGTCTTTATGGCCAGGGCGCCGCGTCTCCCGATAGCGTGGGGATCGCCTTCCCCGATGGGTCGGTCCTCGGCGATGCGGGCAATATCAAGCTGCGGTTTGACGACAGCTATATGCGCGCCGCCGGTGCGCGATAAGACCGGGGGAGATTGCCTGTGAATCGTCCCCTTTTCTTCGGCCTGCATGCGGTGCCCGGCCGGGCCTTGAGCATCGCCCTGGTCGCCGCGCCGTTTCTGATCACCATCCTGGTCTATTGGATCGCCTCGGAAATTCGGCTGGCGGAAAACCCGAATGATAAGCTGCTGCCGTCCTTCGGGCAGATGGCCGATGCCTTTTGGCGCATGGCCGCCGAGCCCAATAAGCGCACGGGCGAATTGCTGCTCTGGGCCGATACCCTGGCCAGTCTCCAGCGCCTCGCGGTCGGCGTGCTCGGCGGCTCGGCCATTGGCCTGTTTTTGGGCCTCAACATCGCGTTGTTCCCCGCCCTGCGGCGCATGTTCGGCGCCTATATCACCGTGCTGTCCATCATCCCCCCCTTGGCGTTGTTGCCGGTCTTGTTCATCAGCTTCGGTGTGGGCGAGGAAGCCAAGATCATCCTGATCTTTATCGGCACGGTGTTCGTGATTACCCGGGATATGGTTCTTGCCGTGCAGCAGATCCCCAACGAGCAGATTACCAAAGCCTTGACCCTGGGGGCGTCCCAACTGGCGGTGGTTTATCGCGTGGTGTTGCCGCAGGTATTTCCTCGTCTGATCAATACCACCCGTTTGACCCTGGGGGCCGCCTGGCTATTCCTGATCGCCGCCGAGATGATCGCCGCGACCGAGGGGCTGGGCTATCGCATCGGCTTGGTGCGCCGCTATCTGGCCATGGACCTGATCATTCCCTACGTGATGTGGATTACGTTTTTGGGGTTCATGATCGATGGGGCGTTGCGCCTATGGGTGGCCCGGGGGTTCTCCTGGTACGATCCGGAAAAGGGGAGCTGACCCATGGAGGCCTATCGTCAGAATAGCGTTCTACATGTGGAGGATCTGTATCAGGCCTTCGGCGCCAAGGTGGTGTTGGATGATATTGATCTGTCCGTTCGCAAGGGGGAATTGGTTACCGTGGTCGGGCCGTCGGGCTGTGGCAAATCCACCTTGCTGCGCATCATTATTGGTCAGGATACGCCAGTTCAAGGCAAAGTCTTCCTGGACGGGGACCCCATCAGCGCCCCCGATACCCGGCGCGGCGTGGTGTACCAGCATTATTCCCTGTTCCCCAATTTATCTGCCCTCGACAATGTGCTGGTGGGGCATCGGCTGAAGGTTTGGCCGTGGCAATGGCCATCGGCGCGCAAGGCGCTTCGGGATGAAGCCATGGCCTATTTGGAAACCGCGGGGCTGGCGGATCATGCCGGGAAATACCCGCATCAGCTTTCCGGCGGGCAGCGCCAACGGGTGGCCATCGTGCAGGCGCTGATACAGAAACCCATGATCCTGTGCATGGACGAGCCGTTTTCCGCCCTCGATCCCGGCACCCGGGAAAGCATGCAGATGTTCCTGCTCGATCTTTGGGAAAAGAACGGCATGACGGTGTTTTTCGTCACCCACGATCTGGAGGAAGCCGCCTATCTGGGAACCCGGCTCATCGGCCTGTCGCAGTACTATTCGGATGATCGGGAAATGGCGGCGGCGCGCGGGGCCAAGATTGTCGTTGACCGGGAAATCTCTCCCCTTGGGACGGCGCTCTCGCCGGAGGTGAAACGCAATAAGGATTTCCGCGACCTGATCCGCCATATCCGCGAACAGGCCTTCGACCCGGAATACCGCCAACATGCGCGGGAGTTCGATCTCTCCCATCCGCAAAGTTGGCGCACGACATCACCAGGGGCATAGGCCGCGCCGCCGCCTTGGTGCTACACTTTCTTGTACCGTTGCGTTCTATGGAGGGGACTCATGCCCTATCTGCGATGGAGTGATTGGTCGCCCGGATTGGAGACCGACCGGATGACGCTGGGCGCGGTCCTGGCGACGCTGCCGGGGGACGAGCCCCAGGCGATCCCCGACATCATCCGCAAATACGAGAACCCCGCCTCGCCGGATGCGCTTCCCGGGGCCGTGACATTGGCCCGGCATGATTGCATTCATGCTATGCTGGGGCGCGGGTTGCGGCTGCAGGACGAGGCCTTCGTGATCGGTTATACCATGGGCGCGGCGTCGGATATCACGGACGATCATCTCGAAACCTTCGAGCGGGTCTCTGTGCAAGAATATCCCAAGCCTTATACTTTCACCCCCGATCAGTTACTGGCGTTTCGCCTGGGGGTGGGCGCGGCGCTGGATATGAGCCCCAAGACGGATATCCATCTGTTTCCCATCGAGGATCATCAGGGCGACCTTTTACGTGACCTGCGGGCCCGCTTCCATATTCAGGTTGCTGAATTGCGGGCCTATTTCCGGCGCGAGGAATTGCTTTTACCCGGCACCCGGTCGAGCCAGCGTCTGGATACCTCCGCCGCGCGGCATGATGTGCATCTCACCGTTCCGCTCGGCAAATCTTCCGATTGGAAGCGGGATAAGAAAAGGTAGAAGCGTGCCGCGTCAAACTGTCACGTAGTCGCCGCCTGCGGCCTGTTCCGCCCAGTAATAAACCGCGCCATTGGCGGATTGCCAGTTGGGCAGGACCTGTAACCGCGCATACCAGGCGGCCACGTTGGGATAATCGGCGAAGGTGCATCCGATCACCGCACCGAGGGAGATAATGCCCGAGCCCAGATAATCCGCAATGCTGATATCGTCTCCGCAGAGCCAGGGGCGATCTTTCAGCAGGTGATCGTTGAGGACGCCCAGGAACCGTTTGGCCGCCGCAAGCCCAGCCTCGAGCTGGAGTTTTTGCGCCGTCGGATCGGGAAGCTTCATCATATCCAACACCTGGGGATAAACGAGGCCATAGCCAAACGCCCGGTAAAAATTGGTATTGACCCAATCCATCCGCTCGTTGACCCGCGCCCGCGCCTTTAAATCCTTGGGGTAGGCGGGCGAGTCCACCAGATCGGCCAGATATTTCAGGATTGCCGAACTTTCGATCATCCGAAAATCCCCATCTTCCAGCACGGGCACAAAACAACTTGGGTTAATGCTGGAAAAAGCCTCGCCGTACTGCTCTCCCACAAAAAGGTCGATCACCTGTTGTTCCGCCTCAATACCGGCGTCTTCCATAAACATCATGACCGGACGGCACGACGTGGAAGCAGGATGCAGGTAAAGCTTTATGGCGAAATCCTCCCAAAGAACGGGCGTTTAAAGATAAGAGCAGACCTCAGGGTTAGGGGCCGGACCCTAGGCTTGGTTCCTGATCCTCCATCGTAATCAAAGGAGACACCTTTGAATACGGGGAAATGTGAGGGCTGATGACGGAATTTGAAACCTTTCTGAAGAAGCTTGAAACCCGCGATTCGCTGCAACAATTTGCGGCGCTGGCGCATTCGGTGTCACCCGGTCTTTATCGGGTTGCCGCCGTGCATGGCGTCACTTAACGAGGGGGCTGCTGGAAAAGGGAGGCGGCACAGCTGATATACGGTTCTAAACCGTATACAGGGTACGTGCGCTGGCAATTCGGGATTGGGCGACGAGCCGGATGGGCGCGTTGGGGGCGCCATAGCCATCATAGGATTGGCGCTGCACCACCTCGAAGAAAAACCGGTCGGCGAAGACATCCGTATAAACCTGGAAATAGGACCCGCGCTCATCCTGGTCATAGAGGATGTTGAGTGCCCGCATGCGCTCGATCAGGTCTGGGTCCAGGCCGAACTGAACCTCCACATCATCGTAATAGTTTTGCGGAATTCTAAGCAACGCCACGTCGTTTTTGACCAGCCGCTCGACCGTGGTGAAAATGTCATCCGTCGCGAAGGCGATATGTTGCACCCCGGCGCCCAGATATTCCGCCATGAACTTGGAGGCCATGGTGCGGCGGCTCTCGGATGCGTTCAGGCAAATGCGAACGCCGCGATGGGGCGATTGGATAACCTGGCTTTCCACCAGGCCGGAGGGATCGGCGATATCCACCTGTGGTGTTTTTTCGAAATCAAACAAGGAGAGGTAGAACAGCCGCCAGCGTAGCACCTCCTCGCGGCTCATGGATTGGGCGATATGGTCGATATGGGTCAACCCGGCATCCGGTCTGCTGGCCGATTCCGGGGCGAATTCGATGTCCCAAATCCGGCCAAGGGCATTACCGCCATCGGTGAAAT
Organism: Magnetospiraceae bacterium; assembly: GCA_049605255.1. GTDB lineage: Bacteria > Pseudomonadota > Alphaproteobacteria > Rhodospirillales > JBMYUJ01 > JBMYUJ01. The sequence goes on from JBMYUJ010000019.1 coordinate 41,890, forward strand.
ACAGCAAGGAGCCACCGGGGCCCCGCACAGCAGGGACTTCCAATTCGCCGGGCCCTACTGCCTGGGAAAAGGAATCCGCCAGCAGGGATTCGGCCCGCGCCAGGGCGGCACCCGCGTCATCCAGCCGCAGGCCGACGGCGCAAACGCTGGGGCCATGCATCAGATTATAAGCATGGGCGAAGCCATCGTTTTCCGTATTGATCACCAGGTTGATATCCCCTTGCACCCAGCGTTCCACTTCTTTGGATTTATGTGTTCCGGCGCGGTGGAACCCCAGGCCCTCGAACATCCCCCGCAAGGCGGTGGCGCTGTCATCATCCAAGGCGAATTCCAGGAATTCGATCCGTTCGCAGGTCGCCTGCGGCGGCATCGGTCGCCCGCCCAACCCTTCGGTAAGATAAATGAGAGAGCGATGGCCATCCCGGGCCACTTGCCGGGGCAGGCCGAGGCGAAACTGATCATTGAAAATTTCCAGGCTGAGCCACCCGTCATAGCCGGTATCGAGGACCGCCTCGGTGAAGTCGCCCACGGGTAAATCTCCCTGGCCCGGGAAGTTTCGGAAATGCCGCGACCATTGCAGGATTTCCATTTCCAGTTTCGGCGCGTCCGCCACCTGAACGAAGGTGATCTTTTCCGCGGGAATGGAGCGGATGGTGTCCAGTGGCAGGTTGCGCGACAGAATATGGAAGCTGTCCAGAATAATGCCCACATGGGGGTGATCGGTAAGCTTCACGACCTCCCACGCATCACGGTAATCGGAAATATACCTGCCCCAGGCCAGGGCCTCATATCCAACCTGCACATCGAAGCTGGCAGCCAGATGGCCGAGGGCGTGGAGATCCGCCGCCGCCCGCTCCCTCCCTTCCAGGGCATGGATCGAGACGTTGGAACAGACCAGGATGTTTTTCGTGCCCAGTTGGTTCATGAGGTCGAATTTCCGCTTCGCCCGTTCCAGTCCACGGCTGCGTTGCGGTTCCGGCATGCCCTCGAAATCCCGGAATGGCTGCAGCGCCACGATCTCCAGCCCCAGGTCTTTGACCATGGCGCCCACATCGGCGGGGGTCGCTTCGGAGGCGAACAGATCGGCATCGAAGATTTCGATGCCGTCAAACCCGGCGGCGCTGACGGCCTCCAGCTTTTCCCGCAAATTTCCCCCCAGGGATACCGTGGCAATGGCGTGTTTCATGCGGCGATGTCTCTCTCAATGCGGCTAATAGCCAAGGATTTTTGGCAAGCCCGTTACGGTAACCGGCACAAAGGTGATGACGATCAACACCAACAGTTCCACCAGGAACAACGGAATGATCTGGCGGGTCAGCTTGGCGATGCCGACCCGGGCGATACCGTCGGCGACGAACAGACAGAGGCCGAGCGGCGGCGTGATCAGGCCGATCATCAGATTGAAAATCACCACGATGCCGAAATGGGTCGGATCGATGCCCAGGCCCACGGCGATAGGGTGCAAGATGGGCACCAGCACCAGCATGGCGGCGATCCCTTCCAGGAACAGTCCAACCCCCAGGAACAGAATATTCACCGCAATCAGGAAGGCGAACTGGCTATCCACATTGGTCAGCACCCAATCGGTCATCGCATTGGGCACCCGGTTATAGGTCAGCAGCCAATTGCCCGCCGAAACGGCGCCGATAATCAGCAGAATGACCGCGCTGTCGCGCATGGCGCCGGAGAAAATCCGCGGCAGCATGGAAATTTTGATTTCCCGGTAGAACACCAGACCGATCAGCAAAGCATAGGCCACCGCGAAGCTTGCCGCTTCCGTCGGCGTCACCACGCCCAAAAGGATGGAGCCCACAACGAAGATCGGCATCAGCAGGGGAACGATCCCCTGCAACAGCGCGTCGCGGTCTCTTTGTCCGCCCGCCAGGCCGCCACCTTCGTGCCCGGTACCCCCTTCGTGGAAGGGTGCCGACAGGAGCGGGAAACTTTCCTGGCCCTGCGGGGGGCGCCCCAGGCCGCCGCCCTGCGGCACATCTTTTTCGCCGAGCGGCGGGCGCAAAGCACGGGGTCACGTTTTTCCGAACCGCCGCAAACAATCACCGCTGCCGTGGTGGTGGGCGGGGGCAATATGGGCGCCTCCATCGCTTATGCGTTGGCGACCCTGGAGATTGAGGTGACCATCGTGGAAACCGATGCGGCGGGCGCGCAGCGGGCGCGAGACAATGTGGCCCGTCTCTATGGCCAGGCGGTCAAGCGCGGCAAAATGAGCGCGGAAGCGGCGCAGCAGGCGCAGGATGCGCTTTTCAGGGTGCAGGTGGGATACGCAGACTTACCGCAGGCCGATATCGCCATCGAGGCCGCTTTCGAGGATATGGGCATCAAGCAGCAGATATTTGCGCAGCTAGATGCGGCCTTGCCGAAAAATGCGATCCTGGCGACCAATACATCTTATTTGAACGTGAACCAGATTGCCGCCGAGATCAGCCATCCCGAGCGGGTGTTGGGCCTGCATTTCTTCAGCCCCGCCCATATCATGGCGTTGCTGGAAGTGGTCAAGGCGGAAAAGACCTCGGTGGAGGTCCTGTCCACAGCCTATGGCTTGGCAAAAAGAATGCGCAAGATCCCCGTGGCGGCGGGCGTGTGCGATGGGTTTATCGGCAACCGGATCCTCACCCGGTATCGTCAGACGACAGATATCGTGATGCTGGAGGGCGCCCTGCCGTGGGAAATCGATGCCGCCATGCGGGCCTTCGGATTCGCCATGGGGCCTTACGAGGTGCAAGACCTTTCCGGCCTCGATATCGCCTATGCCAATCGCCAGCGTTTGGGATGGAGTGACATGTCGGACTTCCGTTACATTCCCATTGCAGATCGTCTTGTCGAGGAGTTGAAACGGCTGGGCCGCAAAACCTCGGCGGGATGGTATGACTATCCAGAGTCCGGTAAGGGCCTGCAATCCCAGGCCGTGGAGGACATTGTGATTGAGACGGCACGGGCGGCGGGCGTCGCCCGCAAGGAATTCACGGAAACAGAGATTGCCGAGCGGGCCCTTGCCGCCATGGTGGAGGAGGGGTGCCGTATTCTGGAAGAGGGGATCGCTGATCGTCCCGCCGATATCGATCTGGTCATGGTGCATGGTTATGCCTTTCCGCGCTGGCGCGGCGGCGTGATGTGCCACGCCGATACGGTCGGCCTGCCGGATATATTACGGCGGATCGAGGCCTACGCGGCTGAGGACCCGCTTTCCTGGTCCCCGCCAGACTTGTTGCGCCGATTGGTGCAAAGCGGGCAAAATTTCGACAGTCTCAATTAACAAGGATGGCGCCGTCCCATGCCTGAAGCTTTCATTTGTGATTACATTCGTACGCCCATCGGTCGCTATGGCGGGGGTCTTGCGCGCGTGCGCTGCGATGATCTGGCCTCGCTGCCCTTGGCGGGCTTAATGGATCGTAACCCAGACCTGGACCCGGAAGAGATCGACGAGGTCTGGATGGGATGCGCCAATCAGGCCGGGGAGGATAACCGCAACGTGGCCCGCATGGCGGTGCTGCTGGCGGGGCTCCCCGAAACGGTGCCGGGAAACACGGTCAACCGCCTTTGCGGGTCGGGCATGGAGGCGGTGGTTGCCGCCGCCCGGGCCATCCGCAGCGGGGATATGCATTTGGCCATCGCGGCAGGGGTGGAGAGCATGAGCCGCGCGCCCCTCGTGATGCCGAAGGCGGATAGCGCCTTTTCGCGCAAGGCGGAAATCCACGATACCACCATCGGCTGGCGTTTCGTCAATGCCGCCCTGGCCCGTCAATACGGAACGGATTCCATGCCGGAAACGGCGGAAAATGTGGCGGAAGATTTTACGATTTCCCGCGCCGATCAGGATCAGTTCGCCCTGCACTCGCAGCAGAAGGCGCAGCAGGCGCAACAAAATGGGCGGCTGGCGGCGGAAATTCTGCCGGTAACCGTTGCCCTGGGCCGGGGTAAGACGGCGGAAGTTGCCGCGGATGAACATCCCCGGGCGGATACCCGCCTGGAGGATCTTACCAAGCTGCGCCCCATCGTGCGGCCGGAAGGCAGTGTGACCGCGGGCAATGCCTCCGGCGTGAATGATGGCGCGGCGGCCCTGTTGGTGGCGTCCGAGGAAGCGGTGAAGCGTTTTGGATTGACGCCGTTGGCGCGGGTCGTCACCGGCGCGTCCGCCGGGATCGCGCCCCGGATCATGGGGTATGGCCCCGTGCCCGCGGTGCAGAAGCTGCTTGGCCTCGCCAAAATCGGTCTTGCAGACCTGGATGTGGTGGAACTTAACGAGGCCTTTGCCGCCCAGTCTTTGGCCTGTTTGCGGGGCCTTGGCATTGCCGATGATGACCCTCGGGTCAACCCCAATGGTGGGGCCATCGCGCTGGGCCACCCGCTCGGCATGTCGGGGGCGCGGATCACCGGAACGGCGGCGCTGGAATTAAGCAGAAAGGGCGGGCGCTATGCCCTGGCCTCCATGTGTGTTGGGGTGGGCCAGGGCGTCGCTGTTCTCATGGAAAAACCGTAATTGATGTGCAGACGAGGGAGCTCACATGACCGGAAAAAATCAATTCAAATGGGATGACCCATTCCTGTTCGCGGATCAGTTGACCGAGGAAGAGCGGATGATCAGCGACACAGCCAATGGCTATGCGCAATCCAAGCTGGCGCCGCGGGTGCGCGAGGCGTTCCGCAACGAATATACAGACCCCGGCATTTTCACTGAAATGGGGGAACTGGGGCTGTTGGGGGTGACCATCCCCGAACAATATGGCGGCACCGGCGCGGGCTATGTGTCTTACGGCCTGGTCGCCCGCGAGGTGGAGCGGGTGGACAGCGGCTATCGGTCGATGATGAGCGTGCAGGCCAGCCTGG
>JBMYUJ010000020.1:0-44783 GCA_049605255.1 Magnetospiraceae bacterium
TCGGCAAAATCGGCCAATGGCTAAGAGAGAATTTTTAACGAAATTCCGGCGCCGTGTGCGCCGGTACAGAGCTGGGGCGGGAACCGCCACAGGGGCAATAACCAGAGAAAACGGTATTGAACGGAGAACGGAATGAGCATCAACCTTACCCTTCCTGATTTAGTCAACGAACCCGAATTGAAGCCGCGCATCACTGTCATCGGCGTTGGCGGCGCCGGGGGGAACGCGGTCAATAACATGATCGCTTCCAACCTTGGTGGCGTTGAATTCGTGGTGGCGAATACGGATTCCCAAGCGTTGTCACTGTCCCGCACGGACCGGCGCATTCAAATGGGCCTGGGCATTACCAATGGCCTTGGCGCTGGCGCCAATCCGGATGTGGGCCAGTCCGCAGCCCAGGAAACCCTGGACCAGATCATGGCCGAACTGGAAGGGTCGAATATGGTCTTCGTGGCTGCTGGCATGGGCGGCGGCACGGGCACCGGGGCGGCCCCCGTGATCGCGCAAACCGCGCGGGAGCGAGGCATTCTGACGGTGGGTGTGGTGACCAAGCCGTTCCATTTTGAAGGCGCGCATCGGATGCGTTTGGCGGAAGCGGGCATCGAGCGCCTGCAGGATGTGGTGGATACCCTGATCATCATCCCGAACCAAAACCTGTTCCGGGTCGCCAACGAAAAAACAACATTCGCAGATGCCTTCAAGATGGCGGACGATGTGTTGTATTCCGGCGTCCGCAGCGTTACCGATTTGATGGTAATGCCGGGCCTGATCAATCTGGATTTCGCCGATGTGCGGGCGGTCATGTCCAACATGGGCAAGGCCATGATGGGCACTGGCGAGGCCGAGGGTGAGAAGCGGTCTTTGGATGCGGCGGAAGCGGCCATTTCCAACCCGTTGCTGGAAGATACCTCCATCCAGGGTGCGCAAGGCGTGCTGATCAACATCACCGGCGGCCCGGATATGACCCTGTTCGAGGTGGACGAAGCGGCCAACCGTATCCGCGACGAAGTGGATCACGACGCGCATATCATCTTCGGGTCCACCTTCGATGAACAGCTTGAAGGCAAAATCCGTGTATCCGTCGTGGCCACCGGCATCGATGTGGAAGAGGCCGTACGGCCGCAACCCCGCGTTCTGGAACTGCGGGGTCGGGCAGAAGCCAAGCCTGCGCCGCAACCGGCGCCGCAACCCGCCACGGTGGTGACGGCACAAGCGGCCCCGGCCCCCGTTCAGGCCGCCGCGCCCGCACCGGCTGCCACCATGAAACCGGCGATGCCGGAAGCCAAACCGGCTCCGGCCCCGGCGCCGCAACCGGAATTGAAACCGCAAGCGGCACCGCAAATGTCGGCGACCCCTGTTGCCGCAGCCCCGGCCCGTCCGGCGCCCGCAGTCCAAGCACCGGCGCCAACCGTGGCAGAGCCCGTCGCCGAGGCAGAACCGAAAACGGCGGAAATGCCATTCATTCCCCCGGCCCCGGCAGAAGCCTCCCGGGCACGGTATACGAAACGGGATGCAGATCCCTTTAACCAAGCGGCGGTGGAAAACGCCCCGGCGGAAATCCGCCAGGAACATCAAACCCGTCCGCAACGGCAGAAGGTTTCGTTGTTTGAACGGGTGACCCGTGTGGCTCGTCCGGCAAAGCCGGAAGTTGAGGTTACCGAGAGCCAACCGGCGCCGGTCGCCGAAGAAAAACCCCGCCAGCATCAGCTGCTGCCGGGCGAGCGGAGCGTGACCTCTTCTTATGACGAGGATGACCTGCTCGATATTCCCGCCTTCTTGCGCCGACAGGCCAATTAGGCGAAAGGCCATGATGTTGCGCTGCATATAAAAGCGCATCCAAGATACCGTTTTCTGGTCCCCGCTGCCCGTTTTTGGGTGGCGGGGATTGCCCCAGCGGCTGGAATTTGCTCACCATGAAATTATTAACGAATTGTTATTAAAAGGTTTTTTCTGTAATATCCCGTAATATTCTTTGATTTTGAATGGCCTTTCGCAAGTGCTAAATAATGGGCAGCGAAATTTAACCTGTAGAAGGGCCACATGAATCAGAAAACCATCAAAAACGCCATCAACGGTGCCGGGATCGCGCTGCACTCGGGCGAGAAGGTTCGTCTGCGGTTGCGGCCAGCGGCACCGGATACGGGCATTCAATTTGTGCGTACCGATCTGATCGGGCGCAATCAAGCTATTCCCGCCCGTTGGGATCACGTGGTGGATACGCGTTTATGCACGGTTCTCGCCAATGACAACGGCGCTTCCGTTGCCACCGTTGAACATCTGATGGCTGCCATTGCGGGCCTCGGTATCCATAACCTTGAAATCCTGGTGGATGGGCCGGAAGTGCCGGTCATGGATGGCAGCGCGGTCACCTGGGTGCTGTTGCTGGAAAGCGCGGGCATTGTGGAACAAGACGTTCCGGTGAAGGCGATCCGCATCAACAAACATGTGCGCGTGGAAGAAGCGGGCAAATGGGCGTCTCTGTCCCCCGGCAATGGGTTTGGCATGGACTTTCAGATCGATTTCGATAGCAAGGTGATCGGGTACAGTGAAGGGTCCGTAGACCTGACCCCGGCCGTGTTCAAATCCGATATCGCCCCGGCGCGGACATTCGGTTTCCTGCATGAGGTCGAATATATGCGGTCTCAGGGCCTCGCCAAGGGCGGCTCCATGAAGAATGCCGTGGTAATTGGCGAAGACGCGGTGCTGAACGAGGAAGGCCTGCGGTTTGAGGATGAGTTCGTGCGGCATAAAATGCTGGATGCCGTGGGTGATCTCTCTTTGGCAGGCGCCCCGATCCAAGGGCGGTTCCGGGCCAACAAGTCCGGCCATGCCTTGAACAACAAGTTATTGCGGGCCTTGTTCGCCGATGCGGATGCCTGGACCCTGGTAGATGCCTCTCCGGTGACCCGCCCCGGCCTTTATGAAGCGGGCAATGAGGATCTCATCGCGGCGACGGCGTAACCGCGGTACTGGGTTTGATCTTGAATTTCGCGGGCTGTGACGACCCCTTCAAAGAGAGGGTGTCGTTGCGGCCCGCATCTCATTCGAACTCTCGTGAAGAAAAAAGTGCGCGGTGCGTCACACGGCGGTGTAAAGCCGCATTCCCGCCTTGGCCTTTTTGCCCAACCTGAGATAGACTGCCGTCCCGCGCGGGGAGTTGGCAGGAAGAGGATCCATGGTGCGTTTGAAATCGTTGGCGCTGGCCGGTGTTTGTGTGGCGGTTCTGGCCGCTTGCTCGTCAGATCCTGTGGAATATGAAGCTCGCCCGCCCGAAGCGCTGTATTCGGATGCCCTCTCCAACCTGGAACAAGGCAATGCCAGCGTGGCCATGGAGCTGTTCGACGAGGTGGATCGCCAGTATCCCTATTCGCGCTGGGCTACCAATGCGCAGCTGATGTCGGCCTTCGCGGCCTATGACGGCCAGAAATATGACGAGGCCATCATCGGTCTGGACAGGTTCATCCAACTGCATCCGTCCCACAAGGATGTGGCCTATGCCCGCTATCTTCGGGCGCTGTGCTATTACGAGCAGATTTCCGACGTGACCCGGGATCAGAAAATGACGGAATACGCCCAGGGGGCGCTCCGCGAACTGATCCAGCGGCACCCGAATACGGAATATGCCCGCGATGCCCAGATCAAGCTGGACCTAACCTACGATCACCTGGCGGGCAAGGAAATGGAAATCGGGCGCTATTATCAGCGTTGGGGGCATCATTTGGCCGCCATTAACCGGTTCCAGCGGGTTGTCGATAAGTTCCAAACCACCACCCATGTGCCCGAAGCACTGCATCGTCTGGTGGAATCCTATACCGCACTTGGCATGGTAGTGGAGGCCAATCGGGCCGCGGCGGTTTTGGGCCATAACTTCCCCGGCAATGAATGGTATGAAGATACCTATGAAGTCGTGGAAGGGGTGCGCGTGCGCCCCCGGCAAGACCCGGAAGAACCCTGGTATCAATTCTGGTAGGCCGGTGCATATCGGCGGATAAGATCGTTCCATGCTGCTTGGCCTGTCCATACGGGACGTTGTGCTGATCGACAGGCTGGACCTGGAATTCGGGTCAGGTCTGTGTGTGCTGACGGGCGAAACAGGGGCCGGAAAATCTATCTTGCTGGATGCCTTGGGGCTGGCCCTGGGGGGGCGATCGGAGGCCCGCCTGGTGCGAAAAGGGGCCGAGCGGGCTTCGGTCACGGCGGTGTTCGATCCCCCGCCAGGCAATGCGGCGCTTACTTCTTTGCTGACCGAACATGATTTGACCGGCGAGCAGTATCTCATGCTGCGCCGGACCGTCGGCACCGACGGTCGGTCGCGGGCCCATGTGAATGACCGGCCCGTCAGCATCGCCTTACTACGGGAACTGGGTGATCTGCTGGTGGAAGTGCATGGCCAGCATGAGACCCATGGGCTGCTGGACGGGGGGCGCCATGCCGCCATCCTGGATGCCTATGGCCGCAACGACAGCGCCCGCCGCGCGGTCGCCCAGACCCACGGAAAATGGCGCGAGGCCGTGCAGGAGCGGGAAGCGGCGGAGGCCACCCTGGCCGCCGCCCGGGCCGAGGAAGATTATTGCCGCCATGTGGTGGAAACCTTGAGCTTGCTTGCCCCGGAACCGGGGGAGGAAACCTCGCTCGCCGAAAAGCGGGGCCTGATGATGAAGGGGGAAAAGCTGCTGGAGGGCTTGACCGCGGCGACGTCTGAGTTGACCGGCAAGGGCGGCGTGGAAGCGGCGTTTCAAAGTGCGCTTCGCCATCTGGAGCGTATCGCCCCGATGATGGAGGGCAAGTTGGACGAGGCCATTTCGGCCCTCGACCGGGCCTCGGTAGAGGCCTTCGAAGCCCTCGCCACCATCGAACGGATCGCGTCGGATATCGATCTCGACCCGGCCCATTTGGAATCCGTCGAAGAGCGCCTCTTCGCCCTGCGGGCGGAAGCCCGCAAACATAACGTGCCGGTGGATGATCTCGCGGGCGTGTTGGCGCGCCATGAACGGCAATTGGCCCTGATCGACGGGGGCGCGCATTCCGTCGATTCCCTCCGCGCCGCGGAGGCCGAGGCCTGGGCCGCCTTCGGGGGGTCGGTGGCGGCGCTGCGGTCGCGCCGGGAAGCGGCGGCAAAACGCCTGGATATGGCTGTCGCCGCCGAATTGCCTGCCCTGAAACTGGAAAAAGCCCGCTTTGAAACGGCAATCCTCCCCCTCCCCGACGCCCAATGGGGCCCCGGCGGCGGTGAACAGGTCGTATTTCAGGTGGCGACCAATCCGGGGTCGGACCCCGGGCCCTTGGCCAAGATCGCCTCGGGCGGCGAATTGGCCCGGTTCATGCTGGCCTTAAAAGTGGTCCTGACCATTGCCGATCCGGTGCCGACCCTGGTGTTCGACGAAGTGGATGCCGGTATCGGCGGCGCCACGGCGGCGGCGGTGGGAGATCGCTTGGCCCAACTCGGGCAAGGGGCTCAAGTATTGGTGGTGACCCATTCCCCACAGGTGGCGGCCCGGGGCGTGCATCATTGGCGGGTGCAGAAGGCCGCCGCGCCGGAAACCCGGACGACGGTGGTGACCTTGCCGCAGGAGGCGCGTTTGGAGGAGATCGCCCGCATGCTGTCTGGCGCCGAAATCACCGAGGAAGCCCGCGCCGCTGCCGGGAAACTCTTGGAAGCGGTCGCCTCGTGAACGGCAATATCAGCGATACACCGGTAGCGGAGCTGACCGAAATACAGGCGGCGGCGGAACTGGCCGCCCTTGCGGCACGAATCGCCGAATTGGATGCGGCTTATTACCAAGAAGACGCCCCGCGGGTCTCCGATGCCGACTACGACGCCTTGCGCCAGCGCAACGAGGCGCTGGAAACCGCCTATCCCCATTTGGTGCGGGAGGACAGCCCCAGCAAACGGGTCGGTGCCGCGCCCGCCAGCGGTTTCGGCAAGGTGGAACATGCGGTGCCCATGCTTTCTTTGGGGAACGCGTTTTCCGATGAGGATATCCAAGAGTTTGACGCCCGAATCCGCCGCTTCCTGGGCTTGGAGGCGGCGGAGGAAGTCGCCGTTTCAGCCGAACCCAAGGTCGATGGCCTGTCCGTTTCCCTGCGCTACGAAAACGGCGTTTTCGTGCGCGGCGCGACCAGGGGCGATGGCCGCGTTGGCGAGGATATTACGGCCAATCTGAAAACCTTGGCCGATGTGCCAGACCGGATCGAGGTGCCCGGCGTGCCAGACATTTTGGAGGTGCGTGGCGAGGTCTATATGACCCGCGACAATTTCCGCACCCTGAATGAACGGCAGGAAGCGGCGGGGGCAAAAATCTTCGCCAATCCCCGCAATGCCGCCGCCGGCTCCCTGCGGCAGTTGGACCCATCGATCACCGCGTCCCGGCCACTGGGGCTGTTCGTCTATGCTTGGGGGCAGCTCAGCGCGCCGTTGGCGGAGACCCAATGGGCGGCGCGGCAAAAACTCAAATCATTTGGCTTCCAACTCAACGAGCCCGCTCAAAAATGTGCCTCGGTCGCGGATGTTATTGGTTTTTATCAGTATCTTACTCAGGAACGCCCGAACCTGCCCTACGATATCGACGGGGTGGTCTATAAGGTGGACCGGCTTGATTGGCAGGCCCGCTTGGGCTTTGTCAGCCGGGCGCCGCGCTGGGCCATCGCCCATAAGTTCCCCGCCGAACAGGCCCGCACCCGGCTGACCTCTATCTCCATCCAGGTGGGGCGTACCGGGGCCCTGACCCCCGTGGCGGAGCTGGAACCGATCACCGTGGGCGGCGTGGTGGTCTCGCGCGCCACTCTCCATAACGAGGATGAAATCCAGCGCAAGGATATCCGCGAAGGGGATATGGTGGTGGTGCAGCGGGCGGGGGACGTGATCCCGCAAGTGGTGCGGGTGATCGCGGCGGAGCGCCCCTGCGACAGCCAGCCCTATGTCTTCCCGGAAACATGCCCGCGCTGCGGCAGCCTGGCCGCGCGCGAGGTGGGGGAAGCCGCGCGCCGCTGCACCGGGGGGCTAATTTGCCCCGCCCAGGCGGTGGAACGGCTGAAGCATTTCGTGTCCCGCGATGCCTTCGATATCGAGGGCCTGGGCGGCAAGCATGTGGAAGCCTTTTACGAAGACGGCCTGCTGAAATCCCCAGGGGATATTTTCCGCCTGGAGGAGAAGCAGGAAATGCTGGCGGGCCGGGAAGGCTGGGGCGAAAAATCCATCGAGAATCTTTTTGCCGCCGTCGCAGACCGGCGTCGTATTGGTCTCGACCGGTTCATCTATGCCTTGGGAATCCCGCAGGTGGGGCGGGCTACGGCGCGGCTGCTGGCGCGCCAATATGGGTCCCTGGAGGCTTGGCGGGCGGCTATGGGGGCCGCGTCGGTGATCGGGTCGGAGGCCATGGAAGAACTATTGTCCATCGATGGCGTGGGCCCGTCGGTGGCCCAGGACCTCACGGATTTTTTCAACGAACCCCATAATCGGCAGGTGCTGGACGATCTCGCGGCGCTATTGACCGTGGAGGCCGTCGCCGCTCCGGCAGAGCAATCGCCCATTGCCGGAAAATCGGTGGTGTTCACAGGCTCGCTGGTGACGATGACCCGCAGCGAGGCGAAGGCGCAAGCGGAGGCCTTGGGCGCCAAAGTAGCGGGTTCTGTCTCTAAAAAGACGGATTATGTGGTCGTGGGGACCGATGCGGGGTCGAAAGAGAAAAAAGCACGCGATCTGGGTCTAACCATCCTCAGCGAAGAGGATTGGCGCGCCCTATTGACGGCGCAGGATGACCGATAGGTTGTTGGCGGGCATGGGGATCACCTGATCCAGGGCGAAACCACAGGCCTCACCTTCTTTCACAACGGCCTCCAGGTCGCGCACGCCGAAATCCCTATTGCGCGCCCACAGCCATTTTTCGAATTCCATATTGCTTTCAGAGGTGTGGTTGCCGCCTTGCTTGAAAGGGCCGTAGAGATAGAGCGGCCCGTTGGTGGGGAGGGCCGACGCCGCGCCCGCCATCAGCGCGGGCGTGGCCGACCAGGGGGCGATATGGATCATATTAATACAGACCACCGCATCCGCCGCCTGCAACGGCCAGGGGGTCTGGTGGACATCCAGTTCCAGGGCAGGATTTATGGTGTCCGCGCTATCGACGCGCCAGGCATCGATGGCTTCGCGCGCATGGGGATCCGGGTCAGAGGGCTGCCAGGTAAGATGCGGAAAAGCGCCTGCGAAAAAAGTCGCATGCTCGCCCGTGCCGCTGGCGATTTCCAGAACCGTCCCAGATGGGGGTAGAACCCCTTGTAACACAGCTAAAATGGGCGCGCGATTACGGGCGACGGAGGGCGACTGGGGCCGATGTTGATCCATGCGTCTGACTGTCCTACTGGGCACTTGGTCGTCTGAGCGGAAAACGACGGTTGAAATAAAGCGGGTTTTTCCTTATGTGGTGACCACCGCGCGTCCGAGGGCGCTGCGGTGCGCGTGACGCGACCCGAAAACGAAGCAGAAAAAGGAACCGGCGATGACCTACCTTGTGACGGAGAACTGCATCAAATGCAAGTTCATGGATTGCGTGGAGGTATGCCCGGTGGACTGTTTTTACGAGGGGGAAAACTTCCTCGTGATCCATCCCGATGAATGCATCGATTGCGGCGTCTGCGAACCCGAATGCCCCGCCGAAGCCATCGTGCCCGACACGGATGATGGCCTGGAAGAATGGTTGGAAATTAACACCAAGTTCTCCCTCGTGTGGCCTAATATCACCCGCAAAGGCACGCCGCCTGCGGATGGCGAGGAATGGCAGGATGTGGAAGGCAAGCGTCAATACCTGAGTGAAAATCCGGGTGAAGGCACCTGAGGCACCTTAGCGTTCGCGGCGGGATATTCCGTGACTGCGAAAAAAAACTGTCAAATTCATTGCATTTATGTTATTAGGATCGCTGCCGGAGGACGCAAACGGCGCCGGAGTCACGGGTAAAGAAAGGGCACCCTCGTTGGCCGAGGTTTTTTTTGTGCTGTTTCAGTCAGTGACTTCATCAGGACATTGAATGGCGATGCACCGCTGCATCAGGCGGCGGGGGCAAGGCGCCATTGACTTTTAAGAACGTAAAAAGACGAGCGGAGAAGAACAGTGATGCGAGAGAATCCTTTTGAAAAGGGGGATTTCGTCGTTTACCCGGCCCATGGCGTGGGCAAGGTCACGGGTATCGAGAAGCAAACGATCGGCGGGCAGGATCTTGAGATGTTCGTCATCAATTTCGATTCGGAACGGATGACGTTGCGGGTCCCCATTGCCAAAGTGAAATTTTCCGGGTTGCGCCGCCTGTCCAGCCGCAAGGTCATGGACGGCGCGTTGACGACGCTGCGCGGTCGCGCGCGGGTCAAGCGCACCATGTGGAGCCGTCGGGCTCAGGAATATGAAGCCAAGATCAACTCCGGCGATCCCATTTCCATCGCCGAGGTGGTGCGTGACTTGCACCGGAACGTTGGTCAGCCGGATCAGTCCTTTTCCGAGCGGCAAATTTACGAAGCGGCGCTGGAGCGTTTGGCTTGTGAGTTTGCGGCGGTGGAAAATATTGATAAGATGGCGGCTACGGAGCGGTTGGAAGCGGTTTTGCAGAAAGCCGCCTGATAGCAAGGCCAGACTCCTAAATCTATACCGGCGCGAACTCCGCGCCGGTATTTTTTTGAATCCACGCTTGCGTAAATCCCCCTCGGACCGCAAAAGTCTTCGCTCAAGGGGCGTCATCGCGCCGCCTCCACGAAACCAAAACCGGACACCCGCCGTTTCATGGTCACCAGAAACCGATTCGCGGCCTTAAATGCCACCCGTCGCACCTGGGCGATCGCGGCGGTGCATGGTGAATCGGATCGTTTGCAGCAGATACACGCTCAGATAAGCGATCATTTTACCCCTGGCGACACTCTCGTCTATCTTGGAAACTATTTTGGGCGTGGCCCGGATGTGGCGGGGGTGATCCAGGAATTGCTGCTGTTCCGGCGCGTGGTGATCGGCTTGCCGGGCGGGGAGGTGGAGGATGTGGTGTTCTTGCGCGGTGCGCAGGAGGAAATGTGGCAAAAGCTGCTGACCATCCAATTCGCGCCGAATCCGAAAGAAGTCTTGCATTGGATGCTGAATATGGGTGTGGGGGCGACTCTGCAGGCCTATGGATCGAACCCGCAGGAAGGGCAGGTGGCCGCGCGGGATGGGGTGCGCAGCCTGACCCAATGGACAAATCGGCTGCGGGCGGAAATGCGCCAGCGTGATGGGCACAATGCGCTGATGAGCGCCATGCAGCGCGCGGCCTATCGGGATGATAATTCGGTGTTGTTCGTCAGCGCGGGAATCGATCCTTCCCGCCCGTTATCGGAACAAACCGATAGCTTTTGGTGGGGGGATCGCGAATTTACCAAGCTCGATGCGGCCTATGGTGACTACCAAACCGTGGTGCGCGGGTTCGATCCGCAGCAGCGCGGACCACTTGAAACGCCATTCACCGCCACCTTGGATGCGGGCTGCGGATTCGGCGGTCCGTTGCGGGCAGTTTGCTATGGCACCAACGGGAAGCCGGAATTGATTTTGGAAGCTTAATCCTCCGGTTCCAGCCGGTCTAACGCGCCTTGCGCGGCGTCGGCGACCACCGGGTCCGGGTCGGTTCGCAAGCTTTGAATCTGCGGGAGCAAACGCTTACTCCCGCTATTGCCCGCGGCAATCAAGACATTGCGCAGGAAGCGCCCGCGCCCGATTCGTTTAATGGGAGACCCGGCGAAGCGGTTACGGAACGCGTCATCGGTTAAATCCAACAGGTCAACAATCGGTGGATTGGCCGAGGCGGGGCGCGGGGAGAAAGCGGCCTCTGAAGAGGCAGATTCGAATTTGTTCCAGGGGCAAACGGCCAGGCAGTCATCACAGCCGTAAATGCGGTTCCCCAGGGCGGTGTGAAAATCCGCCGGAATTTCCCGTTTCAGTTCGATGGTGAGGTAAGAGACGCAGCGCCGCGCATCGATCCGATAGGGCGCGGTCAGGGCCCCCGTGGGGCAGGCCTCCAGGCAGCGGGTGCAGGACCCGCAAAGGTCGGCGCCCGGTGGGTCCGGCGGCAGATCGAGATCGGTAAACACTTCGCCCAGAAACAGCCAGGACCCGAAGTCCCGCGACACCAGGTTGCTATGCTTGCCGATCCAGCCCAACCCGGCGGCCATGGCCAGCGGGCCTTCCATCACCGGCGCCGTATCCACGAATACCTTGACCGCCGCGTTTTGGGTCTCAACGATCCAGCGAGCCAGCGCTTTCAGGCGCTTTTTCAGGACATCATGGTAATCCTTGCCCTGGGCGTAGACGCTGATGGCCGCCCGATCCGGTTGGTCTAATACCGCGAGGGGGTCTGTTTCCGGCCCGTAATTGAGGCCAAGGGCGATGACGCTGCGGGCTTCGGGCCAGAGCCGTTTGGGATCGGCGCGCCGGGCCTCTGTCTCCGCCATCCAGTGCATGTCGCCATGGCGGCCCTCGCCGATAAAGCTGGCGAGATCGCGCTTGTTCTGCGCCGATGTTTCGGCCCTCGCAAACCCTACCGCATCGAAGCCGATCTCTCGGGCTTTGCCTCGGATCGCTTCGCGCAGAGCGGCGGAAGACAAAGGCTATCCCCGGCCGCGATAGGGGGCGACGCCCTGGTCCGGCAGCCACAGGCCTTCCGGTGGCGGGCCCGATTGCCAGAACACATCGATGGGAATGCCGCCCCGGGGGTACCAATAGCCGCCGATGCGAATCCAGCGCGGCGCCATGGCATCCACCAGGCGCTTGGCGATGTTCAAGGTGCAGTCCTCATGAAAGGCGCCGTGATTGCGGAAGCTGGCCAGGAACAGCTTCAGGGATTTGCTCTCCACGATCAGGCCATCAGGCACATAATCGATGACCATATGGGCGAAATCCGGTTGCCCGGTGATCGGGCAGAGGGACGTGAATTCCGGCGCCACGAACCGCACCAGATAATCCTCATCCCCATGGGGATTGGGGACGGTCTCCAACACCGCTTCATCGGGGGAGTCGGGCAGGCTGCTGGCATGGCCAAGCTGGGACAGGGAATCGCTCATGGGTCAAAAAGCTTCGTTCAAAGTGGTTGGGTCACAGATGTTTGCTCAAAGGGCGTCTATGTCTCCCCGCGCCCAGGTGTCGGTGAGCTGGGCGGCGTGGGCAGTGAGAGTTCCGGCATCGATGGCGGTGCGCAAGCCTGCCATCAGATCCTGATAATACTGCAGATTATGCCAACTTAAGAGCATGGCGCCCAGGATTTCCCGGGTCTTTTCCAAATGGTGCAGATAGGCGCGGCTATAATCGGTGCAGGCTGGGCAGGCGCAATCGGCGTCCAGGGGGCGGGGGTCTTCCGCATGGCGGGCATTGCGCAAGTTCAGGGGGCCGCGCCGGGTGAAGGCCTGGCCCGTGCGCCCCGACCGAGTGGGCATGACGCAATCGAACATATCCACCCCCCGCTGTACGGCGCCCAAAATATCATCCGGCTTGCCCACCCCCATCAGATAGCGGGGTTTGTCGGTGGGGAGCAGGGGGCCGGTGGCGTCCAGGGTGCTGAACATCAGGTCCTGGCCTTCTCCCACGGCCAAACCGCCGATGGCATAGCCGTCAAAGCCGATGCCGATCAGTCCCGCCGCGGATTGTGCGCGCAGGTCCGCATCCACGCCGCCTTGGACGATGCCAAACAGGCCATATCCGGGGCGGTCTTGAAACGCGGCCTTGCTGCGTTCCGCCCAGCGCAAGGATAGTTCCATGGCGCTCTTCACGGCATCGGGTGGCGCGGAAAAGGGCGGGCATTCATCGAACTGCATGGTGATGTTGGAATCCAGCAAATGCTGGATTTCCACAGACCGTTCCGGGGTCAGATCATGGTAGCTGCCATCCACATGGGATCGGAACCGCACACCGTTTTCGGTCAGCTTGCGCAGCTCCGCGAGGGACATCACCTGAAAGCCGCCGGAATCGGTCAGGATCGGGCCAGACCAATTCATGAATTTGTGCAGGCCCCCCAGCCGGGCAATGCGCTCCGCGCCGGGCCGCAGCATCAGATGGTAGGTATTGCCCAGCAGAATTTCCGCCCCCGTGGCCTTCACCGAATTGGGCAGCATGGCCTTCACGGTGGCGGCGGTCCCCACCGGCATGAAGGCGGGGGTTTCGATGGTGCCATGGGCGGTATGGACGCGGCCGCGCCGGGCGGCGCCGTCCGTCCCCAACAGATCAAAATCAACGCTCATGGGGTGGCCTCCCTTTCCAGCAGGCAGGCGTCCCCATAGGAATAGAACCGATACTCTGCGGCGATGGCGTGGGCATAGGCTGCTTTCATGGGGGCAAGGCCGCTAAAAGCGCTGACCAGCATGAACAGGGTCGAGCGGGGTAGGTGAAAATTGGTCATCAGGCGATCCACGATTTTGAACCGATAGCCCGGCGTGATGAAAATATCCGTCTCGCCGGAGAACGGCGCCAGATGGCCGGTATCGTCCGCGGCGCTTTCCAGCAGGCGGAGGCTGGTGGTGCCAACCGAAACGATGCGCCCGCCCGCCGCGCGGGCCTTGTTAACGGCAGCGGCGGTATCGGCGCTGATTTCGCCCCATTCCGCATGCATTTTGTGATCGCCGACCCGATCCGCCTTCACGGGCAGGAAGGTGCCCGCCCCGACATGCAGGGTGATCCGCGCGGTGAGGATACCGCGATCTTCCAGGGCCGCCATCAGCGCGGGCGTGAAATGCAGCCCGGCCGTGGGGGCCGCCACCGCGCCCTCCTTTTCCGCAAACAGGGTCTGATAGGAGTCCCGATCGCGGTTGTCCCCCCCTTGCGGGCGCTTGATATAGGGCGGCAGGGGCATGATGCCGTGGGTTTCCAGTGCCGCCCACAAATCGGCGCCAGAGACCGTGAATCCCAGCAGAACCTGCCCATCGGTGCCTTTTTCCAGCACGTCCGCGGCAAAATCCGCCGCGAAGATCACCGTATCATCCACTTTCAGGCGCTTGGCAGGCTTGGCGAAAGCCCACCACATATGGTCGTTCACCCGTTTATGCAGGGTGAGTGAAATCTTCGCCGCGCCCCGGGTGCCGGTCAGACGCGCCGGAATGACCCGGGTATCGTTGAACACCAACATGTCGCCAGGGGCGAGCAGGCCGGGCAGGTCGCGCACCTGCCGATCCGCCAACCCGCCGGGACCGACCGTCAGAAGCCGGGCGCTATCCCGGGGCGACGCCGGAAATTGCGCGATTCGGTCTTCTGGCAGGGGAAAGTCGAATTGATCGACGCTGTCATCAATGGGGGCATCAATGGGGGCCATGGGAATCGCAACTGGTCAGAAAGCGCCGCACCCTACACGAGCCGGTGACAATAGGCAATTGGCGGGACTCCGTGCAGGTTCGGTCGTCATGCCGGGGATTGTTCACTTCTGTTGACCGGGCTGTTTCCGCATCAGGGCTTTATTTTTGCAACTTTGGTGCAATATCCTGGGGTGAACCCCTGATCGCAACGCGAAAGATACCCCGTTGACTGCTTCTTCCGATCGTATGCCCGCCCTGTTCGTGTCCCATGGCTCGCCGATGACCATCATCGAGCAGACCGAGGGTCATTTCTTCCTCAAGGAATTGGGGACTCTGGTGCCGCGTCCGAAGGCGATCTTGAGCGTTACCGCCCATTGGGTATCGCCCCATACGGCTGTTTCCAGCGATCCGCAGCCGGAAACCATCCATGATTTCGGCGGCTTTCCGCAGGAATTGTTCGATATGCAGTACCCGGCCCCTGGCGCACCCGAGGTGGCGGCGGCGGCGCTAAAACTCCTGCGCGATGCGGGGATCGATGCGGTGGAGGTGCCCAAGCGGGGTTTCGATCACGGCACCTGGTCGCCGTTGATCCTGTCCTATCCCGATGCGGATATCCCAGTGGTGCAAATGGCCGTGCAACCCCGGGAAAACGCCGCCTGGCATTACAAGCTGGGCCGCGCCCTGGAACCTTTGCGCGATCAAGGGGTGATGATCCTCGGGTCAGGTAGTATCTCCCATAATCTGCGGTCCTATTTCAACGCGGAATATGCCGAGACCCCGGCCTGGGTCACCGACTTTACCGACTGGGTGGCGGATTCCGTGCGGGAAAAGAAGGTTGATGAATTGCTGGACTATCTGCACGCGGCCCCGGCGCCCACCATCAACCATCCCACGTCGGAACATTGGCTGCCGTTCTACGTGGCCTTGGGCGCGGCGGGGGAAGCCGGAACGGGCACCCGCATCCATGAAAGCATCGACCGGGTGATCCTGGCCATGGATGCCTATCGGTTCGATTGATGTTATAAATATTTATCTGTGATTTCTGACGCCTTGAAAGATGATTAGAACCATTTGGGACTGAAGAATTCACAGGAAATTCCCCCTGCCGTCTCAAAACCACCGTTGCCAGAGGCCCCTCTCGGTGGAATACTACGCTTTCCCCCCGGACCCGTATTGGGCGTACAGGAGGATAGAGCGATTCTGTTCCGGCAACTTTTCGACCCACAGACCTCGACCTATACCTATCTTTTGGCCGATGAAGCCTCGTGCGAGGCGGTCATCATCGATCCCGTGTTCGAGCAATTTCGGCGGGACTACGCGCTCATCGGCGAGTTGGGCCTGTCGTTGCGCTATTCCTTGGAAACCCATGTGCATGCGGATCATGTCACCGGTGGCTGGGCCCTGCGGGAGGCCACGGGCTGCGCCATTGCGCTGTCCAAGAACGGTGGCGCCGAAGGGGCGGATCGGCTATTCGATCACGGGCACCGTGTGCCTTTTGGCGAGCGCTATTTGTCGGTTCGCGCCACCCCCGGCCATACGGCAGGCTGTATCACCTATGTGCTCGATACGGAGAAAATGGCCTTTACCGGCGATTGTTTGCTGATCCGCGGTTGCGGGCGCACGGATTTCCAAGGTGGCAGCGCTGCCGGTCTGTATCAGTCCGTGCATACCCAGATTTTCACCTTGCCCGATTCCTGCGTGCTGTATCCGGGCCATGATTATCGCGGCAATACCTGCACCACGGTGGGGGAGGAGCGAGCCCATAATCCGCGCCTTGGTGGACAGTTGAGCCAGGATGATTTCGTCGGCTACATGCATAACCTGGGGCTCGACCATCCGAAAAAGATGGATGAAGCGGTCCCCGCCAACCTGAAATGCGGCAAGCCCGACAGCGGCGAGGTGCCTGATTCCGGCATGACCTGGGGCGACCTCACCTGCAATTTCGCGGGCATTTGGGAAGCGCATCCGCAATGGCTCGAAGAGCATCTCCATGCGGTGCAGGTGGTGGATGTGCGCACGCCGGAAGAATTCAGCGGCCCCCTGGGGCGGCTTAAGGGGTCGTTATTGATGCCTTTGGATGTATTGGCCGACCGGGCTGGTGAATTGGATAAAAACACCCCCATTGTTACCGTCTGCCGGGCGGGCGGGCGGTCTGCCCAAGCGACGGTTATTTTGAAACGCGCCGGTTTTACCCAAGTGGCGAACCTGCCGGGCGGTTTACTGCGTTGGCGCGCCGAACAGCATCCCGTGGTCGGTGGTCTGGATTAGTTCAGCTTTCCGTCGGCTTCCCTAAATCATTGGTTCCTAACGTGAGGATTCCGCATGTCTGATATCCAAACCGAGGAAGATAAAGACCGACCGCTCCTGGAAGACATCCGTTTTCTGGGCCGCCTTTTGGGCGATACCATTCGCTTGCAAAAGGGCGAGGATGTTTTTGAGACGGTGGAAACCATCCGCCAAACCTCGGTGCGCTATCACCGGCAAGACGACGCCCCCAGCAAGGAAGAACTGGAACAGTTTTTGGCTGGGCTGGATATTCCCCGCGTCGTGGATGTGGTGCGCGCTTTCAGCCAGTTTTCCCATCTCGCGAATATCGCCGAGGACCGGCACCATATCCGGCGATCCCGCAGCCATGAAATTCAAGGGGCCGCGCCCCGTCGGGGCACCATTGCCGATGCGGTGGGCCGGGCCATGGAATCCGGGTTGAGCACGGCGGATTTGCGCGCCTTTTTCGAGCGCGCCTATGTGCGGCCCGTGTTGACCGCCCATCCCACGGAGGTGCGTCGGAAAAGCTCCATGCGCCATGAGCTTTCCATCGCCGCCTTGCTGGCGGATCGGGAAAGCCGGGATATCACCCCCGCCGAGCGGGAGCGCATGGATCGGCAGATCAAGCAGGAGGTGTTGACCCTGTTCCTCACCAACATGCTGCGGTTCAGCCGGTTGGATGTGATGAACGAGGTGGATAACGGTCTTACCTATTTCGATTATTGTTTCCTGGATCAGCTCCCGAAAATGTATCGGGGGATCGAAGACCTGTTGGCGGGCAGCGCGGAAGAGGGCTTGTACGCCCCTGTTGCCCCGTTCTTGCAGATCGGCAGTTGGATCGGCGGTGACCGCGATAGCAATCCCTTTGTTACGGCGACCATTTTGCACGGCGCCGTGCGACGCCATGCGAACAAGATTTTTGGCTTTTATTTCGACAGGCTGATCAAGCTCACCAACGAGCTGTCTCTCTCGATCCTCCTGGTCACCATTTCCGACGACCTGCAACAATTGGCGGCGCACTCGCCCGATACCTCGCCGCACCGGAAGCTGGAACCCTATCGCCGCGCGCTGGTGGGTATCTACGCCCGTTTGGCGGCGACCGCCAAGGCGCGGGGGTTGGAAGACCCGCCCCGCCCGCCGGTGATCGACGCGGCGCCCTATGAGATACCCGGCGATTTCGCCGCCGATCTGGATGTTATCCATCACTCCTTGGTGGAGAATGGCGCCGCTGAAGTGGCCAATGGCACGTTGCGAGCCTTGCGCTGCGCGCTCAAATGCTTTGGTTTCCATTTGACGAGCCTGGACCTGCGGCAGAATTCCGAAGCCCATGAGGCGACCATCGCCGAGCTTTTCGGAGCCATCGACGGCAGTTTGGATTACCGGTCCTTGTCGGAAGAGGAACGGATAGATCTATTGACCCGTGAATTGCAGACGGGGCGGTCGTTGTTGCGGCCTCTGGGCTGGGAGTATTCGCCAGAAACCCGCTCCGAGCTGGATATTTTTCAGGCGACGGCGGAACTGCGGCGCCATTTTGGGGAGCGGGCGGTCACCACGGCGATCATTTCCAACACCCAATCCGTGTCTGACCTGTTGGAACTGGCGGTGCTGTTGAAGCAGGTGAACCTGGTGACGCCGGAAGGGACCGCGGGTATGCATCTGGTGCCCCTGTTCGAAACCATTCCCGATCTGCGCAACGCCATCGGCATCATGGACCGGGCCTTTTCCTTGCCCGAATACCGGCGCCTGGTGGATAGCCAGGGCGGCGTGCAAGAAATCATGCTGGGCTATTCAGACAGCAATAAGGACGGGGGTTATGTCACCTCCGGCTGGGAGCTGTACCGCGCCCAGCGAGACCTGATCGCCCTCGCCGCCCGCCATGGGGTGCAGATTCGCCTGTTCCACGGCCGGGGCGGTACCGTGGGCCGGGGCGGCGGCCCCAACTATGATGCCATCTTGGCGCAGCCCGCGGGCGCGGTGCGGGGGCAAATGCGCCTGACCGAACAAGGCGAGATCATCTCCAGTAAATATTCCAATGCCGATTTGGGGCGCCGGAACCTGGAGATTTTGGCCGCCGCGACCCTGGAGACCACCATCCTCAGCGACGGGAAGTTCCGCCCCAATGACGAGCAGATGCAAACCATGGCGGATCTGTCTGAATTCGCTTATCGGGCTTACCGCAAGCTGGTTTATGAAACCGAGGGGTTCGAGGACTATTTCTGGTCCTCCACCGTGATCAACGAAATCGCCACCCTGAATATCGGGTCGCGCCCGGCATCGCGGAAGAAAACCCGCCGCATTCAAGACCTGCGGGCCATTCCCTGGGTGTTCAGTTGGTCGCAATGCCGCCTGATGCTGCCCGGTTGGTATGGCTTCGGATCGGCCGTGGAAAACTGGCTTGCCGCCAATCCGGAAAAAGGCTTGGGCCATTTGCGGACCCTGTATCTGGAATGGCCGTTCTTCCGCACCTTGCTCTCGAACATGGATATGGTGCTGTCAAAGAGCAATATCGCCATCGCCCGACGTTATGCCGATCTGGTGCCCGACAAAGAATTGCGGGATCGGATTTTCCATACCATCCGCGAGGAATGGCAGCATTCGGTGACCTACCTGCTGGCGCTCTCTGGCCAATCCCGGTTGCTGCAGGCCAACCCCTTGTTGGAACGGTCGATCCGCAACCGGTTCCCCTATCTGGACCCGATCAACCATTTGCAGGTGGAACTGTTGAAAAAACACCGGGATGGTCCCGAGGACCCAGACGTGCTGCTGGGCATTCAGCTCACCATCAACGGTGTGTCGGCGGGTTTGCGGAACAGCGGGTAGGCAAACCGGCTTCCAGCAGGATTAATGGAAAAACCGGAGTGGGGTTTTCCCAGCGGAATCAGCGGGCCGTCATGTATACTTTAGAATAATGAAATAAGAGAGGTTCCACCGCGTGACAATCCTGCGCGACGGTGGAATGGGCGGTATATAGGATACATGGTGGCGCTTAGCTCAGCCCCCGGTCGTGGGACCATTTTCGTGGCCACGGCAAGCCAACGGCATGCCGACGAGTATCGCGGCGCCTTGTCTGCCGACCGCAAGGTGGTGTTGTTCACCGACACCCGCCGCTTGATGGAGGGGGTGGCCGCGCACCAGCCGGACTTGGTGGTCGCCGACGAGACCTTACCGCCTGCGGGTGGGTTTCGGTTGTTGCAGGCCAAGCGGACCAATAGCGCGACCCGGTCCATTCCATTCTTACTGGTGGGCAAGGGCCAAGATGTGCTCTCTACCGGTTCCATCGCCAAGGAAGATCTGCGCATCGACCGGTATTACACCCGGCCTTTCCGGCGCGTGCCTTTCAACTCCCTTGTCGCCGCTATGATGAATGCGGTCATCGAAAAGCGCTGGGCTGCGTTGCCGGAAACTCAGGCTCAGGCGCTGAAACTGACCGTCTCCGAATATAAATCCATCGCCCAGGCCATCGCCACCGGCGCGCCCATCGATTTCGCCGCCGCGCAGGAAAGTTGCGCCCCCCTGGTTAACACGGTGCTGGAAGGCGGCCATGCCAGCCTGCTGGAGGCGGTGCGCAGCCATAACGATTACACCTATGTACATTCCCTCCGTGTGGCGACCTTGCTTTGCCTGTTCGGTTATGGCATTGGCCTGCGCGGCGATGATCTCAATACCCTCGCCACCGGCGGCCTGCTGCATGATCTCGGCAAGATGGTGACGCCCTTGGAGGTGCTGACCAAACCCGGTGCGTTGGAAGGCGAGGAATGGGAGGTGATGAAAAATCACGTCACCCACACAGGGGATATCATGGACCGGGACAGTAATATCCCCAACGGGGTGCGGGTCATCGCCCTGCAACATCACGAAAAGCTGGATGGGTCGGGCTATCCCAAAGGCCTCAAAGGGGCGGAAATCAACGATCTCGCGCGTATGTCCATCATTACCGATATTTTCGGGGCGCTGACCGATAGCCGCCCCTATAAAATCGCTTTTTCCGCAGAAAAGGCCTTTACAATCCTGGCCGATATGGGGGCCAAGATGGACCAAAAACTCCTGGCGCGCTTCATGGAAATCGTCCGGGATTCCTAACCTGCCCCGAATCGGACAACAGCGGTTCACATCGTAATCCTGACTTCCCACATAAGGAGTAGAACCGGAAAATCGGCGAGGCGCAGTGTGGGGGGCATCATCACCATGGCGCGATTGAGTTTCACGGCCAATCTGCACCGGCACGGGACCTTCCCGGGAGGCCCGGTGGCGGGCGCGACGGTGGCCGAGGTGCTCGCCAACGCGTTTACCGGCAATGCCCGGTCCAAGGATTACATCCTGGATGAGCACGGGGCCCTGCGCAAACATATGGTGATTTTCGTGGATGGCGCCTTGATCCAGGATCGCATCCGCTTGTCTGACCCCGTTTCCCCCACCAGCCATATCCATGTATTTCAAGCCCTGTCAGGAGGCTGATCATGAGCGACCTGTTGCATGTATCCACCCGCAAGGGACTGTTTACTGTGGCCCGTGGCGCGGCTGGCTGGCGCATTGGCAGCATCGATTTCTTGGGCGACAATGTTTCCCTCACCCATCTCGATCCGCGTGACGGCAGGCTCTATGCCGCCCTCGACCACGGCCACTTCGGCGTAAAAATGCATCGGCGCACGGGGGATCGGTGGGAGGAACTGCCCGCACCTGCCTATCCCGCCCCGCCTGAGGGCGAAACCGAAAAAGACATGTGGGGCCGGACCTTGGAATGGAAGACCGCGCGCATCTGGGCCCTGCAATCGGGTGGGGCGGATCAGCCGGGCCTCCTCTGGTGCGGCACCTTGCCAGGGGGGTTGTTCACATCTGCGGATCATGGGGAAAGCTGGGAGATGGTGCGAGCCCTTTGGGATCATCCGAAGCGAAAGTATTGGATGGGCGGCGGTGCGGATTTGCCCGGCATTCATTCCATCTTGATCGACCCGCGCGATGCCAACACGGTCTGCGTCGGGGTTTCCACAGGCGGCTTGTGGATCACCCGGGATGGCGGCGCCACTTGGCACGAACATGGCCAGGGCATGCGGGCTGAATATGTGCCGCCGGAATTGACCCATGAGCCCGTGGCGCAGGACGTGCATTGTGCCGTGCAATGCCCGGCGGCGCCAGAACGGGTCTGGGTGCAGCATCATAACGGCATTTTCATTTCCGATGATGGCGGTGCTCATTTTCGGGAAATCACCGATGTGCAGCCCTCCACCTTCGGCTTTCCGGTCGCGGTGCACCCCACGGACCCGGAAACCGCCTGGTTCGTGCCCGCTCAGAAGGATGAATTCCGCTATGCCAAGGATGGCAAGGTGGTGGTGAGCCGAACCCGGGATGGCGGTAAAACCTTCGAGACCCTAACCGAAGGTCTGCCCCAGGAAAACGCTTTTGATCTGGTGTACCGCCATGCCCTGGCCTTGGATGAGACGGGTGACCGACTGGCCTTCGGGTCTACCACGGGAAACCTCTGGGTGAGCGAGGACCAGGGGGATCACTGGTCTTGTATCAGCAACACGCTTCCCCCGATCCATGCGGTGCGGTTCGGATAACATTTGCGCGAGCCCGGCGCGGGCGTCTGGACGGGCGGCGGGCGCGGCCCCATATACGCACGAGAACGCGACAACAGAAGGGAGCGAAACATGAGCGCGCTGGAAACAGCCTATTTGGCAGGCGGTTGCTTTTGGGGCATGCAGGATCTGATCCGGCGCCTGCCGGGCGTGGAAACCACCCGGGTCGGGTATACGGGCGGCACCACCCCCAATGCCACATATGACAAGGTCAAAACGGGTCGCACGGGCCATGCGGAAGCCATCGAGGTGGTGTTCCGCCCCGCGCAAGTAAGCTATCGGGAACTGTTGGAGCTATTCTTCCAAATCCATGACCCCACCACGCGGGATCGCCAGGGCAATGATATCGGTGATTCCTACCGGTCTGCCATTTTTTGGATCACTGAAGACCAGTGCAAGACTGCCCTGGAAACCATCGCGGATGTGGAGGCCTCCGGCCTCTGGCCGGGTAAGGTGGTGACGGAGGTCAAAGAGGCCGGGCCCTTCTGGGAGGCCGAACCGGAACATCAGGATTATCTGCTGCGCTATCCCCACGGCTACACATGTCATTTCCCGCGCCCCAATTGGCGATTACCGAAACGAGATGTGGCATAAGCGGACAGCCGCGCGTGATTAAGACGCGGGGGCTTCTTCGATGGCAACCTGAATACGGAGAATGTTCAATCCGTCCTGCCGGACATAGTGGACGGCGCTGGCGAACCCCCGGATCAGGTTAATACCCTGGCCGCCAAGCTGCGCATCCTCGATGGTTTCGAAGTTTTCCGGTTCGGGCGCCGCCGTGGGGTCGAACATCATGCCATTGTCGATCACCTGCAAATGCACCACCTGTGCCTCCCGCTGCAGATCGACCTCGATCACATGGTTGCCCCCTTCAGGGAAGCCGTAATGGATGATATTTGTAATCGCCTCATGACCGCAAAGCCGGAGTGCAAACACCGTGCGTTCGTCCAGAACTGCTTCCTTGGCGAAGGCTTTCAGACGTTCATCAAACCGACTGATTTCGGCGAGATCGTTCCGAAGTTCCATAATGTCCTCCAAATCCGCTGCAACGGCCTGCGGTAACGCCTCTTGATCGGCGGTCAGGCGGTCAAAGCCGCCAAGGCTTCATCGGCATTCGGGTAGATGGCGATAAATTGGTCAATCGAACTTGTTCGTAAAACCTTCTCCACCATCGGCTGCGGGTTGACCACAACCATGTTCCCGCCCCGGCGCTGCACCGTCTTGGCGTTTACAAGCAATGTCCGAATGCCGATCGACGCGAGAAAGCCGACTTCGGATAGATCCACCATGATTTTATCCGTGTTCCCAGCAACGGCGGCGAACCCCACATCGATCTTGGTCGCGCCATCCAGGTCCATGTCTCCTGCCAGGGTCACCTTTTTGACGTCGTCGGTTACGGGGGTAACGGTCATTTTCATGATTTTATTCTCCTCGTTACGCCTCGGATTGGCAGCTATGGGTCTCGCAGCCAGAGTTAAATTATGTTAGGACGCTTACCATTAGAATACAAAAGGATGAAACGTAATGGTGGTGAAAGATCAATGAAATGATTTCTCCTACAGGTGTGGCGTTGGCAGGAATCATTGACCGGGATACGGGTTGTCCTTACGGTGCCGCTCTTTCATCCTGTTTCCTCGTTTGCCGGACGCCCCTGCCATGTCTGACCTGAAAGAATTCGCACAGCACTCCAACGCGTGGCCTTTCGCCGAGGCGCGGGAACTGTTGAAACGAGTGAAAGGCCGGACGGCGGCGGAGGGGCCCGTCTTGTTCGAGACCGGTTATGGGCCGTCGGGTCTGCCCCATATTGGCACTTTTGGGGAGGTGGCGCGCACCACCATGGTTCGCCAGGCCTTCGCCCTATTGTCTGACCTGCCGACCCGTTTGGTGGCGTTTTCCGACGATATGGATGGTTTGCGCAAGGTGCCCGATAACGTCCCCAACAAAGACCTGCTGGCGGCGCATCTGGGCAAGCCACTCACCGCCGTGCCCGATCCGTTTGGCGACTATCCCAGCTTTGGCGAACATAATAATGCCCGGTTGCAGGCATTTTTGGACCGATTCGGCTTTGATTACGAATTTAAAAGCGCCACCCAGGCTTATCGATCCGGGGAGTTCGACGCCGTCTTGCTGCGGGTGCTCGAGCAGTACCACAAGGTCTTAAACGTGGTGTTGCCGACCCTGGGGGCAGAGCGCCAGGCCACCTACAGCCCGTTCTTGCCGGTGTGCGAAAAAACCGGGCGGGTCTTGCAGGTGCCGGTGACCGAGACGAAATCGGATGCGGGCACCATCGTCTACAAAGATGAAGACGGCAGCTTGGTGGAAACCCCGGTGACCGGCGGGCATTGTAAACTGCAATGGAAGGTGGATTGGGCCATGCGTTGGACCGCGCTGGCTGTGGATTACGAGATGTCCGGCAAGGATTTGATCGAATCTGTCAAGCTTTCCACGAAAATTTGCCGCATTCTTGGAGGAAACCCGCCCATCGGCTTTACCTACGAGCTGTTCTTGGACGAAAAAGGCGAGAAGATCTCCAAATCCAAGGGTAACGGCCTGACCATGGAGGAATGGCTGCGCTACGCGCCGCCGGAGAGTCTGTCTTTGTTCATGTTCGGCAAGCCGAAGGCGGCGAAAAAGCTGTATTTCGATGTTATCCCCAAGAATGTGGATGAATATGTCGCCCATTTGGCGGCCTTCCAAACCCAGGAGGGCAAAAAGCTGCTGGATAACCCCGTGTGGCATATCCACGGGGGAAACCCGCCGCCACCGCCGGAAAAGCTCAGCTTTAATATCCTGCTGAACCTGGCCAGCGTCTGTAATTCAGAAGACAAATCCGTGCTATGGCATTTCATCGACCGCTATCGGCCTGGCCTGACACCGGAAAATGCCCCGCTCATCGATGCGTTGGTCGGTTATGCGATCAACTATTACCGGGATTTCGTCAAACCCAAGAAGCAATACCGTGCGGCCACGGCGGCGGAGAAAGAGGCCCTCAACGACCTTGTGGGGCGTTTGGCGGCGGTGCCGGATGATGCCGCCACGGCGGAAGCCTACCAGACAGAGGTCTACGAGGCCGGGAAGGCCGCGGGATATGAAAGCCTGCGCGACTGGTTCAAGGCCTTGTATCAGATCCTCTTAGGCCAGGATGAAGGGCCCCGCATGGGTTCTTTCATCGCGCTGTATGGCAGGGTGGAAACGGCAGACCTGATCAACCGGGTAATTGCTGGAGAGGATTTGGCGGGGTAATCGCGGCGGTAAGGGGCATAGGCGCCCGCGCCCGCCCGTGTTATGGTCCAGGTCGATTGCATCATGGCGTAGCAACCAGGGGGTATTGATGTCTGATCTTGAACAGGGGATTTGCCGACGTTGCCGGTTCTGGAACCCGGCACTCCGCGTCAAAACGGCGCGGGCATCCGGTGAGGAGCGCAATGTTGCCTCCCGCGGGCAATGCCGCCGCTACGCGCCGCAGCCCAGCGCTCTGACCACAACTTGGATGGAAACCAAGGGCGACGACTGGTGCGGCGAGTTCCAACCCTTTACCTGATTAATGGGTATGTGACCTAGTGCACCACATGGGCCGGCCGATCGGTAGTTTTGGAGTTCCCGTCCAGCGGCATCACCGCATCATCCCATTCCGTTAGGAACCGGATGAAGAGATCCGCGCCCGCAGTAATGTCTCCATTATTCGCCAAGGTCCGCACATTATCCCCATGTGGGGTGTAGGATTGTGCCCGTGCTTCGCGCACCAGTCGGTCTAGCTCCTGAATGCCCGGGCGTTGCCGCAGCCGTTTGCTTAAAATTTCCGGTGCCACCGTCAGCCATATGACCTTGACGGAGGGGAAATTGGCGCTCACCGCATCCACAATGGTGCGCGAGACATTGACCACCACATCCTTGCCGTCGGCGAGATCCCGTTCAATATCCCGGGGCACGCCATAATAATCCCCATAGGCGGACCAGCTCAGCGCAAAGGCCCCATCACGGCGCATGGTTTCATAGGTGTCGTGATCCACATGCATATGGTCTTCGGCTTTCGGGTCCGGCGCACGGGTAATATACCGACGCGGAAAAACGAAGCGCGTCTCTTCCGCAAAGCGGGCACGCGCCGCACGAATAAGCGTATCCTTACCAGCGCCGCTGGGGCCGACCACCAGGAAAAGTGTGCCGGGCCTGGTCCTTTTTTGCCGGGTGGCATGACCTGATGCTTCCATATTTTTGATTCCTTTTTTTACCGCTTTCGGTTTCTCTGTCATTCTTTCATATATCTTGTAATTATTACGAAAACGTGATGGTTCAAGGTTTTATCCGTGTAATTCCGGAGTGCGACAAAGCATTTCTTCCGTCTGTTTGCGGCTTTTCCAACGCATGGCACATGATTTGCTGATTATGGCACATGATTTGCTGATTATGGCACATGATTTGCTGATTGAGTTCTTGGTAACCCCTTGCTGGGGTGCCGATGGATCAAAGCAAAGCCGGTTGAACAATCACCGGCGCCGAAAGAGCCCCAGATGGAGGACACGCGAATGCCCCAAGCCCATGACGCCTTAGATAGCCTTACCCTGCATGAACAGGGCGCCCTGAGCCTCTCCCATGCGGCCATTCAAATGGATGCGGCGCGGGCCGATCAAGCGCAACTCGCCGCCGCGCTAAAGCGTAACCTGGATGTTTGGGTTGCTTTTCGCAGCATCGCCACCCATGCCGGGGGGATGGATCAGGTCACCCGGGATAACCTGGTGAAACTCAGTGATTTTGTCTCTGCCTCCATCATCTCCGATGGGTTGCGGATCAGTGATTCCCGCCTTGAAACCTTGATCAATATCAACCTGCAGATTTCCGAAGGCCTGTTGGTCTCCGGTGAGCGGGTGAACTAGAGGTTCCCGCGGTTGCCGATTGCCTTCCAAGCCGGAGAATCCGGCGGGGGGCGCCCTGGTGGGGCGTGCCATAAAGCGGCAAATTCCGCCAGCAGCGACGGGAAAATTTTTCCCCTCTCGCCAAAGATGACCCGATCCAAGAAATGGAACAACACATGAAATCAATGACTTAAGCTGTGGCCTAGCCTTTGCTGAGGATCTTGAAGCAGATCCGTATTGCCCGAGGAATCAAAGACGATGGAAACCTCAAGCGTTGCCGCCAAAGTCAACAGTCTCGTCCAGAGTGCCGAGCCCAATCCTGGTCGATCCGGTTCGCCCGGTGATTTTGGCGCCGCCCTGCGGGCTATGCTGAGCCTGGGCGCCGCGCGGTTGGATCACGGTTTGGCGGGCGGATTGGCCATCGCTTCGGCGCGGGCGGACCGCGATGTTCCTCAGCGGGAAACCCTCTCCATGGGCCCCGAGGAAGGACCGGCGCCAGACCCGGCAGACGAGTCTGCCGATCTGGTCGAGGACCCGAAAACCCACGCCACTTGCCAGCAGGCAGAGGAAAGCGCCGACGAGGCGGCCTTCGAACCCGAGGCGGATGGTGGGGAAAATGCCACCGAGAATGCCGCGGCAGAAGACGATGGCGCGGAAACATCTTCGCAAATGACGCAGGAAGACGACGGTGCGGAAGGCGCCCAGGCGGGTTCCGGGGATAATGCGGCTGACGCCACCGATACAGAAGCGGAAGCCGTTGAAGATGGCGTGGACGAAGGTCTTGCCACCTCGGAGGCAACTGCGATGGTCGCCGCGATCACAACCGGCGCGACCCAACCGACCGATCAGGTGGCGGCAAATGCTGCGCCAGTGGCCGCAGTCGTTGGAGAGCATGCGCAAAATCGCGGTGCGATGGTGAAGAATGCGGTGCAATCGGCAGTGCAGGCGGGCCCGCGCGAGGCGCCGACGGTTCCGGTAAACCTGGTTGCCGAAGCGGCGAAATCCCAATCCGCCGCACAGGCCAATCCGAACGGGCAACAGATGCAGCAAGCACTGCAATCGGGCCAGACCGGCGAGGCAACTGTCCGCGCGCCCATCGATCCCACCCTCGCCAAGCAGGCGGCAGGGATCGCGGCGCGGGCCGGGGCGGAAAATCCGCTGAATGTGAAGGTGTCGGTGCGTGGTGCGCCGGTCTTGGCTGCCGCGCCCGGCGAAGCGGGTGGGGCCACGGTTCCCCAGGCCACGCCATCCACACCCTCCAATGCCAACGGCAAATCCCAAGGCCTTTCCCATATCCTCGGCCAGGCCGCGCAGGGGGCGCCCAACGGGCAAGCCCTGAACACGCCCGCCATTGCCGGGTTCCTGCCGCAAGTGGCTGCCGCGCAGGCCGCCCAGATGAGCGGGCAGGCGCAGGTGCAGGCGGCTGGTTCTGTGGCCTCCAGCACCGCCGCAGGTGGATCGTCAACGGTGGCCTCGGCAGCGGGAGGCGAGGCCCTGCCAGGGGCGGCCACGTCTACCCCGGCGGCGTCCACCGCATCGGCTAAATCTGCCGAACCTACCCCACAAGCGCCCTCGTTCCGCGAAACCCTGGCGGCCCGCAAGGTGATGGATCAGGTCAATGTGCGCATCCAGCGCGCCGCGGCAGAGGGGGCCGAGCGGATCAAGATCAACCTGCGCCCGGCCTCGCTGGGGCGGGTGGAGGTCCATCTGGAGGTCACCCGCAGCGGGCATATGCAGGCCAATATCGTGGTGGATAAGCCCGAAACCCTGGACCTTCTGCAACGGGATGCCCGTGGATTGGAACAGGCTTTGCGGGATGCGGGCCTGAACACCGATAGCGGCTCCCTGAACTTCGCTTTGCGCGACGGGGGCAACGGCCAGGGTCGGCCAGAAAATGACATGGCCAGTTCCGTTCCCGCCGACGAAGACATCGAAAGTGTGGATGAAACCATTGCCGAACCGGAAATCTACGCCAGCGGGGATTTTACCGGCGGCGTGGATATCAGAGCTTAGGAGCCCGTGAGAAATGCCCATTACCGGCGTTGAATCGGTGGCCGCCAGCCAGGACCTGACCCAGGCGGAACGGTCTGAGAAAAAGCTGGCCGAGGACCTGGATCAGTTCCTGACCCTGCTGACCACGCAGCTTCAGCATCAAGATCCGCTGGACCCCATGGACGCCACCGAATTCACCTCGCAATTGGTGGAGTTCGCCACCGTCGAGCAGCAGATCTATGCCAACGCCAATCTGGAAAAGCTGATCGCGGCGACGGAAAGCACCCAGCTCGCGTCTCTGGTCAACTATATCGGCATGGCAACGGAATCCGAGGGCAACGAGATTGCCCTGCGCAACGGCTCTGCCGAATTCGGTTACGAATTGCAAGCCAATGCCCACACGGCGACCATTACCATCGCCGACAATTTGGGCCGCACCGTGTTTTCGACCACCGCAAACACGGAGCAGGGCAAGCATTATTACACCTGGAATGGCGCCGATCTCAGCGGCAATACGGTGGAAGACGGCAACTACACCGTCACCGTTTCCGCCTTGGATCACGAGGGTGAACCGGTCGAGGTCGGGCATTCCGTGGTCGGGGAAATCACCAGTGTTTCCAGCGATGGCGACGAGGGCACCCTGTATATGGGGGACCTGGCCATTCCGTTTGAAAAAGTTGTCACCATCCGCCAACTGGCGGGGGGTGTGTGAGAAATGGCGCGCGCGGCGCGTATCGATATTTTGGCCCGTGAAAAGGGAGAAGAAAAATGAGTCTTTACGGTGCTTTGTTTTCCGGCGTATCGGGCCTGCAAGCGCAATCCAGCGCCATGGGCGCCATCGCCGATAACGTGACCAACGTCAATACGGTCGGCTACAAGAATACCGAGGTCAATTTCCGGACCCTGGTCACCAAACAGGCCTCGCTGACCCAATATTCCGCGGGCGGCGTGCAATCCAAACCCCGCGCGGCCATCGATGTGCAAGGGCTGTTGCAGGCTTCCACCTCCTCCACCGATATCGGCATCTCGGGCGGCGGGTTCTTCATCGTCAACGAAGCGTCCGAACCCGCGCAAGGCGATCTTTACGCCTATACCCGGGCGGGGTCTTTCAAGGTGGATAAGGAAGGCTATCTGCAGAACGTCGCCGGGTATTACCTGCAAGGCTGGCCGATGGAAAACTGGGATGGCACCGTCTCTGCGGCTCAGGTCACCGTGGGTACGGACGTTTATATGAAGTCCTACACCAATGATGCGGGGGATACGGTTTATATCAACGACAATGCCATCGACGGCACCAACCTGCGCCCGTTGAACCTCAGCACCATTGGCGGTACCGCCATTTCCACGTCGTCCATGTCCTTCGGCGCCAATCTGCCGGCGGGGGCCAATGTGGGCAATACAGAGCAAGGCAACGTGCTGATCTATGACAGCCTGGGCAACCCGCACAACCTGCTCTACAACTATACCAAGGCGGGCCAGAACCAGTGGAACGTGGAACTGAGCCCACCAGCCGGGTCGGAATATGTGACCATCGACGATCAGTTCCAGGAAGCCTATTTTTCCGCGGGGCGGACCGATTTCACCGCCATCCCGCAAGATGGGGAATCCATGACCGTGACGGTGGATGGCGTGGCCATCACCCTGAACTTCGTCAACGGCGCCGGGGCGGATGCCCATCCGGCCTATGATATCGAAGTGGGGGGCGGGGTTTCTCTCAGCACGGTGATGGATGAGGTCGCGGCCAATCTGGAAACCGCCTTCCAAACGGTTTATGCGGCCAATATCTCCGGCGGTAACCCGCTCGGCATCACCCCGCCGGGTACCTTCGTTGATCGGGTGGCGGGTGAAAGCGCCATCACCTTCCGCCAGTTCAGCAAGACCAGCGCCATCACCGTGGATGCCACGGGCCTGACCGACGGGTTGAACAATCCGGCGGTGGTCCAATCCAACTTGTACGCGGTGCCCGCCCTGACCGGCACCAACTATGCCTGGATCGATCTCGATCCCAACCATCCAGATTACGACCCGACCCATGTGGCGGTCGAGTTCAATGGCGACGGCACCATCGATACCCTGTTCGGCTGGGATGAAACCAGCGCGCCGGACCCGCGTATTCAAACCACCATCGGTTGGGGTAATGGGGCTGCCGATATGGATGGTTCCTCGCCGGATAACGCGGCGCTGTCCTTCTTCGTCGGCAACTACAATACCGCCGACGGCCTGACCCAGTTCGCGGGCAATTATCAGATCAACTACATCTCCCAGAATGGCGCCCAATTCGGCAACTTCGCCGGGGTGTCTATCGGCGAGGATGGGATTGTCACCGCCCTGTTCGACAATGGTGTGACGCGGCCCATCTTCATGATCCCGCTGGCCACCTTCGTGAATCCCAACGGCATGGAAGCGCTCAGCGGCAACGTCTGGATTGAAACGGATAACTCCGGCCAGCCCACGGTGCGTGAAGCGGGCGATGCGGGGGCGGGTTCTACGGAGGCCGCGGCCCTGGAAGCCTCCACCGTCGATCTGGGCGAGGAATTCACCACCATGATCACCACCCAGCGGGCCTATTCGGCGGCCACCAAGATCATCACCACCGCCGATGAAATGCTCGATGAACTGATCCGTATCAAACGGTAAATCGGCCTGGCAGTCAAAACCCCGGTGCGGTTCTCGCCGTGCCGGGGTTTATTATTGCGGCGCCGCGTTGGGCGGGGGGGCGAGGTCGGGGAACATCTGGCGTTCCCGCAGCCAGGGATGGATTTTCAGAGCCTCCAGCACAGTCTGGCGGGCCAGTGCCGGTTTTGCCTGGCGCAGGCGGATTACCGCCCGCCCGGCCATGGCGCCGAAATGGCGGGGTTCGCGCGCCAGGGTCTCGGCGATGTCCTCCAGGGATTGTTCATAATCCCCGCGCAGGAAATGCACGGTGGCCCGCTGGTTCCAGGCTTCGGCATAGGCGGGCCATTTGGCAATGATGTCGTTCAACAAAGTCTCGGCCTCGGTAAATTCCTGCCAACGCATATATTGCAGCACCCGGGTCATTGCCGCTTTCAACGCAGGGTCTTCCGGGGTGGTCCAATATTCCCAGATATCGTTTTCGAGATCCCGGGCCGTTGCCTCGTCGGGCGCCAGCTTCAACCGCGCGAACAATTGGTCCAGGGTGTCATCGGCCCGCGCGGTGTGGGCGCCACAAGCGAGCAGGAGCATCACGAGGAGGCTCCGCAGTATGCGGGGCAATGGAATGCCAAGTTTGTCCATGTTTCAAGAGTTGGGTTGCCGGGTCTGAAAGGTCAACGGAATTGCGGACCTGCTTCCAAATCCAGCAGCGCCCGTTTCCGGGCGATTCCCCCACCATAGCCCACCATGGAACCGTCGGCCCCAATCACCCGGTGACAGGGGACGATAATCGCAACCCGGTTCTGCCCGTTGGCCGCCGCAACGGCGCGGATCGCGGTGGGCCGGTTCAAGGCGATTGCCTGATCCTTATAGCTGCGGGTGGCGCCATAGGGGATGCGTTGCAGTTCCGCCCAAACCGCTTGCTGGAAATCACTGCCCGGCAGATGCAGGGGCACCGTGAATTTTCGCAAGGTCCCCGCGAAATAGGCCGCCAGCTCGGCACGGGTCTGCGCCAGGATCGGGCCATCGCCCGGCAGGATCACCGCAACCAGCCGTTTGCGCAGTTCCGCGAACCCGGTTTCCAACCGGCGGCGGTCGGTAAAATCCAGCAGGCACAGTCCGGCTTCCGACGCGCAGGCGATCATCGGCCCCAGGGGGGTGGGAAAGCGATGGACGGTGAGAACGGCCCGCCCGGCGCTGGCCGACGGCGGCGCCCCAAAGATGGATTTATAACTGTCATTGAACCCGCTGAGAGACCTATATCCGGAGTCAAAGGCAGTATCGGTGACCCGCTCCCCCTGGCGCAGGCCGCGATAGGCCGCGTTCAGGCGCAGCAGGCGTTGGTAGCCTTGGAAGGTCATGCCATGATGTCGTTTGAACCAGCGGCGGATGCGCGCCGGGTCGACCCCCCGGTCGCGCAGGTCTTGGTCCTTGAAGCGGCGGAAAGGGTCTGCGGCAAGGTCATCCATCAGCCGCTGTACCTCTGGCGGCGCGGCGCCCAAAGGGTCCATGGGGCGGCAGAGTTTGCAAGGCCGGTAGCCATGGCGCAGCGCCTCTTGCGGTGTCTCGAAAAAGGTAACGTTCTCCCGGTTTGGCTTGCGCGCCCGGCAGGCGGGGCGGCAGAAGACCCCCGTGGTTTTCACCGCCGTGATGAACTGCCCCTCATAGGCGGCGCCCGCCGCGCCGAGCACGGCATATTTTTCATCGAAGGTCAGTGCGGCGGCCATGGATGGGTCCTGCTCCAGGTAGGGGGGCGTTAGACGGTCAGCCTGCCGCAACGGCGCCCCATCCCGCTACCGGAAACTGAACAGGCAATTCGGCAACGCCCTCAATCGTTCAACGAGGCGAACCCGGCGCCACGGGCGACAAGGTCTGCCAGCAGGGGTGCGGGGGTAAAGGATAGGGGATCGCGTTCCGCCCAGCGGGTCAGGTCGGCGACGATCCGGTCGAGGCCCATGGTATCCGCATAGAACATCAGGCCGCCGCGCCAGCGCGGGAAGCCATAGCCGTGGAGTTCCACCATGTCGATCTCCAGGGGCCGCTGGGCGATCCCCTCCGCCAGGATATGGGCGCCCTCGTTGATCATGGGCCAGAGAATGCGTTGTTGAATTTCAGCGGTCTCAAACGCGCGGCGGGTAATGCCCTGCTTTTGGGATTCGGCTTCGATGATGGCGGTCACCGCCGGATCGCCAAGCGGGGTGCGGTTGCCCGCCGCGTAGCGATACCAGCCCGCGCCGGTTTTCTGGCCGAACCGCCCCTCTTCGCAAAGGGCATCGGCGATGGCCACATACCGCGCCGCCGGATCGCGGCGATGGGCATTGCGTTTGCGGTTGGCCCAGGCGATATCCAGGCCGCCCAGGTCTTGCGCCTCATAGGGGCCCATGGGCAGGCCGAAGGCGCGCATGGCCGCATCTACGTCTTGCGGCAGGCAACCGTCCGCCAGCAGGAAATCCGCCTGGCGGCGATAGATCTGCAAAATACGGTTGCCGATGAAGCCGTCGCAAACCCCACTGCGCACCGCCACTTTGCGCAGTTTTCCGGCCAGGGCGAAGGCCGTCGCCATCACGTCCGGGGCGGTGCTTTCCGCTTCCACCACCTCCAAAAGTTTCATGATATGGGCGGGGCTGAAGAAATGCAGGCCCACCACATCGGCGGGCCTCTGGGTGACCGCCGCGATGGCGTTCACGTCCAGGTAGGAGGTGTTGGTGGCCAGGATGGCACCGGGTTTCAACACCGCATCCAATTGCCGGAACACGTCCTGCTTCACGGCCAGATCCTCGAACACGGCTTCCACCGCCAGGTCTACGTCAGCCAGGTTGCTATAGTCGGTGCTGGGGGTGAGCCGGTTCAGTTGGGCCGCTTTCCCCGCCCCATCCAACCGGCCTTTCTTGACCGAGGAGGCGAGGATTTTTTCCAGATTGGCCTGGCCGTGGGCGAGGCTGTCCGCATCCCGTTCCAGCAAGGTCACCGCATAGCCGGCACTCAGGAAGGCTGCCGCAATGCCCGCGCCCATGGTGCCGCCGCCGATCACCGCCACGTCTGCCAACGGGCGCGGGGGGATGTCTTGCAGGGACGGGGGGCGGGCGACCTTACGCTCGGCGAAAAACGCATGGCGTAGCGCTTTTGCCTGATCCGATTGGCGCAGGTCGAGGAAAGTTTTGCGGGCCCGGGGGGCGGCATCGCGAAACGGAATCTCGACGGCATCGCGCAGGGTCTCCAGGGCGATCAAGGGGGAGGCTTGACCCCGGGAAGACCGGCGCAATTTGGTTTCCCAGCCGGTCCAGAAGTCCGGGGTCGTGGGATGATGGGCGGGGCGCTCCGCCAGCGGTACCGGCACCGGCTCAGCGGCGACCTCTTCCGCATAATCCAGTGCCGCCTCCAACAACGGTCCATCGCCGATGCGATCGATGGCGCCCATCTTCAAGGCCGCATGGGCATCGATGGGGCGCCCCCCGGTGATCATCGCCACCGCGTTTTCCAGTGGGACCAGACGGGGCAGGCGCTCGGTCCCGCCAGAACCGGGGATGATCCCCAAGGTGACCTCCGGCAGGCCCAGCCGCGCCTTTTCGTCGCAGAGCCGGTAATGGCAGCCCAGGGTCACCTCAAATCCGCCGCCCAAGGCGGTGCCATGAATGGCGGCGATCCAGGGGATGTCGCTGGCCTCGATGGCGGCGATCACGTCGGGCAGTTGCGGCGGCAGGGGGGGGGCGTCGAACTCCTTCACATCGGCGCCCGCGATGAAGGTTCTGCCGGCGCAGATCAACACCGCGGCCTTGATCCCCGGTGTGTCGTTCACCTGGGTGACCGCGTCTAGCAGGCCCGCGCGCACCTGTTGCGACAGGGCATTCACCGGCGGGTTGTCCACCGTTACCAGCATGATGGCGCCGTGTTGGCGTGTTGAAACGACCACGGGAAACCTCCTCATTATCTGATTGGCGCTCGGGGGGAGGCCCTTGCCGCCACGTCCTTTGCTCTCACGGTATTCAAGCGGGCGCCCCGGGGCAAGAACCGGATCGCCGCGGACCATTTCTGGGGGTGATCCTTCCCTAAATTTATGGGAGTATCGGGGCATAAGAACATCTTTCGGGCGGCTCGTTTTACCCTCCTTTTTCTGGGAAGCACAAGATTATGTCTGACACCGTTTTGCAGGAAACACGCGGCGGCGTGGCGATCCTGACCCTGAACCGCCCCGATAAGCTGAATGCCTTCAATGAAGAGCAACATATCACCCTGCGCGCCGCCTTTGAGAGCGCCGGAGAAAACCCCGCCATCCGTGCGGTGGTGCTGACCGGTGCCGGGCGCGGGTTCTGCGCGGGGCAGGATCTGGGCGACCGTGCGCAAGGGGATAGCAGCGCGCCGCGCGATCTGGGGGCCACCTTGGATCAATACTACAATCCCCTGGTCCGCCTGATCCGATCTTTGGAAAAGCCGGTGATCTGCGCGGTAAATGGCGTGGCGGCGGGGGCTGGGGCCAATGTGGCACTGGCTTGCGACATGGTGATCGCCGCCCGGTCCGCGAAATTCATCCAGGCTTTTTGCAAGATCGGCCTGATCCCGGATTCCGGGGGTACCTTCACCCTGACCCGCCTCCTGGGCGAGGCGCGGGCCAAGGCGTTGATGATGACCGGGGCGCCCATCTCAGCGGAAACCGCCGCAGACTGGGGATTGATCTGGCAGGTAGTGGATGATGCGGCCTTGATGGAGACCGCGCTGGAACTGGCGACAGGCTTGGCCGCGGCGCCGACCTTGAGCCTCGGGCTCACCAAACAGGCGATCCAGGTCGCGCATACCAATACCATGGATCAGCAGTTGGATCTGGAGCGGGACCTGCAGCGGATCGCCGGTGCCTCCGACGACTATCGGGAGGGGGTGACGGCCTTCCTGGAAAAGCGCAAACCGGTTTTCACCGGGAAATAACGCGCGGGCTCACGGTCGTGGGGCGGCGACGTCATCCACCTGCATTTGCAGCGTCTCGCGGCCCTGCCAATGGTTGATCCGCAACCGCCCGGCCACATGCAGTGGTGACTTTTTCGCCGATAACAGCGCCGGGCCGATGTCGCTCTCCATGGCGCGAAAGGCGATCATCGGAAGTGACCCCCCGCCGTCGTCGGTAAGGAACCCCCGCACATGGCCATCCCCCACCACGCTGGGGCGTTTGATCTGCACCGACGGAATGGCGAATTTTGGTTCTGCGTTGCCGGGGCCGAAGGGGGAAAGTTGCTGCAAAGCCTCGATCAGTTCCCGACTCGCCCCTTTGACGGAAACCGCGCCATCCAGCGTCAGTTGCGGGGCGATGGGGGAGTCGGCTAAATGCTTGCCGATCCGATCTTCCAAAAATTCGGTAAAGGCCGGGATACCCGCCTTGGGCAAAGAGAACCCCGCCGCCATCACATGGCCGCCGCCCCGGGTGAGCAGGCCCGCTTGCCGCGCCGCCAGGATGGCCGCGCCTAAATCCACCCCGGGGATGGACCGGCCAGATCCCACCACCTCGTCGCCATTAATGGCCATCACGCAGGCGGGCAGGTTGTAGCGATCCACGATGCGGTTGGCGACGATACCAATAACACCCGGATGCCATCCTTCTCCAGCGACGGTCACGATAGCGTGCGGATCGGCTTCGTTCGCGAGCCGCGCTAGGGCATCGTCCAGAACACCGCGTTCGATCTCCTGGCGTTCTTTATTATGGGTATCCAGCCGTTCTGCCATGGCCCAGGCATCGTCCGGCGCGTCGCTGGACAGCAACCGTGCGCCCAGCCAGGATTGGCCGACCCGGCCACCCGCATTGACCCGCGGCCCCAGTACATAGCCCAGATGATAGGCCTCGGGGGTGCGGTCGATCCCGGCCACGTCGCACAGCGCCGCGAGGCCCAGGTTCTGCCGCCGCGCCAAAACCTTCAGGCCTTGATTGACGAAGGCCCGGTTCAATCCCAACAGGGGCACCACATCGCAGACGGTGCCCAGGGCGACCAAATCCAATAGAGAGAGCAGATCCGGCTCTGGTCGCCCGGCGAACCACCCGGCCTCGCGGAGCGTCCGATTGGTGGCGACCGCCAACAAAAAGGTCAATCCCACGGCGGCGAGATGGGCCAGGCTGCCATCCTCATCCAGCCGTTTCGGATTGATCAGGGCTAGCACGTCCGGCAACAGGGGTTCGGGTTCGTGGTGATCGATGACCACCACATCCAGGCCCAGCGCGCGGGCATCGGCCAGGGGCGCATGCGACGTGGTGCCGCAATCCACCGTAACCACCACGGCGGCACCGCCCGATTTCAGCTTTTCGAGCGCCGGGGTATTAGGGCCGTAGCCTTCGGTGAGCCGGTCTGGGATATAGATATCCACCCTGCCGCCCGCTGCCCGCAAATAGCGGGTGAGCAGGGCGGAGGAGGTAGCGCCATCCACATCGAAATCGCCGAAAACGGCGATATTCTCGCCCCCCATGATGGCTTCGGCAAGGCGCCCGGCGCCCGCCTCCATATCCTTCAGACCGCGCGGATCGGGCATGGTGCCGCGCAAGGTGGGGTGGAGATAATCCGTTGCCGCCTCCAAGCCGATCCCGCGCCCGGCGATCACCCGCCCGATAATTTCGGGCAGGTCCAGGCGTTGGGAGAGCGTCAGGGCGATGCGGTTGTCATGGGGGCGTTCACGCCATTGCAATCCACTGAGGGAGCACTGTACACCCAGGAAGAAGGAGGTCGGGTTCTGCGCCGCGCCGCTCAAAGCGGTTCAATTCGGATCATGCGCGGCGGCTCCACCACGGAAGGCATGGCCTCGATCGCCATGAGGGCGGCGACCATGGCGGCCTCTTCGGTTTCATGCACGGTCATCACCACCGGTACTGGCTCGCCGGGTGCGCGCGCCTGCTGTAACACGGATTCCATGGAAATTTTATTGTCCCGCAGCACGGCGGCCACATCGGCGAACACGCCGGGCTCGTCGGTCACCATCAGACGCACGTAATACGGCCCGTAATGGCCCGCCATGGGGGCCGGTTCCAACGGCGACAATTGCGCCACCGGCAGGGTGAATGTGGGGAGGGTGTTGCCCCGGGCGATATCGACGATATCGGCGACCACGGCAGACGCGGTGGGATGGGCGCCGGCACCGCGCCCTTCATAGGTGGTGGTATCCACGAAATCCGCGTCCGCCACCACGGCGTTAAACACGCCGCTCACCTTGGCGAT
Organism: Magnetospiraceae bacterium; assembly: GCA_049605255.1. Taxonomy (GTDB): domain Bacteria; phylum Pseudomonadota; class Alphaproteobacteria; order Rhodospirillales; family JBMYUJ01; genus JBMYUJ01. The sequence goes on from JBMYUJ010000020.1 coordinate 38,750, forward strand.
GCCGCTGTCCGCTGGGACCATACAGGGATGCACCCGCTGTTCGATGCCCCGGGCGGTTTTTTGCGCGATGCCCAAAAGCTTGATGCGGTACCCCAATTGTTCCGCGAAGGCGATATCGAGGGCGGATACATGGCGGATGCCCTCCATATGCACCGCGCCAAAATCCAGTTTTACCCCGAACGCCAGGCTGGTGAGGATGGCCAGCTTATGGGCGGTATCGACGCCGTCCACGTCGAAGCTGGGGTCCGCTTCCGCGTAGCCCAGCTCCTGCGCTTCCGTCAGCACCGAGTCGAAATCCCGGCCGGTCTCGCCCATGGCGGTGAGGATATAGTTACAGGTGCCGTTCAAGATGCCGTAGACCCGGCTGATGCCATTGGCGGCCAGGCCTTCGCGCATGGCTTTGATTATGGGAATACCGCCCGCGACGGCGGCCTCGTAACCCAGGCACGCGCCCGAGCTTTCCGCCGCCTTTGCAAGCTCGATCCCGTGATGGGCGATCATGGCCTTGTTGGCGGTCACCACATGGCGCCCCGCCGCCAGCGCCTTTTCCGCCAGAGTCTTGGCGATGCCATGGGCGCCGCCGATCAACTCGACCACCACATCGATGTCCGTCCGGTCCACCAAGGCAAGGGCATCATCCAGCCAGTCGATGCCGTCGACGGGGACGTCGAAGGTCAGGTCTTTGCGGGGATCGGCGATCGCCCGGACCTCGATGGGCCGCCCGCAGCGGTTGGCCAGCAGCTCTTTGTTTTTCAGTAGCACTTCCAGCGTGCCGCCGCCCACGGTGCCAAGCCCGGCGATGGCCACGTTCAATGGTTCGGTCATGAATAATCTGCCCTTCGTTTTTCTATTATCCGGCGGCCTGCGCTTTCTCCGCCGCTTCCAAAACCGCCCCCTCGTCGGCCATGAAAGCTTTGATATTGCGCAGCGCCTGACGGGTCCGCTGGGTGTTTTCGATCAGGCTGATCCGCACGTGATCGTCGCCATGTTCCCCGAAACCGAGGCCGGGCGACACCGCCACCTTGGCTTTTTCCAACAACAGCTTGGAAAATTCCACCGACCCCAGATGCTTGAACGCCGGGGGGATCGGCGCCCAGGCGAACATGGTGGCCTGCGGCGGCGGGATATCCCAGCCCGCATGGGCGAGGCCCTCCACCAGCACGTCCCGACGCTCCTTATAAAGCGCGCGGAACCCGTCGACGCAATCCTGCGGCCCGTTGAGGGCGGCGGCCGCGGCCACTTGCACCGGGGTGAAGGCGCCGTAATCCAGATAGGATTTGATCCGGGTCAGCGCGCCGATCAGGCGCCGGTTCCCCGCCGCGAACCCGATGCGCCAGCCGGGCATGGAATAGGTTTTCGACATGGAGGTGAATTCCACTGCAATCTCCCGCGCTTCCGGGATCTGCAGGATCGAGGGCGGCGGCGCGATATCGAAATAGATTTCCGAATAGGCAAGGTCGGACAGAATCCAAATGCCATGATGGCGGCAGAAATCCACCACCTCCGCATAGAAATCCAAACCGGCGACCTCGGCCGTCGGGTTGTTTGGATAGTTCAATACCACGGCGGTCGGCGTCGGGATGCTGTGCATCACCGCGCGCTTCAAGGCGGCCATGAAGTTTTCGTCCGGTTTCACCGGGATATTCCGCACCGCCGCATCGGCGATGATGAAGCCGAATTGGTGGATCGGGTAGCTGGGATTGGGGACCAGAATGGTATCCCCCGGACTGGTAATGGCGGAGGCAAGGTTGGCCAAGCCCTCCTTCGAGCCCAGGGTCACGACCGCCTCGCCGTCCGGGTCCAGGCTCACGCCAAACCGGCGTTCGTAATAGGCGGCCAGCGCCTTACGCAAACCAGGGATACCCCGTGAAACGGAATACCGGTGGGATTTCGGATCCTGAACGGTCTCCACCAATTTATCGACAATATGTTTGGGGGTGCCGGAATCCGGATTTCCCATGCCGAAGTCGATGATGTCTTCGCCCGCGGCCCGCGCGCGTGCCTTCATCGCATTTACTTCGGCAAATACGTAAGGGGGCAGTCGCTTGATGCGGTGAAATTCGGGCTCCATGGTTTTGGTTTCCAGTTCGGTTTCGATGGTGAACATTTTGCGGGGCTCTCCTGTTTTTGAGAGGAGACCCTGAGCAGATGTTCTTATTATGGCGCGCCCGTGTCTGTCCAGCGTCGCGATACGATTGCTGCGCCGCACAAACGCCGCTTGCCTTTGGCAATAGGCTTGGTTAATATCCCGTAAACGTAGCAATAGGCGAGCGCGGAGGCAGTGCTGCGCCAATAGGGTAGAATGCCTGCCGGGCAACCGGAAACCATCACGTTGGCAGCCTCCGATAAACCAAGGGAAGAAAAAAAATGGCCCCCAATAACGGCATCGAATTCAACGCGCCGGACCTGGAACGCGTATCCTCCACCATGTCGGACATCGCTGAAACCAGCCGCAATCTGGTTTCCAATTTCCTGCAAGATCAATCCAAGGTCGGCCTGCCGGGAAACCCGGACCCGCTGAACATCGGCGGTGCTTTCCTGGAAATGACCCAACGGATGATGACCAATCCGGCGGGTATGATGCAGGCGCAGATGGATCTGTGGCAGGGATATATAGAACTCTGGCATCACACTGTCCGCCGTTGGTTGGGCGATGAAAATGTCGATCCCGTGGTGACGCCGGAACCCGGTGACCGCCGCTTCCGCGATGCGTTATGGACCGATATCGAGGTCTTTGACTTCGTCAAGCAATCCTACCTGTTGACCTCGCGCTGGATGCTGGAAGTGGTGACAACGGTAGACGGGTTGTCGGACAAGAACCGTCACAAGGTGGAATTTTACACCCGCCAATTCGCGGATATGATGGCCCCCAGCAATTTCGTGATGACCAACCCGGAAGTGCTGCGCGCCACCTTCGAATCCGGCGGGGAAAACCTGCTGCGCGGGTTAAAAAACCTGCTGGCGGATATGGAAAAGGGTCGTGGCATCTCCATGACCGATCGCACCGCCTTCGAAGTGGGCCGCAACGTGGCCAGCTCGCCCGGCAAGGTGGTGTTCCGCAACGAGCTGATGGAGCTGGTGCAATACAGCCCGAGCACGAAGAAAGTGGCGCCGACGCCGTTGCTGATCGTGCCGCCGTGGATCAACAAATTCTACATTCTCGACCTGCGCCCGGAAAATTCCTTTATCAAATGGGCGGTGGATCAAGGCCATACCGTGTTCATCATTTCCTGGGTGAATCCGGATGAGAAACTGGCCCATATGAATTTTGCCGATTACATGCTGAAGGGCCCGTTGGCAGCGGTGGGCGCCATTGAAGAAGCCACCGGCGTAACGGGCGTCAACGCCATTGGCTATTGCATCGGTGGCACGCTGCTGGCCTCCACTCTCGCCTATATGGCGGAGAAGAAAGATGACCGGATCAAGTCCGCCACCTTCTTCACCACCCTGACCGATTTCGCCGAAGCGGGTGATCTGCAAGTGTTCATCGATGATGTCCAACTCGACAATATGGACGATATGATGAGCGAGACCGGCTATCTGGACGGCTCGGAGATGGCGACCACCTTCAATATGCTGCGGGCCAATGACCTGATCTGGTCCTTCGTGGTGAACAATTATCTGCTGGGCAAGGATCCGTTCCCGTTCGACCTGCTGTATTGGAACGGGGATTCCACCCGCATGCCGGTGGCCATGCACAGCTTTTACTTACGCAAGATGTATCTGGAAAACCAATTGGCGAAACCCGGTGGCATTGAACTGGACGGTGTGGATATCGACCTGACCAAGGTCAAGGTTCCCGCCTATTTCGCCTCAACCCGGGACGATCATATCGCCCCCTGGAAAGGTACTTTTGCGACCACCCGCATGTTCCAGGGCCCGAAGCGCTTCGTGCTGTCCGCCTCTGGGCATATCGCGGGGATCATCAATCCCCCGGCGGCGAAGAAATACTGCTACTGGATCAATGAAACCCTGGAAGACGATCCCGATGCCTGGCTCAGCAAGGCGACCAAGCATGACCATTCCTGGTGGGGTGATTGGCAGGATTGGGTCAAGGAATTTGCCGGTAAGCGGACCGTCGATGCCCGCGTGCCCGGTGAAGGCGGCAAGCTGAAAGCCCTGGCCGATGCCCCAGGCCCCTATGTGAAGGGCGAGATGTAAGGCATCACCGCTTGAAACAGAATACACCCCCGAAGGGCTGGACCCTTCGGGGGTGTTTTTTTGAGGACGACAGAATCTAGACCGTTACCACCAGGCGGCCCTTGATCTGACCTTTCAGAATGTCCGCCCCCAGGGCGGGCAGGTCTGCCAGGTCCGCCGTCGTGATCATGGCATCCAGCTTATCGAGGGGCAGGTCGGCGCCCAACCGGTTCCACGCCGCCAACCGGCGCGGCGCCGGGCACATGACGGAATCGATACCCAAAAGATTGACCCCCCGCAGCAGGAACGGCACCACCGTGGTGTCCAGCTTTGGGCCGCTGGCCAGGCCGATGGCGGCGCAGCTCGCTTGATATTTCAAGGTGGCGAGCACATTGGCCAAGGTGGCGCCGCCCACGCTGTCGATGGCGCCGGCCCAACGTTCGCCGCCCAAGGGGCCTTTGATGGGTTCGGTAAGCTCTGCCCGGTCTACCAGGGTGGTGGCGCCCAGGTCTTGCAAATAGGCGTGGGTTTCTGCCCGGCCCGTGGAGGCCGCAACCTTATAGCCCAGTTTCGAGAGGATGGCGACGGCCACGCTGCCCACGCCCCCCGCGGCACCGGTGACCAAAACCTCGCCATCGGTCTGCGGCGTCAGGCCATGATCTTCCAGCGCCATCACCCCCAGCATGGCGGTAAACCCGGCGGTGCCGATGGCCATGCATTGGGCGGGGCTTAAGCCCGCCGGTTTGGGCACCAGCCATTCCGCTTTCACCCGGGCCTTGCCCGCATAGCCGCCCCAATGGGTTTCGCCCACGCGCCAGCCGGTCAACACCACCGGGTCGCCGGGTTTGTAATCCGGGCTGTCGGAGCTTTCCACCTCACCGGCGAAATCGATCCCCCCCACATGGGGATATTTGCGCACCAGGCGGCCCTGACCCGCCAGGATCAGGCCATCCTTGTAATTGAGAGTCGTGTGGGTGACCCGCACCGTTACATCGCCTGCGGGTAGGTCGGCGTTGGTGAGGTCTTTCATAGCGGCGGTTACAGTCCCGTCCGTCTCGTCGAGCACCAAGGCCCTGAAGGTATCGTCAGCCACGTTCCTATCCTCTGTATTTTGATTGTTTATGCCCTGAAGTTTGGGGTGCGCGTCTGGTTGGGTCAAGGCGGCTGTGATGTTCGGGGGGCTGGTAACCGTCTGCCGCCACCCCATATCCCGGTGAGACGTCGTGGCGGCGCGACCCCAAAACCCGGGAAAGGAGATGGTTATGTCCGATAAGAAAACGTACGAAAAAACGGATGCGGCGGTGGCGTCGTTGACCCCCGAGCAATTTCGCATCACCCAGCAGGACGGGACCGAACCGGCGTTCCGCAATGAATTTTGGGATAAGAAGGAGCCGGGGCTCTATGTGGATGTGGTCTCTGGGGAACCGCTGTTCGCCTCGGCGGATAAATATGACAGCCGCAGCGGTTGGCCCAGCTTTATGCGCCCCGTGGACCCGGAAAATATCGTCGAACATACGGACAGCAGCCATGGCATGGTGCGCACCGAGGTGCGATCCAAATATGGCGATAGCCATCTGGGGCATGTCTTCCCCGATGGGCCGCCGGAAACCGGCCTGCGCTATTGCATCAATTCAGCGGCGCTACGGTTCATTCCGCTCGACCAACTAGACGCAGAAGGCTACGGCGCGTACCGGCACCTGTTCGATTGAGGTGTTAACCGGTTGAGGGGTGTGGCACGTCCTTGAGGGTTTTCGCCCAGCGGCTGGCGATGCCGCTATCGATCAGCAACTGAATGAAATGAAACAGGATGCAGACCAGCACGGCGGTGCCCGTTTGCGAGGGCATGACTGCGAGAACACCTAAGGCCAGCGGCAGGGTCTTCTGGCTTCCGGTG
>JBMYUJ010000021.1:0-43826 GCA_049605255.1 Magnetospiraceae bacterium
CAGATCGTTCTGGCGCCGTTTTTTTGGGAGAAAATTTTAGCTCAATTTTTCTGTGAAGAAGGCGACGGTCCGGTCCCAGGCCAGTTTCGCAGCGGCTTCGTCGTAACGGGGCGTGGTATCGTTATGGAAGCCATGGTTGGCGCCGGGGTAGAAATGCGCCGTGTATTCCTTGCCATGTTCCTTAAGGGCGGCTTCGTAGTCGGGCCAGCCCGCATTGATCCGCTCATCCAACGCGCCGTAATGCAGGAGGAGGGGGGCCTGAATCTGCGGTACCTCACTGGCCGGGGCCTGGCGACCATAAAACGGCACCGAGGCGGCCAAACCGGGTAACTGCACCGCCATGGCGTTGCAGACGCCGCCGCCGTAACAGAAGCCGACGGCGCCGATCTTGCCGTTCGATAGGCTGTCGCCTTCCAGATATCCGTAGGCGGCGATGAAATCCTGCAAAAGCTTGGCGCTATCCAGCTTCTTTTGCATGGTGCGGCCTTCGTCATCGGTGCCCGGGTAGCCGCCCAGCGGCGTCAGGCCATCGGGGGCGAGGGCGGTAAACCCAGCCACCGCAACACGGCGGGCCACATCGGCGATATAGGGGTTAAGGCCCCGATTCTCGTGGATCACAACCACACTGCCGCGTTTTCCACCGCCCGAGGGGCGCACCAGATAACCTTTGATGTCGCCATGGCCATTAGGGGAGCTGTAGGTGATCATCTCGCCGCTGATGCGCGAATCATCCTCGGCCACCTGATTGGCGAGGGCATAATTGGGCGACAAGGTTTCCAGGATAACCGCGGCGGTCATCCCGCCGACGGCGAATTTTCCGGCTTTGTCGAGGAATCCCCGACGGTCGATCACGCCATGCACATACTGGTCGAAAAGTTTCAAGACCTCTGGGTCGAATTCATGCGCCTGCCTGCGTTTCATCGTAATCTCCATAGGATTTCGTGGGGCTCTTTCTGAATCCCTGTCCGTCGGCGGAAATCCGCCAATACCGTTATCGACATGGGAACGCGCGGCTGTGTCGTCCAGGCGATTTCGCATGGGAAACATCATTTTTTAAATGTAGTGGAACACGCCGTGGCGCCGCGATTCAGGGGAATTTATATCCCTTTTCCGCCCACCAATCCGCCATTTTGGCGTTGATGGCAGCCCAATCCACGCGGCCCAGGTCATCCTTCGCGGTGGCGTCCCGGGCGGCGGTCATCGCCGCGCCATAGGCCTTCTGCAGGTCGTCTGGCGCCCGGGTAAAATGAGTTGCTTGATCCATGATGCCCTCCAGTTTTTATTTATTCAGCCGATAGTTGGGTTGTGGGAACGGCCCGGTCAAGGTATGAACGGGGCCTTCCGAATCAGGATGTCACCCGGAGGGGAAATCATGTCGTCCTTGTCGTTTCCAAAGGATAAAATCAACATTCTACTGCTTGAGGGAATCCACTCAAACGCGGTGGACCATCTGGCCGCCAATGGCTATGCCAATGTCACGCGCCTGCCCGGTGCTCTGGATGAGGCGGATCTGATCGCGCAAATGCCCGATATCCATATGGTGGGCATCCGGTCGCGGACCAAGCTGACCGAAAAAGTCATCGCGGCTGCGGAAAAGCTGTTTTGCGTAGGATGCTTTTGCATCGGCACCAACCAGGTCGACCTGACGGCGGCGCGGGTACGCGGTATCCCCGTTTTCAATGCGCCCTATTCCAACACCCGTTCGGTTGCCGAACTGGTGATCGGCGAGATCATCATGTTGATGCGCGGCGCTTATACCAAATCCGTGCAGGCGCATCGGGGGGAATGGATCAAATCCGCGGAAGGGTCCAACGAAATACGGGGCAAAACCCTGGGCGTTGTGGGCTACGGGCATATCGGCAGCCAGCTTTCGGTCATGGCCGAGGCCCTGGGCATGAACGTGATCTATTTCGATATCGAGGAGAAACTGGCCCTGGGTAACGCCCAGCCCGTACCTACCCTGGGTGCCCTTCTGGAAGCTTCCGATGTGGTCTCGCTTCATGTGCCGGCAACCCCGCAAACCAAGGATATGATCGGCACCGATGAGATCCGGCGGATGAAAAAGGGGTCTTATCTCCTCAATCTGGCGCGGGGCAATGTGGTGGATATCGACGCCCTGGATGCGGCCTTGGGTGACGGGCACCTGGCGGGCGCCGCCATCGATGTGTTCCCCAAGGAACCGGCTTCCAAAATGGAATCTTTCGAAAGCCCGTTGCGCAAATATGACAATGTGATTTTGACTCCCCATGTGGGCGGTAGCACCCAGGAAGCCCAGGCCAATATCGGGGTGGAGGTCGCCGGTAAGCTGATCAAATATTCGGATAACGGATCGACCCTGGGGGCGGTCAACCTGCCGACCGTATCTCTGCCGACCCACGACGGCGCCACGCGGTTCCTGCATATTCACCGCAATGTTCCGGGTGTGCTGTCGGCCATCAACGATGTGTTTTCCGACCGCAGTCTGAACATCGCCGGGCAGTATCTGATGACCGACGGCGATATCGGCTATGTGGTGATCGACGCGGAAGGGCATATCGAAGCCGGGATGGGGGTGCGCAAGGCCATGGAAGGTATTAACGGGACCCTCCGCGCCCGAGTCCTCTATTGAGCCACGGGGCACCTTCGCCGTCCGCAAACCCCATCTTGGTGGAGGTCACCCGGGGCCAGGTGGTAGAGAGCCGCCATCGGGGCGCGGCCGCCATCGTGCGCCTGGATGGCACGGTGGTGGAGTCGTGGGGCGATATCGAAGCTTCCGTCTATCCGCGCTCGGCGCTGAAGCCGTTTCAGGCGCTGCCCTTGATTGAAACCGGCGCGGCTGAGGCATTTGCGGTAACCGAGGCGGAGATTGCCTTGGCCTGCGCTTCCCATACGGGGGAATCCGTCCATGTGGAGGCGGTCCGCGCCTGGCTGGATCGTCTCGACCTCAGCGCGGCCGATCTGGCTTGCGGCGGGCATTTTTCCACCCATGCTGTCGTGGCGCAGGAACAGGTGATGGCTGGGGTCCGCGACCCCGACGCAACATTCAATAACTGTTCCGGGAAGCATACGGGGTTTCTCACGGTGGCAAAGCATACGGGGGTGCCGCTCCGTGGCTATCACCAAGCCCACCATCCGATCCAACAGCGGGTGCTGGGCGTGCTTGAATTCATGGCTGGGCTCAATCTATCTGGCGATCCCTTGCCCTGTGCCGTGGATGGCTGTTCGGCCCCGATTTGGGCGGTACCATTGGGGAATTTGGCGTTGGCCTGGGCCCGCCTGGCAGCGCCGGAGGATTTACCCCCCGCACGGGCGCTGGCGGCTCGGCAAATCTTGAGCGCAATGGCAGCGCACCCTTATCTAGTGGCGGGCCGCGATCGGGCCTGTACGAAGATCATCGAGGCTTGCCAGGGAGAGGCTGTTGTCAAGGTTGGGGCGGAAGGGGTTTATTGCGCGGCACTGCCCGCCCATGGCTTGGGAATCGCCCTCAAGATCGACGACGGCGCGGCCCGGGCGGCAGAGGCTGTGCTGGCGGCATTGTTGTTGCGTGCAGGCCTGGATCACGGCACGACGGTGCTGGAAACCCTTGTTCGGCAAGAAATATTTTCCTGGCGGGGCGAAAAAGTCGGTGTTCTTTCCGCCACCCAAACCATAATTCCATAGATTGTTTGTGGAAATAGGTCTATAATCGTTCCTTAGTTTTCCCACAAACTTAACCAGTCGAATTTCTTCACGAAATTGGAAGTTGTTGCGATGCCGCTTTTGCGAGTTGTGACGGCGAATACGCTGTTGAAAGACCCCCCGTATCGGCAACGATTACGGCATTTGAGCACGCGCCTGTCAGACATTTCCCCCGATGTGGTGATGTTGCAAGACGTGTATGCCGAGAAACGCAGCTCCCGCAATACGGCGGATGAGCTTGCCGGACCGCTGGGCATGGAGGGGCATTTTTTCCCGACGCGCTGTGCCGAAGACCGGTTGCCGAACGGCGCCATTGACGCGAATTCCGGTTTGGCGCTGTTGACCCATCTGCCGGTGGCGAATGCGGAGGCGCTCCCCTTGCCCTCCCATCCAATGGATGTGGGACGCTGGGCGCTGTTTTTGGTGATCTCATACTATGGTCGCGACCTTTTGTTCGTTAATCTTGAACTTTCCCCCATTGCCGACGGCGTCGAATATCGGCATCAACAATTGATGACCGTGGTACGCCATGCGGCCACCGCCTATGGCAACATGCCGACCGTTGTCGGCGGAGATTTTCACGATACCTTGGATTCCGGGCCGGTGAACTGGCTGCTGGGCCAGAAGATGTTGATGTTCGGCAATCGGGAACATCAGGTGTCGGCGCAAGGATTAGGCGTTTCCCGCGCTACCGATTTTGTGTTCGGATCCCGGGAATGCCGTTTGACGCCGCCGGTACCCATGTTCCCGAACGTGACCCGTTTCCCCACCGCCGGACCCACCCGACAAAAAGGCGTTTTCCGCGATTTGATGGCCGTTGCGGCCTAGTGGATCGAACCTAACATCTGAGGCCCTTGGTTGTGTCGTTTGGGAATAGGATAAGGCACCCAAATGTTAGGGTGATTTGACCCATCACCCTAGGGCGCCTAGGGGGTCGAATCGTTAGAGTCATACCGCTAGGGTCGGATCGTTTTCGCTGGAACCACGTCGCGTGATCCCAGCGAATACGTGAATCCGCCCCGATCATAAAGTTAGAGCCGGATCGATGAAATCGTGGTCAAAGCGCCGACCAAGATTTCATCGTGAATCCGCCTCTTAACAATACCACAGAGGGCGATTCACGGATGAAATTTGCGCAGGTTATGCGTCAATCTCATCCGGGCGCACCCTAAGGGCGCCGTGATCAAAAAGTGACAGAATCGGGACCTTATCCGACTTGATCCAACCGGGCTGGTGCGCCAGCTTTTGGGGTATGGAAACCTATTTGCTTGTCATCATCGGTCTCGTCATCGTCGGCAGCTTTCTGTTCTCCGGGAAAGCCAGCACATCGGATGAATTCTTCAAGGGGGTCTCGCGGGAAGGGCGGGCGCCAGGCCTCTGGACCCTGGTGCTGTCTCAGGTCACCACCTGGATATTCGCCCGCTCGCTGATGAACGCGGCGATCCTGGGTTACTATTACGGGATCGCGGGCAGCTTGGCGTATGCCGCCTATTATCTCAGCTTTCTCACCGGCCTGTTGTTTGTGGACCAGATCCGTTTCCGCCACGGATTCCCGTCTATTCAGGCCTTCTTGATGGACCGGTTCGGGACCATCGGGGTCTCCGGCTATAACTTGGTTGTCGGTGTGCGATTATTGTCCGAGGTGTTCGCCAACCTGTTGGTGATCGGTGTGGTGTTTGGCGTGGCGGGAACGCCGGAATATGCCCTGAGCATCGTCGCCATTGCTGTGTTGACCCTGGGCTACACCATGATGGGTGGATTGCGGGCTTCCCTCCGAACCGATGTACTGCAAGCGGCGCTGTTGATCTTTGTGCTATCGATTCTCACCTTCGCGGTTGTCCTGTCCGATGCTTTCAGCCTGGCCCAAGTTGTCGCCTCTAGCCCAGACCCGGCTGGCCCGGGATGGGTGCTGTTGCTGGTCGCCTTGCTACAGATTTGGAGCTATCCGGCTCATGATCCGGTAATGATGGATCGCGGCTTCCTCGCCGACCGCAAAACGACTCGGAGTAGTTTTCTCCACGCGGCTTGGATTTCTGCCGCCCTCATCTTGGCATTTGGGTTGTTGGGTGTGCATGCGGGCGCGTTCAAACTCCCCGAAGAGGTGTTGGTCGACACCCTGACCCGTCTTGTTGGCGCGCCGCTCATGCTGTTGTTCAGCCTTGCCCTTGTTCTTTCCGCCCTGTCGACCTTGGATTCCACTTTATCGAGTGCGGCCAAGCTGGCGGTAGCGGATATGGGCCTGGGGCGTCTCACCCCCGCCAACGGGCGCGTTGCCATGATGGCCTTCATGACGGGTGGGGTCGCCTTCGTGTTCCTGGGCAGTCAAGATTTGTTCGCCGCGGTGGCGGTGAGCGGCACGGCCTCCATGTTCCTTGCCCCCGTACTGGTGTATTCCGTGCTGCTAAATAAACGGGTGGCGCCTTGGGCCTTCGTGGCGGCCTTCTCCTTATCCATCGCCGGGGGCGTGCTCTACATGGTGGAGGCCAGCGGGTATGCCCATCTCATGGAACCCTGGTTTGGCGTCGACCATAAATATTCCAAGCTATTGATTATCTGTATCGGTGTTCTAGCTGGTGGCTTCGGAGCCTTCGCACTGGGCGCGCGCCGCCCAGAACTGAAAAGTAAATATGAGGAAATTTAAGATGAAAAAATAATAAAAGTGAATAAGAATAGGGAATTCATGTAAAATTTAATTGGTTTTACATGCATGATATACGAAAATTTTAAATAACAAATATTATTGAAAAAAATTACATGGGTTTATTGCGGTTAATTTCCCTATATTTGATTTTTATTTCGAGGATCAGAAAGGGATTTAATCTACATAATTCTGCAATATTCCTGCGTTGGAAAATTTTTTCACCTGGATTCATTGCAATTCTCTAAAGTTCCTGTGTTAGGATGCGAATCTTCCGCCGCCGGTTCACGGTTCTGCATCCCGCCTTTAACGTGGGTCTTCACTAAGCGTGTGTTTCCGTGCCGATGATGGCGAAGTCGCAGCGCTGCTTCTCCCGCGCTGTGATGGATCGACACTGGGAACGAAACGAGAGAATTTTTCATGACATTACAAAAAGATAACGACGCTCGCCTGCACCCGAAAGTCAGCGAGGCGAAAGACCTTATGGCGCGTGGACGCATGGGGCGCCGCGATTTTTTGCGGGTGGCGACCCTGCTGGGGGTGTCCGCTGGCACCGCCTATGCCATGGCGGGCTTGTCCCTGCCGGCCTGGGCCGATGGCCATGAAAACATGCCTTTCCCGAAAGGCAGTGACGGCGCCAAAAAAGGTGGGGTTTTGAAGGTCGCCATGCAGGTGCAGAAGATGGAGGACCCGGCGACCTATAGCTGGACTCAGATGTCGAACCAGAGCCGCCATGTGGTGGAATATATGGCGATGACCGGCACCGACAATGTGACCCGCCCCATGTTGGCGGAGAAATGGGAGGCATCTGACGATCTCAAAACCTGGACCTTCTACATCCGCAAAGGCGTGATGTGGCACAATGGCGAGGCATTCACTGCCGAGCATGTGGCCTGGAATATCCAGCGCTGGACCGACCCTGCGCTGGCTTCCTCCAACGTGGGCCTGTCGGTAATTTCCGGCTTGGTGGAAGATGTGGATTCCGGCGAAAAGGATGATGCCGGCAACCCCAAGATGGTGAAAAAGCTGATCGATGGCGCGGTCGAGGTGGTGGATTCCCACACGTTGCGCCTGCATCTAACCAAACCCGTACTGTCGGCGCCAGAAGATCTCTACAACTACCCCACCGCCATTCTGCACCCCAGCTTCAAGGCGCCTTTTTCCGACAATCCCATCGGGACAGGTCCCTTCCGGTTGGCGGAATTGAAGGTGGGGGATCGCTGTATCCTGGAGCGGGTGACCAAAACCACGGACGGCAAGGATTTCGCCTATTGGGGCGGCGATGTGTATTTGGACGCCATCCATTACTTCAACTATGAAGCGGCAAATCAGTTGACCGCCTTCGCATCTGGCGATCTGCATACGATCTATGAGTTCGGGATCGAGCAATTCGAACTCGCCAAGGCCCTGCCGGGGGAAATTCTGCAAGCCCGCACGGCACAAAACCTGTGCTGCCGCATGCAGGTCACGCAAGCGCCCTATGACAATAAAAAGTTGCGCCAGGCCATCGTCACCGCCATCGATAATAGTGTTTATACCGACCTGGTCTTCCAGGGCGGTGGCGATAGGGGGGAAAACCACCATGTGGCCCCGGTGCATCAAGATTACTTTGCGCTGCCCCCCTTGAAGCGGGATGTGGCGAAGGCGAAATCGCTGCTGGCGGAAGCCGGATACCCAGACGGCATCAAATTGACCATCGATGTGGGCAACACGGATGGGCCCTGGCACCAGACCGTCACCGAGATCATGCGCGATCAGCTCAAGGATGCGGGCATTACCCTGAATATCAACGTTATGCCAGCCTCCAAATATTGGGAGATTTGGGACAAGACCCCGTTCGGCGCCACCGCCTGGACCCATCGCCCCTTGGGCACCATGGCCATGTCTTTGGGGTACCGTTCCGGGGTGCCTTGGAACGAAACCAAATACGCCAGCCCTGAATTCGATGCGGCCCTGGACGCGGCGGAAGCCACCTTGGACGTTGAAGAACGCAAGAAGAAGATGGAAAAGGTAGAGAAGATCATGCAGGACGATGCGATCATGGTGATGCCGATCTGGCGGCCGATTTTCGCCATCCGCGCGGAAACGGTGAACGACATTGCCATGCATCCGACCAACTATCACCAGTTCAACAAGGTCTGGTTGTCCTAACCTCCTCGGACGTGGGCGCGCCCTTTTATCGGGGCGCGCCTTTCTTTATTTCTGCATCGAAAAGATTAAAGCATGAGCAAGCTTATCCTGCGCCGGTTGGCCCAGATGGTCCTCATCATGGCGGTGGTTTCCCTGGTGTTGTTTGCTGTCTTTGACAGTGACAAATTTAAGCGCCAGATCGCCACGGCAGAGCTTGGGGGCTTTGGCGTCACCGCCTTGTCGCAAGATGATTACCAGAAATGGCTCGCTTCCAAGGGGTTGGACGTACCGTTTTATGAGCGCTACCTGGATTGGGTCGGTAATGTGGTGCAAGGTGACCTCGGCACCTCTTTTGAGAAAAGCGCGCCGGTCACGGAGCTTTTGGGGGAGCGGCTGTGGAACACGGCTGTTCTGGGATTTTGGGTGTTTGCCTTGATGATCCCCTTATCTTTGGTGCTGGGCGTTCTGGCGGGCATGAAGGAGGGGTCGGTCCGGGATCGAAGTTTGTCGATCATCGCGGTCATCACCACCTCGGTGCCGGAAATCGCCACCGCCATTCTTCTCACCGTCGTCTTTGCCCTTGGCTTGCAGTGGCTGCCCACCAAATCGGCGATGACCTCCGGTTTCGATGGCTGGCAATTGGTGCTGCCGGTGCTCACCCTGGTGATCTATGATTTCGGCTATGTGGCGCGTATGACCCGGGCCTCCATGGCCGAGGTGATGACGTCTCAGTATATCCGCACGGCGATCCTCAAGGGGTTGCCCTATCGCCGGGTGATCCTGCGCCATGCCTTGCGCAATGCGCTTATAGCGCCTTTCACCGTGATTGTGTTGCAGTTGAACTGGCTTCTGTCCGGCGTGGTCGTGGTGGAGGTCTTCTTCGACTACAACGGATTCGGCAAGATGCTGCTGGAGGCGGCCTTGTTCGGCGATGTTTACGTCATTCAGGCGGCGACGCTGGTGGCGGTATTCGTTGCCGTGTTTTCGCAAATCATTTCCGACGTGGGCTATACCTTGTTGAACCCGCGCATCCGGTTCAGTTGAGGGGCGCACCATGAACACATCTGAAAATATCCTCGCCGCCCCCACGCCCAGCCTCGCCAGCCGCCTACGCCGGGCCCCCGTGTTGATCTTCCTGGGTCTGCTCATGTGGGGGCCGCTGACCGCCTATGTGATGTTTGGCGAGTCCCTCGGTGCCGCGCGGGACTATGTGTTGATCCCTGCAATTCCTGCCACGGTGCTGCTATACCTTGTCGCCGCGATTGCCTGGCGGGAATCCTGGGTCGCGGTGCTGGGGCTCAGCCTGGTGTTCTTCTGGCTTCTGATGGCGGTGAGCGCGCCCTATTTGCCGATCATCGACCCCAATAAACCCATCGCGCCATTTACCCTGACCTGGACAGAAAACCGGGATCATTTCTTCGTTTTGGGGGCCGATTTCAAGGGCCGGGATATCCTGTCTCGCGCCATCTGGGGCTGCCAGCGGGTGCTGGTTTGGGGCGTGACGGCGACGGCGGTCGCCTATGTGGTCGGTGCCGCGATGGGTCTGTTGGCCGGGTATCTGGCCGGTTGGTGGGACGAGGTGATTTCCTTCGTCGCCAATGTGTTTTTGTCTTTCCCGGTGATGGTGCTGTTTATCCTGATCCTGAATTATCTGGGCCCGAGTGGTTTTAACATCATCATTGCCGTCACCTTCGCTTCGGCCCCGGCCATCATGCGGATCGTGCGGGGCCTGACCCTGGATGTGAAGCAGCGCGACTATGTGTATGCCGCGCAAACCCGGGGTGAACACCCCGTTTACATCATGATCTTGGAGCTCCTGCCCAATGTGCGCGGGCCGCTAATCGTCGATGCCTGCTTGCGGTTGGGATATACGACGGTGGCGATCACCACGCTGACGTTTTTGGGCCTTGGTCTGCAACCGCCAGACCCGGATTGGGGCCTGATGATTAAGGAATCCGCCAAAACCGCCCTGATATTCAAATTCGCCTATCAGCTACTGGTACCGGCGTTGTCCGTCTCCAGCCTGATCCTGGGCTTCAATTTGATGGCCGATGGCTTGCGCGAAATGAGCCTGAAAGATTGAGATGACCGATAGCCAAACCCCCGTTCTCGAATGCCGGAACCTGTCCATTTCCTATTACACCCGTGCGGGCGAAATCCCCGCCGTGGTGGATTTCAATCTCAAACTGATGCCGGGGGAAACCCATGGCATTGTGGGGGAATCCGGTTGTGGAAAGTCCACAGTGGCGCTGGCGATCATGAACTATATGGGCCGCAACGGGGCCATCGTGGGCGGTGAGCTGCTGTTCGACGGGCGGGATATGCGCGACATGTCCGCTGAGGAGTTGCGGCAGATCCGAGGCTCGCAGATCGCCATGGTCTACCAAGAACCCATGGCGTCTCTCAATCCGGCAATGAAGATTGCCGAGCAGCTTATCGAGGTGCCCATGTATCACGACGGCGCCTCCCGCGAGCAGGCCTGGGAGGTGGCGGAAAAAATGCTGGGCGGCGTGCATCTGCCAGACCCCGCGCGGATCATGGATTCCTATCCGCATCAGATTTCCGGCGGGCAGCAGCAGCGGGTGGTTATCGCCATGGCGCTGCTCTCCAACCCGAAACTGCTGCTGCTGGACGAACCCACAACCGCCCTGGACGTGACGGTCGAAGCCGGGATCGTCGATCTGATCAACGATATCTCCGCCGAGTTCGGTACCTCCATGATCTACATCTCCCATAACCTGGGCTTGATCCTGAACACCTGCGACCGGCTTACCGTCATGTATTCCGGGGAAGCGGTGGAAGTAGGGGATGTGACGGACGTGTTCGATGAAATGCGCCACCCCTATACCCGGGGGCTGTTTGCCTCTATCCCCTTGCCGGGGGCGGATAAACATAGCCGCCCCTTGCAGGCCATTCCGGGGCAATTACCGTTGCCCCATGAGCGCCCGGCGGGCTGCAATTTCGGGCCGCGCTGCGATCATTTCAAGGCGGGGGTTTGCGACCAGGGGCGTTTGCCCATGTCCGAAGTATCGGCCAAGGGCCTGCATTTTGTCCGCTGTCCGCGCTTCGCGGAGATTGCCTGGTCAGAAACCAATGCGGCAACCGATGCCGTGGCCGCCAAAGGGGCGGGCGAGGTGGTCTTGCGGGTGGAAAACCTCAGTAAGCATTATGAGGTTGTGGGTGGCGGATTGCTGTTTGCCACGGAGAGCACGACCGTAAAAGCCAATGAGGGTCTGAATTTCGAGGCCCGGGAAGGGGAGACCGTGGCCATCGTTGGGGAATCCGGCTGCGGCAAATCAACCTTCGCCAAGGTATTGATGGGCTTGGAGGAGTCTACTCAAGGTGGGGTCTATTTGGGCGACCTGGAACTGGGCGATTTGCCGGTGCAAAAACGCAAGGGCGACACCATCGCGCAATTGCAGATGGTGTTTCAGAACCCCTTCGATACATTGAATCCCAGCCATACGGTGGGAGCCCAGATCGCCCGGGTGATTAAGAAATTTACCGACGAAGACGACCGGGATGCCATTGAACAAAGGGTCCTGGAGCTTCTGGATCTGGTCAAACTCCCCCGGGATTTCGCGCGCCGCCGTCCGCGCCAGCTCTCCGGCGGGCAGAAGCAGCGGGTGGGCATTGCCCGCGCCTTTGCGGGTGACCCCAAACTGGTGATCGCCGACGAGCCGGTCTCTGCCCTGGATGTGTCCGTACAGGCTGCGGTAACGGAACTTCTGATGGATATTCAGCGGCGCAACCGCACCACCTTGCTGTTCATCAGCCATGATCTTTCCGTGGTGCGGTACCTGTCAGACCGGATTGTGGTCATGTATCTGGGCCAGATTATGGAGACAGGCACGACCGAAGAAGTGTTCTCGCCCCCCTACCATCCCTATACGGAAGCATTGCTGGCGGCGGTGCCCATTGCCGATACGCGCATTCAAAAACGCAAGATCGTGCTGGAGGGGGAAATCCCGTCGCCGCAAAACCCACCCACGGGTTGCCCCTTCAACACCCGCTGTCCTTATGTGATTCCCGGGGTTTGCGACGCCAAGGCACCGCCACAAAAAGAATTTCAGATAGGCCACATCATCGCGTGCCATTTGGATGACGCGGCCTTCGGAGAGATGGAACCGGTGATCGCGCAAAAACCGGCAGCAGACGAGGGGCTTCAGCCGCCCGTGTAACGCGCTAATTGGTCAGCGGTGTTGGGGCGCCGCCACTTCGCTCATCGCTGGTCTGCGCGCCATGTCGACCCGGGAAGCGGTGATAAAAGCTCAAGTTATTGTCGACCTCTTCGTCCTTGAGGTCCATGCGAGCAACCGCTTCGGCCTCTTCCACATCGCCGCTGATCCCCTTGAGCAAGGCAAGATTCTGCCGCACTTGGGGATTACCCCGATCTACCGAAAGGGCCTCCTCCAGCATGGCGATGCCGCCGTCCAAATCCCCGGCCAAAGCCCGTGACAGGGCATAATTGTTCAACACTGTAAGGTTGTTTTCCGAACGGGCGAGGGCGCTTTCATAGGCGATACGGGCCTCGTCATACTCGCCTTTCAGATCATGGGCGATGCCTAAAATGGAATAGGCCACCCAATCGTTCGGCGCCATAGCGGTTAGCTGTTTCATGGCATTGATCGCGGAAGTCGGTTTGCGCCCGGCGATGGAAGCCTTGCCCAGCTCCAGAAGATAGAGCGGGTGCTTTTGATTTTCCTCGGCTTTTACGGCCATCACATTATACGCTTCGACCCCCTGCGCGAGAGAGCGCAGGTTGCGTGACAGCGCGATACGGAGCCCCACATCGTCTGGTGATTCCTGGACCATGGGCGCCAAAATGCCGACCGCGCGCCGGTATTCACCGCGGGATTCGGCGCGTTCCGCATTGACAAGCAGGCTGGTCTCCAGGTCACCGCTCTCCCGTGTCTCGACTGCGGGATCATACCCACCGGAATCAGTGGTTTGGCAGGCGGCCAGCAGCACCAGAATGGCACCGGCAGCGACGATATTCTTGGTATGGGACAACATCACGAAGCCTCGACGAGACGGTTGACAGGCCAGCACAGTGGCATTTTTTCTCGCCAACGGCAAGTCCACCCCAAGGGGCTGCGCACTTGGATACCGCAAGTCAGGGTTTTGCCGCATCAATGGTAATGTGCGGCATGCTGCGGATATGCAAATCTTGCTGCGGATAGGGGAATTCCACTCCGCTTTCCTTAAACCTTTTCCAGATGGCAACGCGGACATCGCTCCGCACATTGGAAATACCGTTATGGGGGTCTGCGACCCAAATGCGGAGTTCCAGGTCAATGGAACTGGCGCCAAAATCCAGCAATTGGCATTTGGGCTCCGGTTTATCGAGGACCCGCTTGGTTTCCGTTGCCGCTTGCAGGCATAAGTCCATGGCGGTTGGCACATCGGATTCATAGGAAATGCCAATCACAATTTTCAGGCGCACCATGGGCGAGGAAAAAGACCAGTTCTCCACCCGCTGGGTAATCAGTTCCTCATTGGGAATGATATGTTCCGTGCCATCCCGGGTGAGAACAGAGGCATAGCGGGCCCCGAGCTTTTGGATCACGCCGTAGGTTTGCCCGATCACGATGACATCGCCCGGTTTGATGGACCGGTCCATCAGCAGGATCACGCCGCTGATCAGGTTCGATACCACTTTTTGCAGTCCAAAGCCGACCCCCAGGCCGACGGCGCCGCTGAAGACCGTCAGCGTGGTGAGGTCAATGCCGACGCTATCCAGGGCGATGAGAATGGCAATGGCGAACAACCCGACCCGGAAGACCTTGCCCAAAAGCACCCGCGCAGACGGGGTGAGATTGGCCGCCCCCGCTAGGCGTTTTTCGGTGAAGCGGGCCAACAAGGAGGCCAGCCACAGGAACAGGATAAGTGCCGCCAGGGCCTTGATGGCGCCCAGCAAGGACAGTTTGAAATCACCGATGGCCAGCGCGAGCCCATCGAGAAACTGGGTGGTATCGTCCAAAATGCCGAGGATATTGAGGGCGGCGATGGTCCAGGCAAAGGTGGCGATGGGGCGGGACCAGGGCGACCGACCCATCAGAGAGGTTGCTACCCGGATAACGATCCAGGCCATCAGCAGGCTGCCCATGGCACGCAAGATATGCGACGAATGGTCCGCAGCCGCATAGCCTACCCGGCTCATCCAAACAAAAAGTAGCCAGAAAAACGGTTTGGCGAGAGATTGGATGGTCGGTAAGGCGGGCCCCAGATAGCGGTCTTTCTTGGATGATTTGATCCCGTCAATCCATTGCAGCACGCGCGGGGCCAGGGCAGCGGCGGCGAAATAGGCGACGATAATGGCCAAAACCTGAAGCAGGTTGGCCACCACCAAGACATCGGTCAATGTCCATTCCCAAAGATCCAACGCCAGGAGCTTCAGTTCCAGGCTATAAGGAAGGGTATCGATGACGTCTCTGTCCATCTGCGAATACTAGCACGACCTTTATTGCTTCCCAATGGGTTAGAGGCCGCCCCTTATGCCCCCATTGCCGCCAGCACATTCCGGGTGTAATACCAATCCGTCGACGGTTATTTACAGATATTTCAAGGAGAACGTTTCATGGCGACAGAAGCCCACCTGAAATGGGTCGACCATATGTCCTTTATCGGCGAAACCGGCTCTGGCCACGCGGTCGTCCTGGATGCGAAACCGGAATTCGGGGGGCGTAACTTGGGGCCCAGCCCCATGGAGTTGGTGCTCGTGGGTGCCGGTGGATGCACCGCCATCGATGTTGTCTCCATTTTGAAGAAGGCCCGGCAAAAGGTGGAGGGTGTGGAAGTCTTCTTGCAAGGCGAACGGGCGGAAACCGTGCCAAAGGTATTCACGAAGATCAATCTGCATTTTGTGGTCACCGGCCATGGCGTGAAGGAATCCGCCGTGGAGCGGGCGGTGAAGCTGTCCGCCGAAAAATACTGTTCGGCCACCGCCATGTTGGAGAAATCGGCCGAGATCACCCATAGTTTCGAAGTGCGGGAAGCGGACCACTGATCTCAAAGGCCGCCAGCCCGAATTCCCAAAAACGACGCCTGTCGATCTTGGCGCTGTATACAATCGTGCCTGGGTTGGCCTATGCGGTGATCACGGCGCTTTCGCTGTGGCCGGTTGATGGCGGCACCACCAATCTCCGAGGCCATACGGTCGGCGGCGATTTCATGGCCTTTTATACAGCAGCCTTTCAGGTGGTCCATGGCTTGGTGGACAGCGTTTACGATCCGGATCGGTTCCGGGTCATCAAGGCGGTTGTGACCGGTGATTCCGTCCATGAACTGCCATTTTTCTATCCGCCCTGGTCCCTTTTCATCTGGGCGCCACTAGGCTTTTCCGGGTTTACCTGTGCCTTGTTGACCTGGACCGGGCTGCAGTTGGTGGTGCTCGGCTGGTTGGCCTACCGAATAACCGGGTTGGGGCTCGCGCCTTTGTTGGTGCTGGTCTGCCCGCCGGTATTGCGGGCCGCCATCACCGGCCAGACCGGAATGCTAATGGCGATCTTTTTGGCGGGGGGCTTCCTGCTCTTGCGCCATCGGTCGCGGGGGGCGGGGGCGGTCCTCGGCTTGATGGTGGTTAAACCGCATTTGGCGATTACCTTGCCCTTTATCCTGGCGGGTGGGCGCCAGTGGTGGGCCTTCGTCCTCACCGGATTAACGGCAGTGGGGATCGCCGGTTTGGGGCTTCTGGTTTTCGGTTGGGGGGCGATGGAAGGGTTCCTCGCCCTTGCGGCCGACCATGGGGATAAAACCCTGCTGAGCAGCAATGACCGCTGGGACCGTCTGGTTTCTCCGCTGGCGGCAATGCTTCGATTGACGTCCTCGACGACCGCGGCCTGGGCCGTTCATATCATCGTCGCGGTGGGGGCATTGGGCGTGGCGGCCTGGGTCTGGTGGCGAACGGAGGACCCGGCGGCGCGGGCGATGGCCGGCGTGGTCGCCATTCCCTTGGTGAACCCCTATATGTTCGCCTACGATCTTGCCGTTTTCCTGGTGCCCATTGCTTTTCTGGGCAAAGATTTGATTGCCGGTAAACTCGATAGCTGGGATTCCGCCGCGCTCGTCGCCATGTGGCTGGTGCCCTTTGTGTCTTTTGTGGCGGGTGTGATTGGCTTCCAACCGGCGCCCCTGGTATTTCTGGCGCTATTGGCGGTGGCGTGGCGCCGGGCTATTCGGCGGGCGCCGGTTTCACCCGCAGCGACTCCACGCTGACCTCCAAGCCTGGTTCCGGGTGCCGGGGCACCAGAAACGACAGCAGAAGAGAGATCGCCGCAATTCCCGCCCCCGCCAAGAAGACATAAGCCGGGGAGACCAGCCAGACCATCCCGAACAGCACGGGGATCACCACCGCGACAATATGGTTGATGGTAAAGGAAACGCTGGTGCTGGCCGCAATATCCGCTGGATCGGCGATCTTCTGGAAATAGGTTTTGATCGCCAGTGCCATGGCGAAGAAAAGATGGTCGAGCATATAGAGAAACACCGCGAACCAGGCCGTTTCCACGAAGGCATAGGCGGTAAAGACCAGGATCAACCCGGAATATTCCAAGATCAGCGCCCGCCGTTCCCCCCAATGGGCGATCATGCGGCCCACCAGGGGCGCGACGATCATGGTCAGAACACCGTTGGCGAGGAAGATCAAGGCCACGGATCCCGGCTCAAACCCGAACTTTTCCACCATCAGGAACCCGGCGAAAACGGTAAAAATTTGTCGCCGCGCACCTGCCATGAACGTCAGCGCATAATACAGCCAGTAGCGTTTCCGGAGGATCAGGGTCTTATGCTGCTCCGTACCGCTCTGGAATAGGGGAAAGAAAATCCACGCGACCAGGGCGAGAAGCACGGTGGCCGCGCCGCCCGCTACGAAGATCCAGCGGATCTCCAGGTCCAGAAAATCGTCGGCTAAAAAAACGAAGGCGAAGGCGATCAGGGATCCGCTGCTCCGAACCGCCACCAGCTTGCCCAGCTTTTTCGGCGCTTCCGCCTTGCTGAACCATTGCAGCGCGAGGGATTGTTGCAGCGCTTCGGAGTAATGGAACCCGATGGACGCGATCAGCGTGATCATCGCCAAGCCGACCAAATCGGTATAAAACCCGCTGAGCGCGGTGCCGATCCCCAGCAGAATCAGGCACAAGACCACCAGCCGTTGTTCGCGAATGAAGGGCAGAAAGAAGACGACCGCGAAGCTTAAAAATCCGGGGATTTCCCGCACGCTTTGCAAGATACCAATATCGGCGCCATCGAAACCGGCCTTGTCGATGGCGTAGTTATTGATCAGAGCCATCCAGGTCTGCAACGACAAGGGCATCGCCAACGCCAATAACGCGAGCAACACAAAAGGCCCGAACATATCGCGGGAAATAACGGGTTTCATTTTTTCTGGCTCCGGGCCGGGCGCTAAAATGCGCGCGGTAAAGCGTCCATATGGGGCTATATTGCGATCTATGCAAGCCATTGCGTGTTCCGCCGGGGGGCCTGTCCACCCTGGCGGGGAGAATGGGAGGAGAGAGCAGCCATGATTGGCGCCATCATCGGCGACATTGTGGGCGCCCCCTATGAGGGGCGACTCAGCAATCGGAAATCCAAGGATTTCCCCTTTTTCTCGTGGCGATCCAAATTTACCGACGATACGGTCTGCACCATCGCGGTCGCCGACTGTTTGTTGGAAAAGGGGGATTTCGCCCCTTATTTGCGCCGATACTATGCCCTGCATCCCAAAGCCGGATATGGCGGCATGTATGCCAAATGGGCGCGGACGCCGGACATGGGTCCCTATAACAGTTGGGGCAACGGTTCCGCCATGCGGGTGAGCCCGGTTCCCTATGTTGCCCAGGACGAGACCGAACTTTTAGACCTGGCGGCGGCCAGCGCGGCGGTGACCCATAACCACCCGGATGGCATCGCCGGGGCGCAGGCGTTGGCCCTGGCCATGTGGCGGGCGTGTACGGGAACATCCGCACCGGATATCCGGGAAGAGATCGCGGATCGCTTCGCCTACGACCTAAGCCGGTCGGTGGACGAGATCCGCCCGAAATATAAGTTCGATGTGTCCTGCGCAGGCTCCGTGCCCCAGGCGGTTACCTGCGCCCTGGAAGCGGTGGATTTTGAGGATGCCATTCGCAACGCCGTTTCCATCGGCGGCGATTCCGATACGATCGCCTGCATGGCGGGGGGATTGGCCGAATGTTTATTCGATATTCCGCCGGATATGATCAAGACCGCACGGAATTTCCTGACCTTCGATCTCCTGGCTGTGGTCGATCGGTTCGACCGCGAGGTGATCCGGCCACAATCCGATCGCGCTCTAGATTAAACCGACGAGACGCCGGTTTTCCTCGTTGCGAAGCACGAAGTCCTCGCCGTCGAAGGCGCGGGCCGCATCCGTGCAGAGCCAGGAGATGGCCCTTGCCGCCCATTCCGCTGGGATATGAACGGTGGGATCGAGCTGGGAAACGGGATTAATGCCTGAGGCCTTGATGGCAACCTGCATTTCCGTGGCAACCGTGCCCGGGCTCAGGCCCACGATCCGAACGCCACGATCGGCCAATTCCTTATGGGCGCAGCGGGTGAGGGAAAGCGCGGCAGCTTTGGAAGAGCAATAATGGCTCCAGCCCTCCAACGCGCTGGTGGCGGCGCCGGAACTCACATTGACAATAACCCCGGCGCCTTGGGCGGCCATCACGGGGGCGGCGGCGCGGATACCGTTATAGACGCCGAGATAATTGATCATCGCCGCCTGCGCCCAGGACTTGGGGTCGGAATCGGTCAAGCGCGCGATGGGATCGATAACGCCCGCATTGTTGACCAGGATATCCAGGCCGCCGAATCGCTCCTGGCAGGCGGTGACCAAGTCCGCCACGTCTTCGTAATGGCTGACATCGGCGGTTAAAGCTGCCGCTTTTTGCCCTTTTGCCGTGATCTCGTCGGCCAGTTCCTCAATGGCGCCTTGCGATCTGGACGCCAGGAGGACCGCGACCCCGCGCGCTGCGAGGTCTCGTGCCGTCGCCGCACCGATTCCGCGGCTGGCACCGGTCACGATTGCCGCTTGACCCTGTAGCTCGTCCATCAAGGCACTCTCCGACTCATTTACCTTGCCGGGGATGGCTAGGCGCAAATTTGCCGTCGTCATCCCGACCTTGGACGCTTAGTTGTGAGAAAAATGAAGGAGGTCAATGCCCGCATGGGTTGGAACCGACCTCGGCGGTCCCCTTAAATCCAGTAAACCAAGCCTTTTTGGGCGAGATAGTTCTTAAAATCACTATCGGCTTTGATCATATCGTCGATCACGATACGGGTCAGGTCCTGCACCGTGCAGGCGTCGCAATTGGCGCCATCTTGGCAGTTCAGGAGGACCGTGTTCATTTTTTCCAGTAATTTTTGATGGTGGCGGATATGGACCACGGTATGGGGATAATTTGATTCCCGCATCAAACATTCTTCGTCCTGAGTATGTTCGATAAACCCGTCCACCAGGCTCTTGCAGTGGGAAACCGGCGGGGCCCCGTCAACCAAATCCTGTTCGATCTGGCGAATGGTTTCGATCAGCGCCTGATGTTGGTCATCCATATGCGGATGTCCGATACAGAAGGATTTTGGAATGGACCTATTGGCTGTGTAATTCATCTGGCGCGCATTCAAAAAAACACACAAATCGTGCGTATATTGTCCTTTTTTACTCAAACCACCCTATTTATATGCCGGAATAAAGTTAGGGAGGAAAGCCTATCCGGAAATAAGTATTTTTAATTATTTCTATTTTGTGGAAGCCCCGCAACCTAGCGCGTCGTTACCGAGAGAGGGCCGTTCGGGGGGTCAGGAGTAGCCGTAGTCGGCCATGAGCGCGCCGCATTGCTTGCCGATCAAGTCAACCGCCCAATCATCCAATCGTTCCTTCCAATCGCCTGCAACCCCTTTGCGGAAAAAGGATTTTGGGTCTTCCTCGCCACGTTTCCGCCCGCCCGTCATCGTCTCGAAATCGGTTTCCGCGATGCCGGCTGTTACGGTTTCCGGGTCTGCCGCCACGGAGAGGAACCCATACATGGCCGTGAACCGCGCTGCAGGCTCGGCGAGCAATTCCTCGTATCTGATTTCCAAAAGGGGCGCGCGTTTTTCCACCCGGAAGCTCTTCACCGCGCCGATATTGTCGCGCCAGGCGGCCGCCGCATTCTTTATAAGGTTTTTGAAATGATCATGTCCGGGAGTCAGCGCCCCCTCCATGCCAATGCGATAGCCGTGATGCAGGCGGGAGACGGCAACGTCTCTGGGGTCCCGTACGATATGGACAAACCGCGCCTGCGGAAATAAGCGGTGCAAAGAGGGCAGAAACAGGGTGTATCTTGGCGTCTTATCGCCGATCCAGGAGACATTTTCGTCCTGTACCCGAAGCGCCATCCGGTTGACCAGAAAAAGTCGGCACAAGGCATCGAAATCCTGTTGGCTGAAGGGGGCGTAATAGGCCTCGCCGCCATATACCCGCTCGGTCACCTTCGCCATATGGGTATTGTATTTTCGGATGGTCTCCGACAGGGGATTGGTCAGCAGTTCCACGAAATGGCCTTCGCCTGAACAGACGATTTCCGGATGAGCGTCGAAAATGCGTTGCACCCAGGTGGTTCCGGATTTGGGCGCCCCGCACACAAAGAAGACGTTCCATTCTTCCGCATTTTTCATGGATCACCCTTTCTCGGTAATATCAGGAGGGGCGCACCCCGAACCGGTCCAGCACATCTGGGCCCAAGGCCTCGAACAGGGGGCCGAGATGCCGTTCATACCGGCGCCATCGTTCCATGGAGTCCTTGTAAATGGGGCGCCGCACCTGGCCGATGGAACTGGTCAACACGGGTCGGTCGGTCTTATGGAAATCGAGGCATGCATCGTCCCAGGGCAGACCGATAAACTCTAAAATGCGGCGGGTTTGGGCTTCTTGGTCAGCGATGGTCTCCTCATAGACCACGTCCATGATGCGGCCAGGTAACACCTCTCGCCAATGATCCATCATCTGCAAGTAACCGCGGAAATAACGCCCCAATTCACCCAACTCATAGGACCAGCCCTGGGCATCGTCATGGAATTTCTGGAACAGGCAGGATACGCAGGTATCCACCGGGTTGCGCACGCAATGCAGGATCTTGGCCTGGGGCAGCAACAGATGAATCAATCCCACCCGCCCGAAATTTGAGGGTTCCTTTTCCACGATTCGGGCGCCGCCCCCCGCATTGGCGTGCATCTCCGCTACGTAGGATTGGCCCGCGGCGGCAAAATCGCCGGGTTCAATAGCGGCGATGGTGGCGCTGTTGAGCGGGCGTGCCTTTGCCGCCAGAAAACTGTTCCACATGCGGCGCAATTGGTCGGTTTCCCCCAAGGAGGCGCCTTGCGGGTGGCTGACGATGATCTGATCGGTCAAGGTGGTGCCAGAGCGGGGCATGCCGAGGATAAACACCGGTGTTGCATCGGGATCGCCCACGCCCTCGGTCTTCTCAAAGAGTTCTTTGGAAAACGATTCACGCACCAGAGCGTAAAACGCCTCCACTTGCTTTTCATCGTATTTTATCTGCAACCGGTGGGAGGCCGCGCCCCGCAGTGCCGTGGTGATGGCCTCTTCATAGCGTTTTGAATCGTTGTAGCCCTTGGCGATGGAAAACAGCAGCACCGGGCGGACATCGGGAACAACCCGCTGAATGTTTTGGGCGTGTTTCAACAGACTTTGGAAATGCGGGGTATCGGCCTCCAGCTTCTTGATCCGGGAATATTCAATCAAGGATGGCAGAAAATCCGGTTTCAGAGTCAGAACCTTGTCAAACAGCGGGCGGGCCTCATCCAATCGGCCCAATTGCTTCAGGCTCAGGGCCAGATCATGCAGATTGGTGTGATCGTTCGGGTCCAAGTCGGCGGCGCGCCGGTAATGCTCTAGCGCGTCCTCCAATTGATTGAGTGCCGTCAGGGCACGCGCCTTGTTGGTGAGGGCCCGGCGGTACCGCGGGTTTAGCTGCAGGGCGCGGTCAAAACAGGCGAGCGCTTCTTGCGGTCGTTTCAGCAGCAACAAGGCGTTGCCCAAATTGTTGTGGAGGACCGGCTCGTTCGGATCGATTTGTAGTCCCCGGCGATACAGTCGTTCCGCTGCCTCGGGCTTGCCCCGGTCAGATACCGCCGCAGCACATTGAGTCAAGGCGGCCAGGGCATCGCGGGGGCGACGCGTGCCGATCAGCAGGTTGATCAGATTACCGCAGGTGGTTTCATCTTCGGGCTGTTCATTCAGCATCTGCGCATACAAGCGCTCGGCTTCGGCAGAGCGGCCCAGCGCGCGCAGGGCGACGGCCAGATTATTGCGCGCTTGCCGGTTCGTCTGATCGCGTTTCAGGACATTTCGATATCCGGTGACGGCAAGTTCCAACTGCCCGGCACGATGGTCACGAACCGCCGCGTCAAAAATACTTTTTCCCTGTGCGTCCAAACTTCTGCTCCACATTGCCAATGGCGCGTGACTTAGCGTGGATTCGCGCCCTTGGAAAGGATTTTGTCCCCCTGCGGAATGATGGTGCGGCGCCCATGGGGGAGAAGCGTTTATCGAATGATGTCAAAATCCCCGGCAGCCAAGCGCTTCTTGTAATCGCTCATGAAATCCTGGAAGCCCTCCACATCCGAGAGCTCGCTGGCAATCTTGGTGTAATCTGCGATGCCATCGGCCCCCGGTGCCGTAATCAAGTTAAACGGTTCCTGATACCGGGTTTCCACCATGGAACTGGCGAAGTTCTTGCGGAGTTGCGCGATGCCCCGATCATTTCCCGCCAAGGTCAGGGCAACGGCCAAGTTCAATACATACTTGGCTTGAACGTCATTCAGTGGCGCATTGGGTTTGGTTTCCATGGCGGCAATCAGGCGGCGCAGGGATTTTGCCGCCCGGTCCCAATCCCGGCCATACCAGTAAATCTCCATCCGCAACCGCTCGGCATCGACGCTGTCATCGCCTTCCAACAAGGTGAGGGCATCATCCCCCTGTCCGGCTTCCAAGAGCGCCCGGGCGCGGAGTTTCCGCCGCACGTCGGCGAGGGTGGCCGGAATATTCTCTTGTTCGGTTTTATTGAGCACATTGATAGTTTCGATATATTTCTGGTCAAGCAGGCGGATCAATGCCAAACGGGCGCCGATCGAGGCCCGTTCTTCCCCAGACAACCGGGCATTGATTTGACCATCCAGCATCTCCGCCGCCTGTTCCAGCAGGTCGATGGCCACCATGCGATCCGCCAAATTCCGAATCATGGTATCGCCGTCCTTACCGGTCGGCAGCAGTTCCTTGAACTTCCGGAACAGGCCAATGGCAACCATCGGGGGAAGCGTCTTTGCCTCGCCATCCAGATACAGCTTTCGGAAGACATCGGCCATATCCTCGGTGACCTCGACCTGACCGGGGTGGTCACGGAAATGGGTGGCCGCATGGCGCAGGGTATCCAAGCCTTTGCCATATTGGCGGGTGGCGAAATAAAGGTCGCCTAGCCGTCGCAGCAGGCCAAATTCGAAATCGTCCCCCCGCCAGGAATAGCGGAGGGCGTCGATGCGGTCCAATGCCTCCGTATCGTTGATCCGCCCAGAATTGTGGAGATATTCAGTCAACGCGTAGCTGGCGAGGGGGGTGATGCGGCGATCACCGTAGGCCATGGCCTCTTCCCATTTGGCGATGCCTTCGTCCCCTTTATCATCCTGCACGAGGGCGCGGCCTTCCAAAAAAGCAAGCTCGGCCTTTTGGGCGTCGGTAAGAGGATCGCTTTTGATCAGCTCCAGAAAATCCATGGCCTGCTGAACCTGATTGGCTTTGAGCGACGCATCGATGGCTGCCGTCGCCAAGGGAAATTTCAGCCGGGTGGGGTAGGGGCGGATAATCGCACCGGTTTTCTGCAAGACCGGTGCTGCCGCCTCGAAATCGCCCATTTCCGCCAAGGCCGCAGCATGCCAAAATTTCGTTTCATCCTCATCCTGTAAAGACCGGAATTCAAACTCCTCCACCGCCTGGGCATAGTTGCGGTTGAGATATGCCGATACCCCCAGCAATCCCCGGAATGCTGAATCGTTGCGGAGGGTTTCATCATGGCTTTCGATCACCCGCAAGACACCCGCGGCTTCCGGGCCCATGCCGTTGGCCAACAGCAATTGCGCCAAGGCAAGACGCGCCTGCTGGCGCTGATCCTCTGCCCCCGTCGCCACCGTTAGGGTCAGGTTTGTGCGGTTGTCATAGAAATTTTCCAAACCACCTCGGGCCCAGCCGGCGAAATCGAAAACCCGGGTCAGGGCCCTGTCTGCGACCAACCGGCCCGACGCGGCCTTGGCACTCGCCGGATCGCTCAGCGCCAGGCCCGTGGCGGAGGAGATGTTGATGCCTTGGCGCAGCGGTTGGACTTGCAGACCGTCCGCATAGGGTTTGACGACGATCCCTTGGGCGGTCGCCAACAGATCGAATTCCGGGAACCGGCTGCGCGTCGGCATGCCGTGCCCCAGGGGAATTACCGGCACCACCAGGAGGATATCGCCCACCTCCGGGTCCCGCAGGGGAATGGCATAGGTGGATTCGGTCACGTCGATAAACAGGCCCAACCCGGCACCCGGGCGGGCCTCAACCCGGGGGGTGAGATTGGTTTGCGGGCTCAGGTTTTGGTCGCCGAACTGGAGAATCCAGGCCAAGCCATCCCGTTGCAAAACCGGATTGATGGTCTCATCGGTGGTCAGGATACGCAGCGCCGTCGCTTGGGGCGAGGCGACTTGTTCGATACTGGTGATCGCGTCTCCCCCAGCCGCTGCCAGGGTTACAAGGTTCGGCGCGCTGCTTTTGTCGAATACGACCCACAATGCGTCCGCGCGCCGGAACACGGCGCTGGCCACCGGCTCATCCCAATTGAACCGCATGGTGAACCCATCTTCCGGGGCAGGGGGGGTATCAGGCGCGGTCGCTATTTCTGGGGTTGCGGCGTTCTCCCCGAGGGCCATTTCCCCGGACGGTGGGGTTGAGGTGGGGGCCGGTATCTCAGGGGCCGCCGCCTCCGACGGCGTTGGGACGACCGTATCGGGCGCTTCCGGCGTTGCCCCAGGTGCGGCGGGTTCTGCCGCTTCAGAAGATGTGGGGGGCGATTCAGGCGCCGTTTCTGGAACGGCGGCGGGCATTTCCGTCGGCAGGCTCTCCGGCGTCTCGGGGGTCTCGGTCACGGCCTCCGGCGCAGATGGTTTTTCGGCGGTATCCGGTGTCTCCAGGGATTCCACCGGGGCCGGTTCCGGCGCCGCTGCTGGAGATGCTGGCGTGGTGTCGGTGGCATCGGGAGGGGAGGGTTCGGCGCCCGTCTCCGGGGGTGCGGCGGCTTCAGCTTCCGGCGCGGGGGCGACCTCTGTCTCTGCGGCGGCCGCCGGGGCTGCTTCCGGCTTCTCGGTCGTTTCAGGGGGCGTTACCGGCGCCGGTTCGGGTGCTGGTTCCGGCGTGACCGTGGAAAGGTCGACCGGCGTCGGCGGGGTGCGCGGGTCCGGGGGCGTGTCGGTCGATTCTTCTGGGGCCGTCGGTTCTTCGGGGGCGGTCACCAGTGGGCTCGGACCGGGACGAAAGACATCCAAAACAATCTTGGTACCGGACCGGAAATCCTTCACGCGGGAATTCGGGCTGATTTCCAGAATCGCCCGAGCATCAGCAGTTCTGGCCCCATCCGCATAGTTGGCGATATACCGGGCAGGGGTGGCGGGGCGAAAGCGCGGGGAAAGGGTGGCTGGCCGATCAAAGGTGATGGTCAGCGCCTTTACGGTGCGGTTCAGCTTGTATTGCACGCCTGCTTGCGTCCAATCGAACACAATGCGGCTGTATCCGTCATGGTCGCCGGTTCTGACCCGAATGTTGGCCGCAGGTGTCGATGCGGAGGGGGGCGGCGTGGAAGAAGGAGCCGTCGCGGGCGCCGGGGCGGGCGTTGCTGGCGGCGCCTCTTGTGCGGTGGCCGACGATTTTTTGAATTCCACGATTACCGCGTCGCCAAGCCGGGTCCCTTTAACGCTGGGCTTGCCCTTGAGAGTCAGGGTCAAGCGCGTGCCGTCGATGCGCGTATCGCTGATAAAGTCCTGCAATTGGCGCCGCGCGGCGGTGAGGTCCGTTTCAATGGCGCGGCTGAAGGTGAGCGTCACCGCGTTTCCGGACATGCGGAAAAACACCTCGACCTCGGCGGGCCAATCCAACACCAGGCGCCCATTCTCCGCTGTTGCGGTCGCACGGGCGTTGACCGTATCCGCCTGGGCGATATACGGGGCAAGATACAGGGAAAGCGCCAGAACTATTCCCGGCAAAATGCGCATGAATGATCATCCTCCGCTGGAGGATAAGATAAGGATATCGACCCGTCGCGCCAACCGATCCTTTTCCGTTTCAGAGAGAGAGTCGGGTAAAAGGTGGTAATGGGCATCGCCGTAACCGTAGGCGGTGATGGCTTCGGGGAAGCCGTTGGCGCGCAGCGCATTGGCGACGGATACGGCGCGCCCTAAAGAGAGCTCCCAGTTGGAAGCATAACGATCCCCCCCCGGCGTTCCGCGCGCCGTATGACCCGCCACCGCCACCGGGTTTTCCAGGTTCCGCAAGACCGTGCCCAGGGTGAACAGGGCCTCATCAGCGGCCTCTGACAACAAGGCGCTGCCCGGTTCGAACAGCAGGTCGCCGGGAAGCGAGATGATCAGCCGATCTTCCGCCAATTCCATGGTGCTTTGGCCAAGCACCGGGTCTTCTCGTTGCTTTTGCGCCAACACAGCTTCCAAATATTCCAGAGCCATGGCGCGACGCCTGAAATTGGTGGAAATGTTATATTCCGTGCGCGGCGGGGTCACCACCTGCTGCTCAGTGGGGGTTTCGCTGCGGGTCAGACCTTCGACAATCGGCTGCCAGCGGTCCAATTGGACGGTGGACATGGCAAACAGCATGACGAAAAAGGTCAGCAGCAAGGAAACCAGATCGGTAAAGGTCACCAACCAGGCTTTGCCGTTGGATTTCTCTGCGTCATGCGCGTCGAACAGCGAGTCGATGCTGGTATCCGGCTGGGTCATGGGCCGGGCTCCGGTACGGTCGGTTCCCGCAGCAAAAAGCCGTAGGGGTCATCCACCTGTGGCTGAACCAGGAAATGCAGGTCAATCTCGCCCGCTTGTCCGGGGCGCACGGCGACGGCGATCGCATCCCGGGGTGCGCCGCGCGCGAGAAGCTCCCGGGCAAAGGCGCCCGCCCGATCGGTTTCCAGGCTTTTCCCCAGGGGCAGGGCACCCGCTGCATCGGTTGGCGCCCGAATGACGAGTTCAAGTTGGAACATCAGTCCCCGGGGGCGGCGGCTCAAGGCGGCCACCACCCGGTCCAGTAGGGGGGTCAGCGTATCGCGCGGAACGGTCGATCCCTCCGGGAAAAAGGCACTGGCCCGGGTCCGCATAACCATATGCCGCCCCGGGTGCAAGACCTGACTTTCCTCGATCTGAATGGCGGAAGCGAACAGCCCTTCCATATCCCGGTGAAATCCCCGCCCGGCCAGGATATCCCCTGATTCCCCGGTCACAGTCTGCAGGCGTTGGGATGTGGGCAGAAGGTTGGCGAAGGTGGTGTTCACGCTTTCGATCACCGCCCGGCTTTTGATCTCTTCGAAGGACGAGATCGACACCAGCAGGATGAAGAAGGCCAGGATGAGCAGATAAAGGCCCAGAAACAGGGAAATATTGGCGCTGCTGCGCGATTCTTCCGGGCGCGCGGCGAGGACCTCTTCGGTCGGTTGGGGGGCGGGGTCTGGCGTCATCTGTTTGCCACCCTTGAATGAAAAACCAATCCCGGCGGATCACCGGCCATTCAATCAAAATCCCGCAGCAGGGCATCCACATCCGCCTGGCTTACCCCTTGCCCCTCCAATTGCGGGCCTTCCAGCAACCCGGCTTCTTTGTCTTCCGGGGTCGCGGGAAGGTCTGTCTTGGGGGCAGTCTCGCTTCCGGCGGGATGTGGGACTGCGTCAAACAGGGTGACGAGTGCATCCACACGGGCTTCAATATGGCTGAGGGCGCGAACCACTTTGCCGATCCGCTGGCCGGTAATGTCTTGGAAAGTGCAGGCTTCGTAAATCTTCGTGGTGGCATCCATCAATTTGTCCGCGGGGTCACCCTCCAGCGCGGCCATCACGTCTTCGACGATCTCCGTGGCATCCATGATGGTGTTGGTGGCATCGGCAGTGGCCTGCACGATGGCATCCAACTCGTCCGTCGCCGAATTGATATACTCTTCCCGAAGATCATGGGGGCGGGCGGCGGCCAGATCGGCGCGGATCGCATGCAGATAATTGCCGAGGGCGATAAGCTCCTGCAACAGATCGTCATGCTCTTGGTCGCTGGCGGCGGCCAAGTCTTCGATAATTTTCTTGAGATCGCCAATACCCACCGTATCCCCGTAACGCTGGCGAATATCTGCCAGACGTGTTTCGGGGATATGCGGTGAGTCGGTCATCTAGCGCCCTAGAATTCTCCCAGCACGCTGACCATCTTGCTGCGCAGCGTTTCAGCGTTAAAGGGCTTAACGATGTAGTTGGAAACACCCGCTTCCTTCGCCGCGATCACGTTTTCAGATTTGCTTTCCGCCGTGACCATGATGAAGGGGATATGCTTCAAATTATCATCAGCCCGGACCTCCCGAAGGAGCTGCAGCCCGGTCATCGGCTCCATATTCCAGTCGGAAATGATGAAACCAAAACTCTTCTGACGAAGTTTTTGCAGCGCCATGGACCCATCCGTTGCCTCGTCGACATTGGTAAACCCTAATTGGCGGAGCAAGTTACGCAAGATACGCAACATTGTTTTGTAATCGTCGACCACCAAAACGGCCATATTTTTATCGACTGCCATCGGTTACTCCTACTTCGCCCAATTCTATGGCTGGGCATTTCCGCAAGCTGCGAGATTAACTCCGATAACCCGTTGGTAAACTGGGATTCACCCGGGTGCAAGTACTTTCCCCCGGTAAGCTCAACCGCGTGGTCTCGGTAGTTCCCTAGCGCGTGTAAGGGCTTCCGTAACTGCCGTCGCCTTTTCGTCTGACAGCTTTGCCATCACGGGGGCGAGCTTCCGTTCTTTCATGCCGTCGATGACCAGCAACAAAGTTTCCATCTCCATGGTTTCAAAAATACGCGCCGCATCGGCGGGCTTCATATTTTCGTAGATTTTTACCAGCCGTTCTTGCTGCGCTTTTTCCTCGGCGTCGTTTTTCTCTACCAGCGCGGCAATGCGCTCTTCCAAGCTTTTGAGTTCCTGGACTTTTCGGTCGATCCGCGCTTCCGCTG
Source organism: Magnetospiraceae bacterium (assembly GCA_049605255.1). Taxonomy (GTDB): domain Bacteria; phylum Pseudomonadota; class Alphaproteobacteria; order Rhodospirillales; family JBMYUJ01; genus JBMYUJ01. The sequence continues at coordinate 29,728 of JBMYUJ010000021.1, forward strand.
CCTCGAACAGCCGTTCGCGCATTTCGATTTCCCGCTCCCGTTTATCCAGTTCCCGGCGGCGCTCCGCCAAGCGTTGCAACAGGGCGATTTCCTCTTCCGACAGCAAGGTGGGATCGGTGATCGCGGCTTCCAAGACAGGGGCAGGGGCAGGGGCCGTGCCGCTGGTCCCCTCGGCCATGCCCTCGGTCATGGGGGGCTCGCTGCCGGCCGGGGCGCCGGGGCTTTGCGGGTCTGCCATCGGTGCAGGGGGGGCGACCGCCTCTGGTGCACCGGGTTGCGCGGCAGTGGGGTTTTCCGCGCCTGGGGGCGACAGAGGGGTCGGCCCTGCCCCGCCCGCATTGTCTTGCGCTTCGGCGATGGGAATCACCGGCTGGTTGCCCTCTCCGGTAAGGCCATCCCAAATGGCGGAGACCTTGACCATCAGGAATAGGCTGGAGACAACCATCACCAGGGGAAGGACTCGCAGTCGCGCCAAAAATGTCGTCATGGCCCTTGCTCTCCCGACCGGTTCAGCGCACCGTTTGCAAGGCGCGCATCAGTTCCCGTTCCGCCTCTGACCGGCCCTCTGCATCGCCCGCTTTCTCCGATGCTGGTTCCTTCTTCACCGTTAGTGAAGGACGCATTGGCGCTTCCAACGCCTCCCCTTCATCCCCGTTCGGTCGTTGATCCCTCAGGCGTTTTTCCAGGCGGTCTGCAACCGTGGTTCCCCTGTCTAGTAAGAAGCGCAAGTCCTCCCGCAGGGATTGGGCTTTTTCCAGACTGCCGTGGACCGTACCGTTGGCTTCGCTGGCGGTATGTTTGAGTTGCTTAACCACGGCTTCGGCCCGGGCGGTGGCTTCGTTCAATGCCTTAATAAAGGCTTCCATCTCTCCCCGATCGCGCCGGAAGGCCTTGAGGCGACGGTTCAGGAGAAATGCATAAACAATTGTAATTACCAATAAAATTGCGACGACAACATCAAGAAACAGCAGTGTATCCACTTTGCTTATTCCTCCTTCTTGATCTTATCGACGACCTGGATCGCGATATGGCCGCCATGGCGCCCCATACGGCCTTTGAACATTTTTACCTCGCCGCATTTGAGCGTCACCTCGGACTCAGGCGTGACATTCAGCATGAATTGAGACCCGACGGTGAGGTCCAACACATCGCGCAAGCGCATGGTTTGTTGATCCAGCACCGCTTCCAGGTCCACATCGGTCATCCACAGCTCTTCCGCCAAGTGGGTTTCCCAGATGGAATCCCGACCGAATTTTTCCCCCATGAACATTTGCAGCAGAAGTTCACGAACCGGCTCTAAGGTCGCGTAAGGCAACAAAAGTTCCAGCCGCCCACCCCGGTCTTCCATGTCGATGCGCAGCTTGGCGACGATCGCCGCGTTGGAGGGCCGGGAGATGGTGGCAAAACGTGGGTTGGTTTCCAGCCGGTCGAAGCGGAAGGTGACCGGGCTCAACGGGTCAAATGAGGCGCTGAGATCGCCCAGCACCACATGCACCATGCGCTCCACAAGGGTGCGTTCGATGGTGGTATAGGGGCGGCCTTCGATCCGCATGGCCGCTGTGCCTCGGCGACCGCCGAGCAACACGTCCACAATGGAATAGATCAGCGCAGAATCAACCGTGAGCAGACCGTAATTATCCCATTCCTCAGCCTTGAAGACGCCGAGCATGGCGGGCAGCGGGATGGAGTTCAGATAGTCGCCGAATCGGATGCTGACGATGTTATCGAGAGAGACCTCCACATTGTCGGAGGTGAAATTGCGTAAGGAGGTAGACATCATGCGCACCAGCCGGTCGAACACCACCTCCAGCATGGGCAGGCGTTCGTAAGAAACCAGGGCGCTGTTCAGGATCGCCTGAATGCCAGACCGCTCGACCCCTTCATCATGGTCGTCGTCGAAGCCCAGCAGACTGTCGATTTCATCCTGGTTCAGGACACGGGTGGAATCACGGGCGGATACATTGGCGAAAACGTCGGATCCGCCGCCGTCATCATCACCGCCACCGACCATGGCCTCCCATTCGGCAGCCAGGGCGTCTTGGTCATCGCCGTCGTCGTCGCCGTCCGCTGCGAGCTGTGCCTCCCATTCGGCGGCTAGCGCGTCGGCATCCGGTGTTTCGTCGTCGCCAGGACCCACGGTCACAAACTTTCGTCCTTCGCTTTATCGTCGCGGGGCACCTGCTCGCCCCGCCGTTACTGTAGCAGCATCTGCCCGATCAAGACGTTTTTAATCTCTACCGGTGAGGCGGCATTGGCCCTGATCAACAATTCTTCCCGGATGCGGTAGGGGCCTTCCGACCCCTTTAGGTCATCCTTGCGCAATTCGCTCAGGAAGAAGTTGAAATCGTCTTCGATTCGCTTGCGGACGGACTCGACCGCCGCGATGTCCTCTTCCTTGCCCAACTCCAGGCTGACCTTGAGCTTGAGATAGGAAACGGTTCGGCCGGTACTTTGCAAGCTCACTGTGATCTCCGGCAAATCGTAAAAAACCGTCGGGGCAAGCGGTTGTTCCGCCATTTCCGCGCCTTCTTCCTCGCCGGCAGCGAGGCCCAATACACCATCCAACAGGCCGCCAAAATAGGCGCCCACCGCGCCACCCACGATGAGCAGCAAGGGCAGGACAATAAATAAGATCAGTTTCTTTTTTCCGGACCCGGATTCTCCCGGTGACTCGCCTTCTGCGCCGTCGCCCGTGTTTTCGTCTTCAGTTTCGTCGTCTGCCATATTTCACCGTCGCCGCCGGTTCCGGCACGGAATCGACTCTACAAACCTGTGGTTAACAATTTGGTAACGCTTCACGGAGGCTTTGCGCCCGCGTGAAAGGACTATACCCGCCCGTTTTCAACTTGCAAACACAGCCCGCGCATTGGAAACGGCAAGTTCTGCCGGGTTGGCACGGCAATTACCGGTACCTCCGGCTACCCTGAAACGGCACGCTATCATCTAACTATAAGAAAAATAAAAAGAAATATATTTGGCACGGCTTCTGCAAAGTTGTTTTCCAACAGAGGACCCGCGAACGGGCCTCGACAAACAGAACGGGAAGTCATGGAAAACACACTCTACATCGCGTTATCGCGACAGTCGGTCCTGCGCCGGGAGATGGGGGTCATCGCGACCAACATCGCCAATATGAATACCAACGGATATCAGGCCGAGCGCATGATGTTCGTCGATCATCTGGAGCGCAGCCGGGGCAACGAACATCTGCTCCCCGACAAGCTCTCCTTCGTGCGGGATATCAAGCAATATCGCAGCCTGGATGAGGGCCCGCTGGAAACCACAGGCAATCCCCTGGATGTGGCCATTGCCGGGCGCGGGTATTTCAGCATTCAAACCGATGATGGCCCCCGCTACACCCGGGATGGCCGCTTCACCCTGGATGCCAGCGGCACCTTGGTCAATGGCGCCGGGCTGCCGGTGCTGTCGGTGGCCGGCGGGCCATTGCAGGTGGGGCCGGAGGATACCAGCCTGATGATCGCCAATGACGGCACCTTGTCGTCGGAGGCCGGGGTCATCGGGCGGATCGGTGTTTACGAGTTCGATAACGAGCAGGCCCTGGAAAAGCAGGCGGGCAATCTGTTCGACGCCGGAGAGCAGCCCGCCAACGAGGCGACCGCCCCCCGCGTGCAACAAGGCGCGCTGGAGGGGTCCAACGTGGTTCCTGTTGTGGAACTCACCCGCATGATCGAGGTGCAGCGCGCCTATGAAAGCACCAAGAGCTTTGTTGAAGAAGAACATAAGCGCCAGAAAAGCGTCTATTCGCTGATGACCGCTGCGCGGTCGGCCTAGCCCATGGATACGAAAAGGAGCCCGAACCCATGAGATCGCTCAATATCGCCGCCACCGGGATGCTGGCCCAGCAGCAGAATGTGGAGGTCATCTCCAACAATATCGCCAACATGAACACCACCGGTTTTCAACGCCGCCGGACGGAGTTTCATGACCTTTTATATCAGAACCTGCGCCGGGTCGGCTCGGTATCGTCCGACACGGGCACCATCATCCCCACCGGGGTACAACTGGGCCTGGGGGTGAAGCTGGCGGCGGTCTATCGCATCCATGAACAGGGCAACTTGATGCCCACGGATAATACCTTCGACCTCGCGGTGCAGGGCAACGGGTATTTCATGATTACCTTGCCAAGCGGCGAAACCGCCTATACCCGGGATGGCACCTTCCAGCTCAATCCCGATGGCACCATGGTCACCCATGATGGGTATACGGTGCAGCCGGGTTTGACCGTGCCCACCGATGCGGTGGATGTAACCGTGAACCAATCGGGTGAGGTGCTGGTGAAACTGGAAGGCCAGGTAAACACGCAGAATATCGGCCAATTGCAACTGGCGATCTTCCCGAACGAGGCTGGCCTCCAGGCTGTCGGGGATAACTACCTGCTGGAAACCGCCGCATCGGGCGCGGCGTCCACCGGCAACCCCGGGGCAGCGGGATACGGCACCTTGCTGCAAGGGTTCCTGGAAACCTCCAATGTCAATCCAGTCAGCGAGATTTCCAACCTGATTTCGGCCCAGCGCGCTTATGAAATGAACTCCAAGGTGATCACCACCTCGGACGAAATGATGCGCACCATCAGTAACCTCAGGTAGGGATGGGGAGGCAACAATCATGAAGCGCGTTCTGCTCATCGCCCTGTTGCTGTTGGGGTCGGCCCTGCCAGCCAACGCGGAAATCCGGGTGGCCTTGCGGGACAACGCCTTGGTCAACGACGCCTATATCCGGCTGAACGATCTGTTCTCGGGGCTCGACGGGCTGGGCGAGACCGCCATCGCCAAGGCCCCCGCGCCCGGCGAGACCATCGTCTTGCAAGCCCGCTGGCTGTATCGCGTGGCCCGGGCCTATGGCATCGATTGGCGCCCGACTACCACCGAGAACCAGGTGCGCATCGTGCGCGAAGGGTTCATCATCGGGCGCGAAGAGATTGAATATGCGTTGCTGGCGGCGCTCGGCGATCAAATGGGCGATGCCCTTTATGGTCTGCAATTTTCCACCCGTACCGTGGAATTACAGGTGCCCACGGATATCGATCCCACGGTCGGCGTCGACCATATGGATTACAACCCCACAAACCGGCGTTTTTCCGCTATCGTGCGGGTGCCCGCCAACGATCCGCTGGGCAAAACCTACCGGTTCGTGGGCCGCGCCCATCCCATGGCAGAGGTTCCGGTTTTGGCGAACCGGCTATCCGGCGGCGAGGTGATCGGCGAAGGCGATCTGGAATGGTCGAAGATTCGGGCCGACCGCCTGCGCACCGACACCGTGGTTGATCCCGCCGATCTGGTTGGCATGTCGGTGCGCCGCCTGACCGCCGCGGGCCAACCACTGCGCCAGTCGCAGTTGACCCGCCCGGTGGTGGTGGCGAAGAAATCCAAAGTCACCATCGTTCTGAAAACCGCCCTGATGACCATGACCGCCCAGGGCGAAGCCCGGGAGAACGGCGCCCTGGGCGATACCATCAGCGTGACCAATCTCAATAGCCATAAGACCGTCGAAGCCATCGTCGTCGGTCCGGACCTGGTGCATGTGCAAACGGGCAACCAGATCGCCTTGAATAAGGGAGTACACCAATGAACGGGAAAGTGAACAAGATAGGCAAGGGCGCCGTGGTGGCGGGGCTCGTCCTCCTGGTCTCTGGCTGCAACACCATGAGCCGTTTATCCGAGGTCGGCGACGGGCCGCAGGTGAGTGAGATCCAGAACCCGACCCTGATGGCCAGCTATCGGCCCGTCAGCATGCCCATGCCCGCGCCGATGATCGCGGAACATAACCCCAACTCGCTCTGGCGGTCGGGGGCGCGGGCCTTTTTCAAGGATCAGCGGGCGAAACGGGTAGGGGATATTCTGACCGTCAACCTGGAGCTTTCCGACAGCGCCAGTTTCGACAATACCACCGACCGCACCCGGGATGATTCGGAAAGCACCGGGGTTTCCTCCCTCTGGGGCTGGGAGGGGACCTTGGCCGATATTCTCGGCAAGGATGGTGACCCGGCCAGCCTGATCGATTTCGGCAGCGACCATGAAACCAGCGGCGATGGGTCCATCGACCGCAGCGAGACCTTGAATTTGAAACTGGCCGCGGTGATTTCGCAAGTCCTACCCAACGGCAATATGGTGATCCATGGCCGCCAGGAAGTGCGGGTCAATTACGAACTGCGAGACCTGCGGGTGACCGGCATCATCCGCCCGGAAGACATCAACCCGGATAACTCTGTCCCCCACGATAAGATCGCGGAAATGCGCGTGTTCTACGGCGGGCGCGGCGCGCTCTCCGATCTGCAACAACCCCGCTGGGGTACCCAGATGTGGGATATCCTTTTCCCGTTCTGATAACGCAGGGCCGATGGCGGCCTGAGTATTGGAACAACTGCAACGGGCTGGCCCCATAAAGGCCAGCCCGATTTTTTGAAGGGGCAGAGGATCTCCGCCGCCAACTGGGGCGCCGGCGCAGCAGCTTTTACACAGGATTTCGCCAGCGATATGCGCCGTGAAGAAAGATGGCAAAGCCGCTGAGACTCAGGTCCGGGCGACCTCTTCTCTACCCCAATTGTCCCAACATGGTCGCGGCATCGGAGACCTCGAAGGCGCGGCCTTGTTCCACGTTCAGTTGGGTAACCACGCCGTCTTCCAGCAACATGGAAAAACGCTTCATCCGCATGCCCATGCCGGCCACAGTCAGATCGTTTTCCAATCCGAGGGCGAGCGCCCAATCCGCGCTGCCATCCCCCAAAAACCGGATTTTGCCCAGCGCGCTCTGATTGGCGCCCCAAGCCGCCATCACGAAGGCATCGTTTACCGCCACACACCAAATTTCATCCACGCCCTTGGCCTTGAAGGTCTCGAACTGTTCGAGATAGCCGGGTACATGACTGGCAGAACAGGTGGGGGTAAAGGCACCGGGCAGGCCAAAGACAATGATTTTCTTGCCCGACACGGCGGCCGCGATATCCACGGGCTCCGGCGCCAGGGCGCAAACCCCGTCAAATCCGGTGCTTTCCTTCAAGCTGCCACCCGGCACGGAATCGCCAATCTTTACGGTCATGTATTTCGTCTCCGGTGAAAAATAAAGGTTTGGCCCCCGTCTGTATGTATGGGGGCCGGTTGCTCGGAAGATGGGTTGCCGCTTCCCGTCAATCAAGCTGGCGCGGGTGGCAACGGCGCATTTTTTTCAACAAGGAGAAGGCGCCGGGCAAAAAAAGAAGCCGCCGGGGAGGGGCGGCAAAGTGACCAAGGAGCGGGAGATGTCGTCGTTGCTTGAGCGGAATGGTGGCGGGGTCGGGCCCTAGTCGATCGAATGCTCGCCGTTCTCGTCTTGGGCGATCCAGGTGGAGACAGCATCAACAAAGGCATCTTTTTGCACGTTCTGCCCGGGGCAGTTGCGATGGGTTGTTTTCGGGTCTTCGCCGTGAAAGCGTATGGTTTCCGGGTCGAGGCCCAAGGTGAGGCTGAGGATCGCCACGGCGGCGACGGCGTTTTCCTGCACCTCCGATCCCCGGCCATTCTCGAAATCCTCTTTGTCATAGTCTCCCAGCATCTCCACCCCCCAGGAGGCCATGTTCCAGGAGGGGGAATGCACCCCGCGCACGGTGAGGGGCGTAAACACCCAGATCAGATGATCATCCACGAACAGATGCGGACCGGCCGACCAGCCTTTCTCGTCCCGGTAATAATGCACCAAATTGTCCATATGGTGGGGCTGGAACCCATTCGGCCGCTGCTTGAGGGAGGGCGTCGCCGTGTTATGCACGACGATAAAATTGGGTCGCCAAGTGGACCAGTTCAGTGCGGCACAATAGGCCTCGAAATCCGGCACCGTGAAGCCTGAACCGATGATGTCTTGCCAGGGTCGCATGATTTATCTCCTCGTGTTTAGGGGGGAGGGTCAGGTTCCTGCCGGAACGGTGCATTCGGTCAAGGCCGGCACGGCCGCCGCGAAGGGTTTGGACAGGCTGGCAAGTTCCCGCGCCGCCGCCCGGATCTGTTGCGCGAGGGGCTTGGGCTGCTGATTGGGCTTCAGGAGCGCCCGTAGAACTTCTCTACGGTCGTCAACTTTGCTTGGTTCAATTCCTCCGCCGTCATTTCCCGAATCAGGGGTCGGTTTGTCTCCCGAACCGGCTTCATCGGCCTTTTTGTTGATATCCTGGCTTGCCGATGCGGTGGCCTTGATGGTTTTGACGATACCCTGAATATCCGGAGAGACCCCGGCCAGACCGTCCAGCAGCGTGCCATAAACTTTCATGGTATTGGCGTCGATCAGAATGCCCGGCGCCCGCAACGCTGTCTCCGCCTTTTGGCCCAGATCCAGGGCGGCATCCCCGGCCTTGACGGCGTTTTCCAGTTCACTTTTCGCAGCCTTATCGGTGATGCCAGCGGACAGCTTGGCCTTGGCGACGGCCAGATAATCGGTCAGCCCGCCCATGATGAGGGGAATCTTTACACGGGGAGAGGGGAGAGACGCACTGCCAACCAGACCGAGGCCGAGTGTCATGCCACTGGTCGAGATGCAGGACATAGATTTGCCCGCATTTCGGAAATGCTCCGCCCGTTTTTGGGGATTCACATAGGTGCCGGCCCCTGCCAGGGTCGCGGTGGCAAGCCCGAGCCCTTTGGTAAGATCCGTATGGGCTTCATACAAGATGGATCCGGCGGTGGCCGCCGCCAAGCCGATCAACGGCAGGTCAACGGCCATTTGCCCGTTTTGATTGTTTCGTGCGGCGGCGAAGTAGAGGTCGCGGCTCGTCTCCGCGCGGATCTGCGCTGCGGCGTAGTTCGCCAGCACGTAATCGGAATCCGCGACTTTCAGGGTCGATTGGCGCTCCGTGGTCTCCTTGAGATCGTATGTCATCGGTGACTCGGGTTGAAAACCCGTGCACCCAGCGAGGAGTAGAACGGCGAAACATGGAAGGAAACGCATGGCGAAGTCCTTATGCACCTAAAACGATATGTTAATTTTAAAAAGCTATTAAAACGAGAATTAAGTTTCAAACAAAAAGAGCAAAATTGGATAAAAATACAACTATAAATATAATTTTTTGGTTGCTGACGCCTGAATGCCGGTTGATGTTGGCGCTTTGAGTTGTTTTCGGAGCAGCGACTCGGCCCTCGCGGCCGCACAGCGTTCCCCCGAAAAAATTTCTGAAAACGATTATGATAATCATTCGCATAAAAGGAAAAGAGTGGTAATGTTCTGTGATGTCGATTCGGTTGGAGTCGCCGGACGACTCACCTGAACGCAACTTTTTAAAGCACGAGGCCGTCGATGTTTCTTTGGCGTACGCTCAAACCGGGCAATATTGTAAGTGCGATTTGCTGCCTAACCCCGCGGGAGGCCGCGGTTCCCACAGCGCCGGAAAGTCAGAAGGCGCCGCAAAAGAAACTTCTTGCGTCGACGCGTCATCCTGTAAAATAAATTCTTATGTACATTTGTCTGTGCCATGCGTTGAACGAAACAGCGGTGCGTGAAGCCTGTGAGGAAGGGGCGAAGAACGCGGGACGGGTGTATTCCCATTATGGGCTTCGCCCAAAATGTGGAAAATGCGTGAACGCGATGCGCTGCGCCATACGGGACCATCATCTCGAATCGGGTTGCGGGCGCGAACAAGACCTCTTGCCAGAAGAGACTCCTTAGTCCCAAAGGGGCGTTAAATTTTGTGCATATTTTAAATTTCCGGCCCTTTGGTGGGAAAATTACACAATCATCCTCCTCTTCGTGTTTTTTTGCATTGCATAAAAACAAGGCGAACCCGATAAAAATCCTTTATCCGAATCGATAGGAGTCGGCCCGTGAAAGGCGAAAAGAAGATCATCAGCCACCTCAACACCGTGCTGAAAAACGAACTGACCGCGATCAATCAGTATTTTTTGCATGCCCGGATGTTGGATGACTGGGGATTTACCGCGCTCGGCAAACATGAGTACGAAGAATCCATTGAAGAGATGGGCCATGCGGACAAACTCATCAAGCGGATCCTTTTCCTGGAAGGGCTGCCCAACCTGCAAGATCTGGGGCATCTGAAGATTGGCGAAAATGTGCCGGAAATTCTCGCCAACGATCTCGGCCTGGAGGTCGGCGCCCGCAAGGATCTGGTCGCAGGTATCGCCATGGCAGAAGCGGAAAATGATTTCATTTCCCGCAAAATCCTGACCGATATTCTGGATGATACGGAAGAGCATATCGATTATCTGGAAACCCAAGTGGCCTTGGTCGACAAGGTGGGTGTGCAGAACTATCTGCAATCGCAAATGGGCGACCACGGCGAGGGCTGATTCCCGAGGCCATCGGCTAGCGCGTTGATAACGGCGGGGCGGTCTGGACCTGCGCACAGGGGAATGGTACCTCCTGTGGGTTCAGACTGACCTTTAAAATGACCGGCCAAGACGCGCACCCATGTACCTGCAAATTGCCACGACCCATCAGCCCGCCACGGATCTCGGGTTCCTTTTGCGGAAAAACCCCGAAAATGTGCACCGGTCCAGTCAATGGTTCGGGCAAACCGTGCTGTTTTATCCGCAGGCTGACGAAACCCGTTGTGAAGCGGTGCTGCTGTTGGATGTGGACCCGGTCTCCCTGGTGCGGGGGCGGGAAGGCGCGCGCGGCGCCGGTTTGCTGGACCATTACGTGAATGACCGGCCCTATGCGGTATCGTCGTTTCTGAGTGTCGCCATGGCCCGGACCTTGCGCGATGCCATGGCGGGCCGGGCGCCGGTGCGGCCAGACCTGGCCGACACCGCCATTCCGCTGGAATTCACCGTCACGCCATTGCTTTGCCGGGGCGCGGAAGACCTGGTGGAGGCGCTGTTCGCGCCCTTGGGCTATGCGCTCTCGCTCACCGGGGAGGGGCTCTACAAAACCCTGACCCTCACCGGCACCCTGCGCCTCGCCGATGCGCTGAACCATCTCTACGTGCTGATCCCGGTGCTGGATAACCGGAAGCATTATTGGGTCGGGTCCGACGAAGTGGAAAAACTGGTGGCCAAGGGGGGCGCCTGGTTGCAGGCCCACCCGGCGCGGGAACTGATCGCCCGGCGCTATCTCACCCACCGGCGTTTTGTGGAGCGCGCCTTGACTGAATTGGACGAGGCCGCAGGCATCCCGGAAGACCAGGACGAGGGAGATGAAAACGCCGCCGAGGACCAGTTGGAAAAACCCCTGCGCCTCAATGACCAGCGGTATGAGGCGGTGACCGCCGCCCTGTTGACGCTGGGCGCACGGAAGGTCTGCGACCTGGGCTGCGGCGAAGGGCGGCTGCTGGCCCGGCTGATGCAAGAACGGCAATTCAACCGGATTGTCGGCTTCGAGGTCTCCTCCCAGGCCCTGGAGCGGGCCGAACGGCGCCTGAAGCTGGATCGCATGCCGCCCACGCAACGGGCACGCATGGATGTGTATCGCGGGTCCCTGGTCTATGAGGATGACCGGTTATCCGGGTTCGATGCCATCGTCCTGGCCGAGGTCATCGAGCATGTGGATGCAGAACGGTTGGATGCGGTGGCCCGTGTGGTGTTTGGCCGCGCCGCTCCCGATGCGGTGGTGATCACCACGCCGAACATCGAATACAACGCCACCTTTGAAAACCTTTCCCCCGGTAAGCTGCGCCATGCCGACCATCGGTTCGAATGGACCCGGGCAGAATTCGAAACCTGGGCGCGCGGGGTTGGTGACCGTTTCGGCTATGGGGTGGCCTTTTCCGGCATTGGCGAACGCCATGAGACCCATGGCTGCCCGACCCAGATGGCGGTGTTCGAACGGGGGGCCGCATGAGTGATCTTCGGCAAAAAACCCTCCAGATCCCCGAATTTTGCCTGGTGCTGCTGATCGGGGCCTCCGGGTCTGGCAAGTCCAGCTTTGCCCGCCGGCTGTTCAAGGAAACGGAAATCGTGTCCTCCGATTCCTGCCGCGCCATGCTGGCCGATGATGAAACGGACCAGTCGGTAACCGCGGATGCCTTCGATCTGCTGGAATATATCGCCGCCAAACGTTTGGCGGCCCGGCGCCTGACCGTTATCGACGCCACCAATGTGCGGCCCGAGGACCGTGCGCGCCTGATCGCGCTGGCCAAGCGCCATCACGCGCTGCCCGTGGGGTTCGCCTTCTTTATCAAAGAGGACATCTGCCACGCCCGCAATGAGAGCCGCCCGAACCGGAATTTCGGGCCCCATGTGGTACGCAACCAGACCCGGGCCATGAAGCGCGGCTTTTCCAGCCTGCGCAAGCGCGAAGGGGTGCGGCAACTGCATACCTTCGACTCGCCCGAGGAGATGGATGCGGTAATCGCCATCGACCGCAAGCCCCTGTGGGTCGATAAGCGGGGGGAAACGGGCCCTTTCGATATCATCGGCGATATCCATGGTTGCGCCGCCGAGCTGGAATCCCTGTTGGAAAAATTGGGCTATGTGGTCGGCGCCGAAGGGCCGGAAAACAGTCGGACCTACACGGTGACCCCCCCTGAAGGACGGCGGGTGATTTTTCTCGGCGATCTGGTGGATCGGGGGCCCCGCGTTCCCGATGTTTTGCGGCTGGTCAAGGGTATGGTGGAAGCGGGAACCGCCTTCTGCGTCATCGGCAACCATGAAAACAAGCTGATCCGCAAACTGAACGGGCGCAATGTGCAGCTCACCCATGGATTGGCGGAAACCGTGGCCCAGTTCGAGACGCAACCGGAAGGCTTCGCCGAGGAAATGCGCAAGTTTATGGACGGCCTGATCAGCCATTTTGTGTTGGAAGGCGGCAAGCTGGTGGTGGCCCATGCGGGGCTGACGGAAGACCTGCATAACCGCGCGTCAGGCAAAGTGCGCAGCTTCGCCATGTACGGCGATACCACGGGGGAAACCGACGCGTTCGGCCTGCCGGTGCGCGCTGATTGGGCGGCGGGCTATCGTGGTGATGCCCGGGTGGTTTATGGCCATACCCCAACCCCGGAGGCGGAATGGGTCAATGGCACCCTGTGCATCGATACGGGCTGTGTCTTCGGTGGTAAACTGACGGCGCTGCGCTGGCCGGAACTGGATCTGGTGGATGTACCCGCCGCGAAAGTGTATTGCGAACCGGTCAAACCCCTCGAAGTGCCCAAAGCCGATCCCATCACCGATCCGGCGGCGATCCGCCTGACCGATATTCAAGGCAAGCGGCGCATCGATACGGCGCTGGGCGGGTTTACCCTGACCGAAGCCCAGGCGGCAGGCGCGCTGGAGACCATGAGCCGCTTTGCCGTCGATCCGCGCTGGCTGATCTATCTGCCGCCCACCATGTCGCCGGTGGAAACCAGTGCGGCGGAGGGGTGGTTGGAACGGCCCGAAGAATCCTTTGAGCATTACGCCAGCCGGGGCGTAACCACGGTGATCTGCGAAGAAAAACATATGGGCAGCCGGGCGGTGGCAGTGATCTGCAAGGATGGCGCGGCGGCGGCGCGGCGGTTCTTTTCCGACCATCGCCAGGGTATTGTCTACACCCGCACCGGGCGGCCGTTCTTCGATTCCAACCAAGAAAAAGCCGTGGTGGCGCGCCTGCAAGAGGCCATTGGGGCCGCCGGATGGTGGGATCGGTTCCAGACCGATTGGGTGTGCCTGGATATGGAAATCATGCCCTGGTCGGCGAAGGCGCAGGCGCTGATCGACCGCCAGTATGAGCCCGTCGGGCGGGCTGCCACCTTGGGCCTCGATATCGCCGTGAAAGCGTTGGAGCAGGCGGTGGCCCGGGGCGCGGAGGTGGCCGAAGATCTGGCGAAGTTCACCGCCCGTGCGGCGGCGGCATCGGGGTTTGTGGCGGCCTATGAAAATTATGTCTGGCCCGCGCCGGAGATTGACGATTTGAAAATCGCCCCCTTCCATCTGCTGGCCACCGAGGGCGCGGTGCATGCGGACAAGGATCATCGCTGGCATATGGAGACCCTGGCGGAACTGGCGGCAACGGGGGACCCGATCCTGATAACCACCCGCTGGCAGGCAGTCGATCTGGCCGATGCGGAATCCCGCGTCGCCGCGATCACCTGGTGGGAAGCGATGACGGCGGTGGGCGGTGAAGGCATGGTGGTCAAACCGTTGACCTTTATTGCGCGGGGCGAACGGGGCGTTTTGCAACCGGCGGTAAAA
>JBMYUJ010000022.1:0-42736 GCA_049605255.1 Magnetospiraceae bacterium
GGGGGCTGCCCATGGGCTCCAGGCGCTGCTGCCGCGCATGATGCAGCGGCGGCGCGGTATTCTTGGGGTGGTGGCTTCGGCGGCGGGATATTGCGGCCTCCCCAGCGCGGCGGCCTATGCGCCCAGTAAAGCCGCCCTGATCGCCATGGCGGAATCTCTGCGCCCGGAAGCCGTTGCCGCGGGCGTCGATCTGAAGCTGATCAATCCGGGGTTCATCAAGACCCCCCTGACGGACAAAAACACATTCCCCATGCCCTTTTTGATGGCGGCTGATAAAGCTGCCGATCAGTTGGTAGACTCTTTTTTGCGACCGGGGTTCGAGGTTACGTTCCCCAAACGCCTCGCCTGGAGCATGAAGGTGCTGCGATTTTTGCCCTATCCCCTGTTCTTCGCCATTACCCGGCGCATGGGCGGGTTCTAGAGCCGTATCTGGAACAGGCCCACATCGATAATGCCCGCGTCAAACCCGGCGGCGCAGGATAGCAGATAATACCGCCACAGACGGCGGAATCGGGCGTCGAACCCCAGGGGTTCAATGCGGGGCCAGGCGTCTTCGAAGCTTTGATGCCAGTGCCGCAAAGTTCTTGCGTAGGAAGCCCCGAAAAATTCCACATGGTCGAGGTGCAGCCCCGCCGCCGCGATTTGATCTCTCAGGACCTGGGGACTAGGCAACATGCCGCCGGGAAACACATGCTTTTGAATGAAATCGGCGCGGCGCCGGTAGCCATCAAACCGATCATCGGCGATGGTGATCACCTGGATCACCGCCGTGCCACCGGGGCGCAGCCGATCTTTCAGAACCCTGAAATAGGTGGGCCAGTTTTCCGCCCCCACGGCCTCCAGCATTTCGATGGAGACGACGGCATCGTAGCTCCCCGTGATGTCCCGATAATCCGTGAGCTCAAACCGGGCATTGCGGCCGGCCAGCCGCGCCCGGGATTGGGCCAACTGTTCCCGCGATAGGGTGATGCCCCGTAGGGTGCACTCTTTTGTATCCAACAGTGCCTCGGCGAAACTGCCCCATCCACAACCGATCTCCAGGACCCGGTCCCCGTCTTGAATTTCCGCAAGGTCGATGATCCGCCGCGCCTTCGCGGCTTGCGCCTCGGTCAAGGTTTGTTGGGCATGGGTGAACAGTGCGCTGGAATAAAAGAGGCTGGGGTCCAACCATTGCCGGTAAAAGGCATTGCCGAGGTCGTAATGGGCTTCGATATTACGTTTGCTGCCCGCGCGGGTATTGGCGTTGCGCCGGTGCTGCCAACGGCTCAAGAGCCGGGAGGCCCCCGTTCCCGCCAGCGGGGAGGCCAAGGCTTCCGCATTGGCGGTGATGACGGCGAAAACCGCCGCCAGATCCGGCGAGCGCCAATCCCCGGCCACATAGGCTTCCGCCGCGCCGAGTTGACCGTTAAGGGCCAGACTGAGCAATCCCCGCCAACGCAGAACTTCTACGCGCGCCTCCTTCAAGCCGCATTCGGCATGTCCAAAGCCGAGGCAATGACCATCCGGCAATTGGACGGTCAACCGCCCAACAGCGATTCCCCGCCCGAGGCGCGATATCGCCCACGCCCTCAACCGGGACCGAGTAGGCGTATTCTGGGTGGAAACGGGCGGGCGCGGGCGGGTTAAAGTCGTTGCATCCATTGGCTTTTCAACAGGGTCCCATCATTCATCTCGGTTGCCTGTTCATTACGACAGGAGGCGAAGGGCGGATCACCCCCCCAAGAAACGCAGCCGCCCCGAGTTACCCGTAAAGCTGGGTCAACCGGTCGCCGTATTGTTCGATGATCCTATGGCGCCGCACCTTCATGGTGGGGGTCATCATCCCGTTATCGATGGTGAAGGGTTCCGTGGCGATGGCCATCTGGCGCACCTTTTCGATTTTGGACAGCTTCTTGTTTACGGTGTCCAAGGTGGCCTTTATGGCTTTTTGGAAATCGGGGTCTTCGGCCAATGCCGCCAAATCGGGCGCCTTGCCATTTTCCCGCGCCCAGCGCTTCACAAAGCCTTCCTCCGGCACGATCAGCGCCACCAGATAGGGCCGCCTATCGCCATACACCATGGCCTGGCCGATTTCCGGCTCCATCGATAGGAGGCCTTCCACCCGCTGCGGCGAGAGATTATCACCCCCGGAATTGACGATGATATCCTTCTTGCGGTCGGTGATCCGAATATAGCCGTCGTCATCGAAATGGCCCACGTCCCCCGTATGCAGCCAGCCGTCGATAACGGTTTTGGCGGTCTCCTCCGGGCGGTTCCAATAGCCGATCATCACGGATTCCCCGCGCACCTGAATTTCCCCATCCTCGGCGATACGCACCTCCAATCCCGGCAGAGGCGGGCCGACAGTCTGGATTTTGACCTTTTCAGGCGGATTGCAGCTAATCACCGGGGAGGATTCCGTCTGCCCATAGCCTTGCAACAGGCGCAGGCCCAAGGCGGTGAAGAACAGCCCGATTTCCTCTGGCAGGGGCGCGCCGCCCGATACCAGCGCCTTCAGCCGCCCGCCGAAACGGGCTTGAATTTTCTCCCGTACCAATCGATCAAGCGCCCGGTTCATAAGCTTGTCGAGCAGGCCCATATCGCGCGGGTTTTGATAGGCGCGCGCGCCCAGCGCGACGGTTTTCTCGAAAAGCTTCGCCTTGAAATCCTGGTTCTTGAGGATATCCGGGCTGATCCGCGCATACATGGATTCATAAAGCCGGGGCACGGCGGTCATGATGGTGGGCCGGGCCTCGGCCATATTGCGGGTCAACGCATCGATCCCCTCGGCATAGTAAATCTGCGCGCCCAGGAAAACGGGCAGAAACTGCCCCGCCATATGCTCGAAGGAATGGGACAGGGGCAGGAAGCTCAAAAACACTTCCTCCCCAAAAGGCAAGCCGCCCAGCGCCTGCATGGACCCGATGCAATTGGCCATGATCCCGCCATGGGACAGGGTCACACCCTTGGGCGCCCCTCCGGTGCCGGAGGTATAGATGATACAGCAGGGGTCGGTGCGCGCCAGGGCCCGGGCCGTGTCAATAATCGCCGCCTCATCTGGCATCGCCGAGTCCAGCAGCGCGGCCCAGCTTTGCACCTCGGCGCCGAGATCGGCGGGGGGCGATGCTTCCTCCAGGCTGATGACAGTGGTCACCTCGGGCACCCGCGCCACCGCCGCAAACAGCGGCTTCGCCAGCTTGGCGGTGGAGACGATGGCGAGCCGCGCGCCGCTATCGGTCAGCACATGGTGATGATCCGACGGCGTATTGGTGGTGTAAGCGGGCACGGTAATGCCGCCCACGGACATGATCGCAAAATCGGCGATAAACCATTCCGGCCGACTTTCCGATACCAGCACCACCCGGTCGCCCGGCTGTACGCCAAGCCCTTTGAGCGCCGCCGCAAAAGAAATGATCTGTGCTGAAATTTCGGTCCACCGCCAGGGGCGATAGGTGCCATCCTGTTTCTGCCACAGAAAGGGTTTGTCGCCGAATCGGGCCGCCTGATCGAAAAACAGGCTGGGCAGGTTTTGATGCTGCGTCAGATGTTCCATAACGTCTAAGTGCACCCCACTGATTGTTTCCCGTTGCCCTACCCGCCCAGTCCCCCTACCTAAGGGGGGTTCGCCCTTTTGGGTCTTTTAGGAGCCTTACAGATGACCAGCACCGCCGCCACCCTGCCCCACTGGAACCTTGCCGATCTATACCAAGGACCGGACGATCCGTCACTGAAAACGGACCTCGGCACCCTGGCAGAGGCGGCGAAAAGCTTCAGCGAAACCTATTCGGGCACAATTGCGGGGCTTTCCGGCGCCGATCTGGGCGCGGCCATCGCCACTTACGAAAATCTGATGGAACAGGCAGGGCGGATCATCAGCTTCGCCCAGCTCTGGTTCGCCACCCGGGTGGAAGACCCGGAAGCCGGACGGTTCCATCAGACCATGCAAGAGAAAATCACCGACATCAATTCGGCGACGTTGTTCTTCACCTTGGAGATCAACCGGCTGGCGGATGACGCCCTGAACGCAAAGATGGCCGATCCGGCGGCGGCCCGTTTCGCCCCCTGGGTGCGGGATCTGCGGGTGTTTCGGGATCACCAGTTGAGCGACGATCTGGAAAAGATGCTGACGGAAAAATCCGTCACCGGATCGGGCGCCTGGACCCGCCTGTTCGAGGAAACCATAGCGTCCCTGCGGTTCGATTTAGAGGGCAAGCAGGCCACCGTTTCCGAAGCCTTGGTCATGCTCTCCGACAAAGACCCGACGAAGCGGCAGGCGGCGGGCCGGGAGGTGGGCCGGGTATTGGGCCAAAACGGGCGGATTTTCTCCCTCATCACCAATACGCTGGCCAAGGATAAGGAAATCGAAGACCGTTGGCGGCATTATCCGCGCCCCGTGTCTGCCCGCAACCGGGCCAACCTGGTGGAAGACGAGGTGGTGGATGCGCTGGTCAGCGCCGTGCAGTCTTCTTATGACTCCATCGCCCATCGCTACTACGCCCTGAAGGCCCGCTGGATGGGCCAGGAAAAGCTCTCCATCTGGGATCGCAATGCACCGCTGCCCGAGGATGACGATGCGAAAATCACCTGGGGCGACGCCAAGAGCCGGGTGTTGAATGCCTATGGCGCCTTCGACCCAAAAATGCGGGACATCGCCAACACCTTTTTCGACAAAAACTGGATCGATGCGGAACCCCGCGCGGGCAAGGATTCCGGCGCTTTTGCCCATCCCACGGTGCCCTCGGCGCATCCCTATGTGATGATGAATTATCACGGCAAAACCCGGGATGTGATGACCCTGGCCCATGAACTGGGCCATGGGGTGCATCAGGTTTTGGCGTCTGAAAAAGGCTATCTGCTGTCGGATACGCCGTTAACCCTGGCGGAAACGGCCTCTGTTTTCGGTGAGATGCTCACCTTCCGCTCGCTTTTGGATGCGGAAACGGACCCGGGCCGACGCCGGGTGCTGTTGGCGGGCAAGGTCGAGGACATGATCAATACGGTGGTGCGCCAAACCGCCTTTTTTGAATTCGAACGGCGGCTGCATGATGCCCGGCGGGACGGCGAACTTTCCAGCAGCGATATTTGCGGTCTCTGGCTGGGGGTACAGAAAGAAAGCCTGGGCCCGGTGTTCGATTTTGACGACGGGTATGAATATTATTGGTCCTACATCCCCCATTTCATCCATACACCGTTTTACGTGTACGCCTATGCCTTCGGCGATTGCCTGGTGAACGCGCTGTATGACGTGTTCCAATCGGGCCATCCGGAATTTCAGAAACGCTATCTGGAAATGCTGCAGGCGGGCGGCACCCTGCGCCACAAGGAACTGCTGGCACCCTTCGGACTGGATGCCAGCGACCCGGCTTTCTGGAGCCGGGGCCTGTCCATCATCTCCGGCTTTATCGATGAATTGGAAGAGGCTTTACCCGCGTAACGGCGGGAATTGCCGGGTCGGCGCCCGGCAATGACGCCATAAACGGGCCCGGGGGCTCAATCAGGCGCGCAGTTGCTCGTATTTCGCCATCAGCGCGTCTTTGGTTTCCTCGTTATCCGGATCCAGGATGATGCAATCGGCCGGGCAGACCAACTGGCATTGGGGTTCGTCTTCGGCACCGACGCATTCGGTGCAGCGGTCCGGTGCGATTTCATAGATGATATCGCCTTCTGTAATGGCTTCGTTAGGGCATACGGAGATGCAAGCGTCACAATTGGTGCAATCTTCGGTAATGAGCAGGGCCATGGATTATCCTCCCAAATTTTAGTCGCTGCATCTGAGTGTTGCGATGATACTTGATCGCAATACAAGGTTTTTGGCGGATTAACCCGGCCCTGTCAATGCCCCCTCTCCCAAGGCGCGGCGGGCGAGCTCAACCCAGTAACTGGCGCCCATGGCCAGGGCATTATCATTGAAATCAAACCGGGGGTTATGCAGGCCCGGCGTGTCTGGTCCGATCCCCGTGCCCATCCAAATATAAGCGCCGGGGCAAGCTTGCAGCATGAAGGAAAAATCCTCCGAGCCCATGGAGGGCGGTAGATCGCGCAACACCTGGTCTGCGCCCACCACTGCCGAGGCGGCCTGGGCGGCGGTATCGGCCTCGGCGGCATGATTGATGGTGGCGGGATAGCGCTTGTCGAACCAAAAATCAAAGCGGGCGCCATGGGCCTCGCAAATGCCCTTCACCACGCGGCGGATCGCCGGTTCCACCCCATTGCGAGCCGCTTCGGAAAACGCCCGAGACGTTCCGCGCAACACCACTGACTGGGGCAAGACGTTCCAGGTATCGCCGCCATGAATCTGGGTGATACTGACCACCAGGGGCTCCAACGGGCTGATTTCCCGAGAGACCAGGGTTTGCAAGGCATCCACCACCTTGGCCGCGACGACGATGGCATCCACCCCTTGATGAGGCATGGCCGCATGGGCACCGCGCCCTTCGATGGTGATTTCAAATAGATCACAGGCCGCCATCATTGGCCCGGCCCGCACGGCGAACTTACCCAATTCCAACGCCGGCCAGTTATGCAAGCCATAGACCGCATCCATGGGAAAGCGGGTGAACAGGCCTTCGTCCACCATGCGCCCGGCGCCGCCTTCGTTTTCCTCGGCGGGCTGGAAGATAAAGTGCAAAAGCCCGCTGGCGGGCGGATTTTCGCTAAGGTATTTCGCCGCCCCCAACAGCATGGTGGTATGCCCATCATGGCCGCAGGCATGCATCTTGCCGGGCACCCGGGATTTATGGTCCACCGTATTGGCTTCTTCGATATGCAAGGCATCCATATCCGCGCGCAGGCCGATGGCCGGGCCGTTGCCGCCGGCGTTCAGGGTCGCCACCACACCGGTTTCGGCGATGCCGGTTTCCACCGCCAGCCCAAAGCCGCGCAGTTTTTCCGCGACAAAGGCGGCGGTTTCCACCTCCTCGAAGGCGGTTTCCGGATGGGCATGAATACGGTGGCGCCAGTCCACCATCTGCTCGGTGAACCGGGCAATCTCGGGGATAATGTTCACGAACCCTCGCTGGAACGCTCTGGTAAACTCAGTCTTCGTCTACTTCCATTTGGATATAGCCGCAGGGGCATTCGGTGGCGCAGAGGCCGCAACCCTTGCAGAACTCGTAGTCAAAGACATAGTGGGAACCATCGCGGGCCAAATCAACGGTCTTGATCACCGCATTATCGGGGCAGAGGGTCCAGCAATTGTCGCAGGCAAGGCAATTGCCGCAGGAAAAACAGCGATTGCCCTCCTCGGTAACCTGCGCGCGGGTCAAGGATCCCTCGATTTCGCTGGCATCGGTGCGGTCTGGCACCGGCAACACCGGCACCGTCGGTTTTTTCCCCGGCTCGAAATAATTCAGGTTCAGCTTGTCGATCCCCACCGGATCGCGTCCCTCCGGCGCCGGTTCCGAACCGCGCAGTTCCGCCGCCAAAGCCTTGGCCGCCCGGCGCCCATCGCCGATGGCGGCGCTGACGGTGCCGCGGTCCCCCCGGGCATCCCCCCCGGCGAACAGGTCGGTCGCTGCGGTCACATGCCCCCAGGGATCGGACCAGAGGTAAGAGTCCCGACCCAACACTTTTTCCAGGCCGTCTACCTCGACCCGCTCGCCGACGGCCGGGATCACCACATCCACCTTGACCACCTGTTCGGTCCCGGCGAAGGCGACGCGGCGTTTGCGCCCGTCCTTACCCTTGATCTTGCGCAGGCGCGCCACTTCCACACCCTTGACCCTGGACCCCTTCATGATCAGCCGCTTGATGGTGCGGAAGGGTTGGAACACCACGCCTTCTTCCAGGGCTTCCTCCAGCTCCCGGGGCACCACGTTCAACACATCTTCCGGCGCGGTCTCCGGCCCCGGCAGACCGGAGGCGGTAATGATGGTGACCTCCTCCGCGCCGTTGCGCTTCATGACCCGGGCGAGGTCGACCGCCGTATTGCCGCCGCCATGGATCGCTACCCGCTTCGGAATGGGAATGGTGCCATGGTCGATCCATTCTTTGAGCATTTCCAGCCCGTCTCGCAGATCGGGCGGGCGCACCCCATCCACATCCCAGGATTTGGAGGCCTGACAGCCGACCCCCAGGAACACGCCGTCGAAATCTTCCCGCAGATCCTCAACGCTCATATCCCGACCCAGCATCTGCCGGGGCCTGAAATCGATGCCGAGGTCGAGGATGCGGCCAATCTCCGCATCCAGCACATCGCGGGGCAGCCGGGTCATGGGGATCGCCGAGCGCAACAGCCCACCGGCTTCGGGCAGGGCATCGAACAGGGTCGCGTTCAGACCGTGGCGCACCAGATGATAGGCCATGGAAAGGCCCGCCGGTCCAGCGCCGACCACCGCCACCCGCGGCGCATCCGCATCGGGCTCAGCCTCGATCGGATAGGCCCAACCGTTTTTCAGGGCCTCGTCGCCCAAAAACCGTTCCATATTATGGATGGCGATGGGCGCGTCATATTTGCCGCGATTGCAATTCGATTCGCAAGGATGCGGGCAGACCCGGCCCGTGACCGCGGGCAAGGGATTGGCGGTCACCAGGGTTTCCCAGGCATCCCGGAGCTTGCCTTCCTGAATCTTGGCGATCCAGGCCTGAGCATCTTCCCCGGCGGGGCAGGCGCCATGGCAAGGCGCCGCGAAATGTTGGTGTACGGGTTTTTCCACCCGCCAAGTGCCGGTCTTGAACGCGAGGGAGGTGCCGGGTTTGGCGTAAGCGCCGCGTGTGAGTTCAACCATTGTCCCCCCCTCCCTTACGATGCCAAGCCGCCGCGGACGACCGTATCCGCGCCGTCCGTATCCAAGCGATCTGGCCCATCACCGAGCAACCCGTAGACATCGATATTGTAATCGGCGATGGCTTGCAGATGTTCGCGCTCCTGCACGGCCCGGGGGTCATCCCCCAACAAATGCCGAAACCGCGCCTGTGTCGCCAGATACTCCACCACGGGAATGGGTTTGCGGATCGGCATCACATCGGTGATTTCGCCCCGTTCCAGCTCGATCAGCGGAAACAGGCCTGATTGCACGGCGCGCCGCGCCACATCGATGGTCGACGCGCTTTCATGCCCCCAACCCAGCGGGCAGGGACTGTGGATGACCAGGAAGGTGGGCCCTTCGATGGCCATGGCGCGGCGTACTTTTTTGCGGATATCCACCGGATAGGCCACGGAAGCGCTGGCCGCATAGGGCACGTGATGGGCGGAAATGATGGAGATCAAATCCTTCTTCAGGTGCCGCTTGCCCATGGAGGCCTTGCCCGGCGGCGAGGTGGTGGTGCGCGCCGCATGGGGCGTGGAGCCAGACCGCTGGATGCCGGTGTTCATATAGGCTTCGTTATCATAACAGACGTAGAGCACGTTATGTTCGCGCTCCAACATGCCGGACAGCGCCTGAAAGCCGATATCGAAGGTGCCGCCATCGCCCCCGAAGGCCAGCACCTTGGTGGATTTGCCTTGCGCCTTCATGGCCGCTTCCATGCCCGACGCAATGGCGGCGGCGTTTTCAAACAAGGAATGCATCCAGGGCACCCGCCAGGCGGATTGCGGCCAGGGGGTGGTGAACACCTCCAGGCAACCGGTGGCGTTGGCGATCATGATGTCCGGCCCCGCAGCCTCCGTCACCAGGCGGGCGGCCAGGGCTTCGCCGCAGCCCTGACAAGCCCGATGCCCGGCCTCAAGCCCCCGGAAACGGGGCTGCTTGGCACGGATATCCGCAGTCTGCTTCGCCTCGGGCGGCGGCGCAGGCCGATTGAATTTTTGCCGCAGTTCGGCGAGACGTCGCGGTGATGTCGACGTGCTGTTATCGGCGCTGGCTTTTTTCTTGGACGGTTTCTTGGCCATCTTAGCGGTCCTCCAGCGGAATCTTGTCCATTTCGGCGTCGAACACGGAAAAGCCCGTGCCGTCCCCCTCCTTCGCGGCTTCCAGAATGCGGGGGTAGATATCGAGCGGAATATCCCGCCCGCCGAAACCCACTGCAAAGTTATGCACCTTGGTTTTCGACCGCCCCTCGGCCAAGGCGGCACGGACCTCGCAGCCCAGGACCCCACCCATCCCCGGCGACATGGACCGGTCCAGAACGATCAGATCGGCAAGACCGGCACAGGCCTCGCGAATAGCGGCGCCGGGAAAGGGCCGGAAGCAGCGCAGATTGATGATCTTCACTTTCTTGCGTTGGGGAAACACCTCCATGGCCGCCCGCAGGGTGCCCACCGTGGAGCCCATGGCCAGGATCGCGGTTTTCGCCGACGCATCCCCGTAGGTGGTCAACAATCCGCCGCAAGACCGTTTGGTCAGTTTTTCCCAAGCCACATCTGCGGCAACAATTTCGTCAATGGCCCGTTCCATGGCCACATGCTGGGTATGGCGCACCTCGGCATAATATTCCGGGCCAACCAGGGTGCCCACGCTAGTGGGATCACTGGGATCGAGCGCCCGAGAGAAGGTAAACGGCGGCAGATATTTATCCACCAGTTTCGGGTCTGGCAGGTCAATGGGTTCTAGCGTATGGGTCAGCACGAATCCATCCAGGCAGACCATCACCGGTAGTTCACAAGCCTCCGCGATGCGATAGGCCTGGATGGTAGTATCCACCGCCTCCTGGTTGGATTGACAATGCAGTTGAATCCAACCGGAATCCCGCACCGCCATCGAATCCTGATGATCGTTCCAGATGGACAACGGCGCCGACACCGCCCGATTGGCGCAGGTCAACACCATGGGGACCCGCAGCCCGGCGATGTTGAACAGCACCTCGGCCATCAACAGAATCCCTTGCGAGGAACTGGCCGTATAGGCCCGCGCCCCGGCGGAGGCCGCACCCAGAACCACCGAGGCGGCGGAAAATTCAGATTCCACACTGACCAGTTCGGTCTTCAACACCCCGTCCGCCACCAGCTTGGAAATATTCTCCACAATATGGGTCTGCGGGGTAATGGGGTATGCGGCCACCACACCGGGCCGACACAGAGCGACCGCCCGGGCGATCGCCTGCGATCCTTCAAGCGCGTGCCGCATGGGCCGTCTCCTTCCAGGCATTCGCCGTCACTTTGGCGGCGGATAATTCCACCAGGTCCAGATTTTTGGTCAACACATCGCCCGCGAACCGCTCCTGAAGGGCCGCTTTCAGGCCAGACAGCGGCGCGATTCCGGTAAGCGACAGGAACGCCGCCAACAAGGCCACGTTGGGGAGGGGCCTGCCAATGGTCTCCCGCGCCATGTCGGTGGCGGGCAAGCTGGTCATGGGCTGCCCGTAATGATCGGCAATCTCGGCATCGGACAGCCGGGAATTGATCAGCATCTTGCCGCCCTCCAGCAGGCCGCCGGTCAAGCCCTTTTCATGCAACAAGGTCTCGTCTTGGATGATCAAGAAAGCCGGATGCAATACCTGATTGCGCCGTAAGATGGGCTGGTTGGCAACGCGGACGAACGCCACCACCGGCGCCCCCCGGCGTTCCGCCCCGAATGCGGGAAAGGCTTGGCAATACATCCCGGCTTCGAAAGCTGCGGCTGCCAAGAGATACGCAGCCACCACATTCCCCTGGCCGCCGCGGCCGTGAATCCTGATTTCAATCATGGTGAATTAAACCGTTGGTTTCCCCAGAGATAGTGCCTCTTCGTACCGTTCTTTTTTGTTTTTTATCGAACGGCAACCCCGAAGGGCATAAATCCTACGCCGATTTTACAGAGATACAATATGAAATACAGAGCAGCAGACCCGCGTGTGGCGCATCGCCCCCGGGCTTCCGACGCCACCGGGTGGTGAAGCGCCGTTTTAGGGGTTTCGACAACGGCGGGTATTTGGACCGGGCCAATCAACTGTGTCCCTTTTGCAAGGGTGCGCGTGTTTTTTTGGCCTGAAACCCCAGTCCGCCCCTGGACAAATGCCTGAGCCCGTGGCAGACATAGGTTCAGTTTTCCAGTCTGCCCAGGGTTTTAGGGGTATGGGCTGGGTTGTAAGGGGGGTGCGAAGCTCGCGATATTACGGGGGAGGGGTGAAAAAGAGTTTACCTTTCTCCAGAAGACGTTAATACTTGCCCACAAGGTTTCTACGTACTGATTTATGTGGGTGTCTTCCAAGGCTTAACCGGTATCATCCGGGGTTCGGGGCTCCCTCAAGACCATGGTAAGGACAAAGCGGTAGTACAATGCGCTTGATCGTCGTAGGTCTCATCGTCGTTGCTGTGTTCATTGCGGGCATGGCTGTGTTTCTCGCCCAAAACTTCCTTGCTCAACAGGAAGACGAAATCCGCAAACAGATGGAGGCGAAGGATCAGGTCCTCGTCGCCAATGTGGAATTGGGCATTGGGTCGACGGTGGTGCGTGACAACGTGCGCTGGCAACCCTGGCCGGCGGAAGGCTTGGCCCCCGACTATGTCGTGAACGTTGAAGGCCGCGACAATATCTCTAAATATCTGGGTTCCGTCGTGCGTCAACCGATTGCGGCGGGCGAACCGATTACCGCCTCCCGTTTGGTCAAACGCGACGCGCCGGGCTTCCTTTCCGCGATCCTGGCCCCAGGCAAACGTGCCGTCGTTGTGCAGGTGTCCAACCTTACCGGAACCGGTGGGTTCATTCTGCCGGGCGACTATGTGGATGTGCTGCTGACCCACGGAAGCTATGCCTCTAAATATAATGCGGCCGTCGCCTCGGATAGTATCCGTTCGGGCGGTGCCGACTTGCCACCGGCTTTGTCCTTGTCGACTGAAACGGTCCTGACGAATGTGCGGGTGTTGGCGGTCGACACGATTGTTGGGAAGGTGGAAACCACCTCGCGGGCGGCAAAAACCGTCACGCTGGAGGTAACTCCCAAAGAAATGCAGGTGGTGTATACGGCGGCGCGGGTCGGCACGATCTCGCTGGCCCTGCGGAGCCTGCGGCCCGGTGCCGACATCGACGAAAATGAGTTGATGATCAACACCACCGATATCGAAACCAGCCCCCTGTTGCAGCGCTTGCTACGGTACGAACAGCAACAGGAACAGCAGCGTTTGGCGAGTGTTGGCTTAGACGACGTCCTGTTCGGCCGTCAATTGCAAGGGGCGACAACCCCGCCGGTCAATGGTCAGCAGGAGGCCTTGCCGCCCAGCACCACGCCCGATCTGGGCTTGCCGGAAACGCCGCCGCAAAACATTCTCGTCCCAGAAGTGATGGATCCGGATATGGAGGATCCTGATATGGTCGAGCCACAAAATCAGGCAAAACGTCCGTCTTTGAAGATTTATCGTGGCGGCGTGGAAAACGTAGAGGAGTGGGTTCCCAAATGAGCTTGAGGAACGCAGCGGCCCTGGGCGCGATGTTCTGCGTCCTGTTTTTGGGCGCGGATCGGCTGGCCGGGGCACAGCAAGTGCCATCAGCGGATATGACAGCACCGACAGCGGCGCCCAAGTCGGCAGCCGTGCCGAAGGCAGCGGCGGCCCCTGCCAAGAAAAATGGTCAGGTTGTCAAAAAGAATGGCACCAACGGCAAGAAAAACGGGAAATCCTCCTCTGCTGACGCCGTGAAAAGCGATTTTATTCAGGTCGCCCTGAATAAGAGTATTCTTTTGGATATCAATCGTCGGGCCGATGAGGTTGTCATCGGTGACGCGTCATTGGTTGAATTCAAGATTTTGGACTCTGGCAAGATTTTCCTCTTCGGGCGCGCCCTGGGCTCGACCAACATCTATGTGATGTCCCGGGGAAAGATCATTCATGAATCCGAAGTCGTGGTTACCATGGATCCGGATGAGGTGGCCGCGGCCATTCGCGCCCTGATGCCGGAAGAAAATATCACCGTGAAGGCCGGTCGCGACGCCATCTTCCTCACCGGGAAGGTGCGCTCTGCCACGGCGGCGGCGGATGCGCTCAGCATTACCGAGCGGTTTGTCCCGTCCCAAGCGAACATCATTAATCTGCTGGAAGTACAGTCGAACCACCAAGTTCTGCTTCGGGTGAAAGTCGCCGAGGTCGTTCGCTCCGCCGCGAAGAATCTTGGTGCCAGCTTGGGGTATAACGACGGGGGCACGACCAACCCGCGGTCGGCGGATGTGGACAACGGGTTCAATATCAATGTGGGTCCCTTCACGGGGGCCTTCGGTATTCTCGACATCGTCCAAGATGAGCTGGACTTGCGGTTCACCGCCTTGGAAACACAAGGTCTTGCTCGGGTTCTCGCAGAACCTTCCTTGGTGGCGATTTCCGGGGAGACCGCGTATATGCTGGCGGGCGGCGAATTCCCGGTCCCGACCGCCATTGATGAGAACAACAATATCACCATCGAATTTAAACAGTATGGCGTGAACCTCGCCTTCACCCCCGTAGTGATGAGCGGGGAGCGGATCAATTTGAACGTTGCCACCGAAGTGAGCTCCCTCGGGGAAACCTTCCAGGTGTCCGACACCTTGGAATTCCAAGGTTTAAATGTTCGCCGGGCCAACACCACGGTGGATTTGCCCAGCGGCGGCACGTTGATGATTGCCGGTTTGATGTCGCAGTTGGACACCCGCAATGTGGATGGTGTGCCCTATGTGAAGGATGTGCCGGTTTTGGGCACCCTGTTCCGGAACAACGCCTCTGACAATACGGAAACAGAACTCACAATCTTGGTGACGGCCTATCTGGTGAACCCGACGGATGAATCCCATCGGGTAGCATCGCCGACGGATGGTCTTGGCCCCTCCAGTGATGTGGATTTCTACCTGTTGGGCGCCCTTCACAAAACCTATGTGCAGGAAGATCTTCCGCCGTGGGCGGCTCAACTTAAGGGCCCGTACGGGTATATTTTGGAGTAGCGGTGATGACACAGCGCAAAAAGTCGCCCTCTTTACGGATGTTTGCCGTCGCCGCCTGTTGCCTGGGTGTCGTCAGCCTTACTGGCTGTGAAATTACCACCACCCCGTCTCCCCCCGATGGCTTTTCCGTTGAAGAAAACCACCCCATTCTCGTCAATCATGAACCGATTTCCATCGTCGTGGATCTGGCAGATGAGCGTGGGGAATTGCGCGCGGACCAGGGCTATCGTCTGCAGCGCTTCGTCAATGATTACATTAGCCGCGGCACTGGCAACATGATCGTTGAAGTGTCCCGCCGGTCTGGTGGCGCCTCTGGCAAGATTGTGGCCCTCTTGAAGAGATATGGCATGCGGGACAACGAGATTGTCGTTGTTGGGCGCCGTTTGCGGGGCGCCGGCAAGTTTGCGCAGTTGACCTTCAACGGAACCAAGGTTTATCCGCCGGAATGCCCGGACTGGAGCAAGACCATCGACCAGAATTATGAAAATACCGTGCACACCAATTTCGGATGTGCCAATCGGCGGAATATTGGCCTTATGGTTGCCAATCCAAATGACCTGGTTGAACGGCGCGCCTTGGACGGGCCGGACGCGACCCGGGCGGCGACCATTATCCGGAACTACCGGGAAGGTCGGGTGGTCGCCGTGACCACCGAAGATGTGGGCGGTATTGTCGAACAAGACGTGGTTTCGGAATAAATTTGACGCGAATGCGAGCAAATCGGAGAGCCGGTTTTTTTGATGAGATCCTAGGTCTCGGAGATCTTAAGGGGCACAGAAGGCAGTATCCCGGCATCCATGGGATCAGATAAAGAGGCGCGAACAAGGCCGTGATTTTAAAAATTAAAGTCGGAGCATTCCTGCTTTCCCCGCAAATCGCGGAGGCATTGGAAGCGTTACGAAGCGATCGGATGATGTTCCGGTCAAGCATTGATGTCGTCGAGGGTGGCATTCGGCAGGCGATCAGTCAGTTGTCCAGTCAGGAAACGCCTGATCTGCTGATTGTCGAGACAGACTCCACCGGCGATGAAATGTTTGAGGAACTGGGCGCCCTCGCCGATGTTTGTTCTCCGAACACGCGGCTGGTCCTCATTGGCGTTCAAAACGACATTCTCCTGTTCAAGGAACTGATTGGCCAAGGTATCTCGGAATATATGATCGCGCCGGTCTCCTCGGAGATGCTGAGCGAGACCATCGCCACGATTTTTGCCGACGAAGATACCAGTAATACCAACCGGATGATCGCGGTCACCGGTGTCAGGGGCGGCACGGGTTCGAGTATTATCGCCCATAATTTGGCGTGGGAAATCGCCAACGCCTATAATGAAGATGTGACCCTGGTCGACCTGGATATCACCGGCGGAACGGCCGCCCTAAACTTCAATATCCAGCCGAAACAAACCATTGCGGATGCCTTGGGCCAAACCGCCCGTTTGGATGCGGTGATCGTCGAACGGTTTATGGTGGAATGCGGCAAAAATGTCTCTTTGCTGGCGGCGCCGGCGAGTTTGGAGTCTGGGGTCCAGGTCACGGCGGATAATTTGGACGTGGTGTTGCGCATTTTGCGCCGCATGTCGAACTTCTTGGTTCTGGATATCCCCTATCTTTGGACTCTCTGGACACGCGAAGTGCTGCTGGATGCCGATGAAACGGTGCTCGTCGCACTGCCGGATCTTATTTGTATGCGCGATACCAAGAACTATATCGACTTCCTGGGCCCGAAACGGGGAGTGGATGCGCCGGTTCGGTTGGTGCTGAACAAAGTTGGCGAAAACAAGAAAACCGAGATTTCTTTGAAGGACTTCCGTGAATCCACGGGCGCCGAGCCCGTGGTCTCCATTCCCTACGACCCGGCGACTTTTGGCGCGGCGATCACCAATGGCGAGATGCTGTCGGATGTCGCGGCGAAGAGCAAGGCAACCGAGGCCTTGCGCCAATTGACGGAACGTGTCGGCGGGAAAGTTGTGGAAAGCGAAAAGAAATCCGGGGGACTATTATCTCTGTTCAAATCGAAGTAGACTTCCCATATGATTTTTCGAAATTGAAGCGGTAGCGTAAGTTACAAATGTTCGGACGACGTGGCGCAACGCCCTCTGCCTCTCCGAAGAGGCCCAAATCCCCGGCGCCGGACGACGGGGCAGGGTCGGTTGTAAGCTCCTCCCAGCAAAGCTCGGCAGCACCGGAACCCCCTCCTCCGCCGCCTCCCATGGAAAGCATGTCTCGGGATGTTTCCCCCGAGGAAAAAGCGGCGCTTAAAGAACGGCTGTCGCAAATCAAGGTTGCCGTTTTTAACGATCTGCTGGAAGCGGTCGATCTCGCGGAAATCGGCAAGCTGCAGCCAGATCAGGTGCGGGAAGAAATCGGCGATATGGTTGCCGAAATCATTTCCATGCGCGGGACGGTGCTGAGCGCCGCAGAGCAACAGCAGATCGTCAATGATATCTGCAATGATATTCTCGGCCTGGGTCCTTTAGAGCCCCTGATTGCGCGGGATGATATCGCCGATATCATGGTGAATGGGCCAAACAGCACTTACATCGAAGTGAACGGCAAAGTAGAGCTGACGGACGTTAAGTTCCGCGATGAAGCCCAGTTGATGAATGTGTGCCAACGTATCGTGACAGCCGTGGGGCGGCGCGTCGACGAAGCAAGCCCGATTTGCGATGCGCGCTTGTTGGATGGCTCGCGCGTGAACGTAATTGCCCCGCCGCTGGCTTTGGATGGCGCGGCACTCACCATTCGTAAGTTTAAGAAAGAGAAGCTGACCCTCGAGGCGCTAGTGCAGTTTGGGTCAATTTCACCCGAAGGCGCCGTCGTGCTGCAGGTGGCCGCCACCTGCCGGGCCAACATTCTGATTTCCGGTGGTACCGGTTCTGGCAAGACCACCTTATTGAATTGTATGACCCGGTATATCGATCCCGCAGAGCGGATCATTACCTGCGAGGACGCGGCGGAATTGCAATTGCAGCAGCCTCATGTGGTGCGCCTGGAAACCCGCCCCCCGAACCTGGAAGGGGCCGGTGAAATTACAATGCGCGATCTGGTGCGGAACTGTTTGCGGATGCGGCCGGAACGAATCATCGTGGGTGAGGTGCGCGGGTCGGAATCCTTCGATCTTTTGCAGGCCATGAACACGGGCCACGATGGTTCCATGGGCACCGTCCACGCCAATAACCCGCGCGAGGCCATCAGTCGTCTTGAAAACATGATCGCCATGGGCGGCTTCACCCTGCCCGCCAAAGCGGTGCGGGAACAGGTCGCGGCGTCGGTAGACGTGATTATTCAGGCCTCCCGTTTGCGGGACGGGTCCCGGAAGATTACCCATGTAACCGAGGTCGTGGGGATGGAAGGTGATGTAATCACCTTGCAAGATTTGTT
Source organism: Magnetospiraceae bacterium (assembly GCA_049605255.1). Lineage (GTDB taxonomy): Bacteria > Pseudomonadota > Alphaproteobacteria > Rhodospirillales > JBMYUJ01 > JBMYUJ01. Next base: position 18,114 of record JBMYUJ010000022.1, read on the forward strand.
TGTTTTTGAATTCCTCGGCGAAGATGAAAACGGCAAAGTGAAAGGCACCCACCGGCCAACGGGCGTTCGCCCGGCGTTTTGGGAAAGAGCGCGCTATTATGGGCTCGACCATAAACTGGCCCAAGCCCTGGGGATGGGCGCCAACTAGGCCGTCATAGGAGTATCACGTGAACTTTACGGTTGGCGGCAACGTTTTCAACATTGGGCCGGAAGTCCTGGTCTTTTTGATCGTCGGCGTTGGCGTGGTCGTGCTGTTTGCCATCATCACCCTTGTCATGGTGTCAGTCATGCGCCCACGCCTGCGCATGAAGCGCCGGTTGGCGTTGATCGGGGTTGAGGTCGACAGTCGGCGGCTCCTATCGGACAAGTCGGATAACCGGCGCCAGCGCCGCATCCAAGATCGGGTGCGCCAGCTCGAAGATACCGCCAAGAAGACGAAGAAAACCGGCAAGCTTAAACTGGATCTGATTCAGGCCGGGCTGGATGTTCCGCCCAGCGGATATGTGATTTTCAGTGTTGCCCTGGGTGTGATCGTATTGGGGGTGACTTTCCTGTTGGGTTTGCCCTTTATTGTGCCCTTCCTGCTGGCGATCGTCGCCGGTGTTGGTTTGCCCAAGTTTTTCCTTAAATATCTCGCGAAAAAGCGCCAAAAGGCGTTTACCGAGTTGTTTGCCGACGCGATTGACGTGATCGTTCGGGGTATCCGCTCTGGTCTGCCGGTGACGGAATGTCTGAATATCGTCGGTCGGGAATTCGCAGACCCTGTGGGCAACGAGTTCCGGCTGATGGTTGAAGGTCAATCTTTGGGGCTTTCCATCGAAGAATTGATGCGCCGCGCCCTGGAGCGCATTCCGACGGCGGATTTTAAATTCTTTGCCATCGTTCTACAAATTCAGAAGCAAACGGGTGGTAACCTCGCGGAAACCCTGGCAGGCTTGTCGAACGTGTTGCGGGGCCGCAAGAAGTTGAAAGACAAGATCGCGGCCTTGTCTTCGGAAGCAAAGGCCTCGGCGGGGATCATCGGTTCACTGCCGGTCTTCGTGGGCAGCGCCCTGGGGCTGCTGAACCCGGATTATATCGGGCTTTTGTTCACGGAAGATTTAGGTCAGTACATGTTGTTCGGTGGCCTTGTATGGGGTGGTATCGGCGTCACCGTGATGGCTAAAATGATTAATTTCGAGGTCTGATCATGGTTGAAATTCTTGCTGATCCGACCGTTATCACCTGGCTCGCGGGGATCGCTGCCTTCGTATCGATCATTGCGTTCGCGATTCCCTTTGTTATCCAGGACCAAAAAGCCAACCGGTTGAAGGAAGTCACCAACCGGCGCAAGGAACTTAGCGCAAAGCAGGTGGAAGACCTAAACCCCCGGGCAGCCCTGCGGGTTTCGCGCCAGTCACGACAAGTCGATATGATGAAAAAGGTCTTGGAACAGCTTAAGCTGCAAGACCTGATCGGGTCGAAAAAGATCCGTGCCGAACTCAACAAAGCAGGCTATCGGGGGCATTCCGCCGTCATCGTTTTCCTGTTTTCCCGCCTGATCGCCGCCGGGATCGTGGGCGGGGGTACGGCCATGATTGTTTTTGTCATGTCCAACCTGGATCACCCCACGGCGGTCAAAATGATTTTTGTCGCCATCGGTTTTGCCGCCGGTTATTACCTACCGAAACTGCTGATTGCCAACCAGGCGCAAAAGCGCGCCACATCCATGGCGAAATCCTTCCCGGATGCGATGGACCTGTTGGTGATTTGTGTGGAATCCGGCCTCTCGGTAGAAAACTCCTTTGCCCGTGTAACGGAGGAAATTGCCGATCAATCGCCGATCCTGGCGCAGGAAATCGGTCTCACGTCCGCCGAGCTATCCTATTTGGGGGACCGGGCCAAAGCCTATCAGAACTTTTCTCTTCGGACCGGGATGGACCAAGTCAAATCCCTGACCACAACCTTGATCCAATCGGAACGGTACGGAACGCCGGTGGCCGTGGCCTTGCGGGTGCTATCCCAGGAACAACGTGACGACCGCATGTCCAGGGCGGAGAAAAAGGCTGCGGCACTTCCCGCGAAACTGACGGTGCCGATGATCGTCTTCTTCTTGCCCTTGCTGTTTATGGTGATTATCGGGCCCATGGTCATCAAGGCGCTGAGCACCTTCTAGAAAACTCATTTTGTCGTGCGAGGGACCCGGTGGTCTACGACGATGCATTTGCGATGTGAGATCAAGCATGACACGCATTGCAGTAATGGTGCCCTGTTACAACGAAGAGGCTTCAATCCCCGCTGTCATCCGGGATTTCCGCACCGCGCTGCCGGGCGCCGCCATCTATATTTATGATAATAACTCCACAGACCGAACGGCGGAAGTAGCCGCCGCGGCGGGGGCAATTGTCCGCGCGGAGCCCTTGCGGGGCAAAGGCAATGTGGTGCGGCGCATGCTGGCGGACATCGAGGCGGATGTCTATGTCATGGTGGATGGTGACGACACGTATGAAGCGGCGGCCGCACCACGGCTGATCGACCGGTTGCTAACCGACAATTTGGATATGGTGACGGGACGGCGCATTACAGATATCAAAGAGGCCTACCGCCCCGGGCACCGCTTGGGAAACCGGGTGCTGACCGGCCTGGTGGCGCAGACCTTCGGCAATCGATCCGCCGATATGCTTTCCGGATACCGGGTTTTTTCCCGGCGGTTTGCGAAGAGCTTTCCCGCGCAATCCAGTGGCTTCGAGATCGAAACGGAATTAACCGTCCATGCATTGGAAATGCGCCTGCCCATCGCCGACGTGGATACGGTGTATAAAGACCGTCCAGAAGGGTCGGTCAGCAAGTTGAATACGTATCGCGATGGCATTCGAATTCTGCGCACAATTTTCTACTTTATCAAAGAGGAACGCCCCCTCGCTTTCTTCAGCCTCCTCGCGGGATTTCTGGCTCTCATTTCGGTAATTATTTCCGTCCCACTTTTATTCACCTATCTGGAAACAGGCTTGGTTCCGCGGTTTCCCACGGCCATCCTCGCAACGGGATTGATGGTCATTGGGATGCTCAGTCTCACCTGTGGCTTGATTCTGGATACGGTCACCCTAGGGCGTCGGGAAATGAAACGTCTCGCCTATTTGCGCTACCGCGCCCCGGGTGCGGCGGAAAGCGACCCCACTTGACCCCCCGCGGCTCCTCCCGTCTTGGCACCGGGCCGCTTTTCCATTCTCCCTTGGTGCTATTTGCAGGGTTTCTCTTGGTCCTGCTGTTCCGGACCGGGCATTGGTTGATGCGGCGCCCAGACCTGTTAAACGGATCCGAACCCCTCTATGGACCGGATGCCTATCTGCGCCTTGCCCGCGTGGCGGATTGGTTGAACGGTGACGCTTGGTATGCCACGGCCTTCCCACTGTTGAACCCGCCAGATGGGCTCCACCTGCATTGGACCCGGCTGATGGACCTATTGCTGGCGGCAGGCGCCCTGCCGCTAAGCCTGTTCTTGCCCCTCGAACAGGCCCTCCTTTATTGGGGCGGCTTCATTTCTCCCGTGTTGGCTGGCCTCACGGTGATCGCCCTCTCTCCCTTGCTGCGCCCGATGATGGGGGCCGGCTGGTTTCTGTTCCTCGTCTTCTTCGTCATGGGCTTGCAGCCGACGGTGATCTCCTACACCTTCGTCGGCCGCCCCGACCATCATGCCCTCCTGCTCTTGCTGTTCACGCTATCCTTTTCCCTGACCGTGCGGGACGCCATGGAACCCTCCCGCCGGTTTTTGCCGGGGTTGGCAGGCATTACCGCCGCCCTCGGCCTGTGGGTCAGCCCGGAGGCCCTGGTGGGCATCGGCATCACCCTGGCAGTTCCGGGGTTGATCTGGCTCGCAACGGGGGACCGGCGCGCCCTCTGGTCTGCCGCCACGTTCACCAGCGCTTTGGCCACCGGAGTTACCCTCGCCTTAACTTTAGAGCGGCCATTTTCGGGTTGGATGCAACTGGATCTTGATCGTTTATCGCTGGTGCATTGGGCGCTGGTTCTGGCCATGGCGGGCACCTTGGAAGGCATTCGCCGCATCCCGCAACGGGCGAAACGGTCTGTGCCCTGGCGGATTTGGCTGTCGCTTTGGGTCGTCGGGTTGCCCGCCACCGTCATGGCGGTGTTTTTCCCCCGGTTTTTCCACGGCCCCTATGCGGACCTGGACCCGGCCATCGTCGATATCTGGTTCCGATATATTTCGGAAATCCAATCCTTGATCCCAACAGACCTGCTTTCCCTCGGGGAAACCGTGTTAATTCTCGGCCCCGGCCTGCCGGCGCTGCTGTTCGGGGTCTGGCTGTTTCGCACCTCCACAGAGGCGCCGCAGGCGCGAATCATGGCCCTCGCCATTCTTGTTTCGTTAGGCGGATTTACCGCCCTAAGCCTGCATGAAAACCGCTGGGCCATGTATTTCGGCCTGGTGGTCGGCCCGCCCTTGATATTGCTGCTCAAGCAAATCATGGCCCAGGGTCCGCGTCTTCCTCTGGCGTCCGGCCCTGGCGTTCCACTCCGCGCGCCGCTGTTCTTATTGATATTCCTGTGGCATCCGGTGATGTTCGGTATTCTCGTCAGCCTGGCAGGGACGGATAAAGCGGCAGCGTCACCCACGGTGGCGGTTTCCTGCGATTGGCAAAAGGTGGGCGCCCTGTTGCGCCAACAAGCCGATCGGTTGGGCCGGCCCTTGATCCTGTTTTCGGAAAATGACCAAGGCCCCCTCCTGATGTATCAATCCGGCCAGCCGGTAATCAGCGGCCCGTATCACCGGCACAGCGGTGGCATTTTCGATACCTATCGTTTTTTCAACACCACTGATGACAAAGAAGCAGAAGCCATCGCTCGTCGTTGGCATGCGGATTATGTGGTTTTCTGTCCTAAGGGGGATTGGCAGAAAGACGGCCCGGCATTGGGGCGGCGCCTTGCCAAGGGCTGGGTTCCCAATTGGCTCGTTAAAATACCGAGCCTCATGGATGAGGCGGCTCTGACGGTTTATCGGCTGCAGCCTCCCAATTCGTGAATAACAACAATTTTCGGGAAACATAGTTGAAGGTAAATACCCCACCAGAGGTGAGCACCTTCGCGGGCAACAATCCGAATCCGATGTTGGAGACCAAAAATGGCATCGCCAGTGCGGTGATACCAAGCCCGATAAAGCCGGTGATCCAGAACCAAGCGAATTCCGTGGCGGCGGCACCCTCCAACCGCCGAAATTCGAAGATCTTTCGGATCGAGACAATGTAAATGAAAATCATCCCGGCCATAAAGCCGAGGCTCGACGCCCATAATACGTCCATGCCGAGGACTTGATGGCAGAGGAACAGGACGCCCAGGTCCACCCCCAAGGCCGCGAGGCTGGCGAAGAAATAACGCACGGCTTCGCGCATAACGACACGATTCAAGAGGTGCCGGGGGATAAGCTTATTCATCGAAAAGCCCAGAATCGACTCATCAGAAAAATGGCACCGGGGGTCACCGTTACCATGGCCAAGATGGAGACCCCATAATGCAGGGTAAATATATCCACGATCAGCCAAACTTGGATCGTATTCAACGCCAAGCCCACCAAAGAAACGATGAAATACTTGACCATTGCACGCCGCCAACCCGCGGCTGACGCTTTGGTTTGTGCTCGGAACGACCACAGGTAGTGCCCGGTAAACCCAACCCCAAATGCAATGGAATAGGCCAGGAAATTGGCGAGCAGGGCCCGCATCGCCAATTCTTCGATGAACAGGGCATATCCCCCCACATGGACAAGGGTTGCCACCCCGCCCACCAATCCGAACTTGGCAAGAGGTGCAAACCATTGTGGGAAGTGGGGCTGTTTGGAGGCTGAATTCGTTGGTATGTCTCCTAGAATATCGAGCGGCTCAGGGCCATCCATGTCAGCTTTCCCGCGGGTGTCGACTGACCCAATAAGCGGCACCAGCCAAAAAAAGCACATTGATCAAGGGCGCGGGCTGCCATCCCAGACCAATGGCATACCATCGCACCAAGGCGCCACTCCACATCAAACTCATCAGGAGGGCGATCCAGACATTCAATCTTCCAGATAATACGGTGCGATAGAAAAAGACCAGCGGCGCCAGGTGCAGGACCATATCGTAGTCCAGCGCCTTGGGTGACATCAACAGGGTCGCCGAGGTGAGCGCCAAGGCTCGCCACGCGGGGTCGTCGGTCTCCCGCCAGACATGCACGGCGGCCCCCACGGCGAGCAACGCAAACGCACATTGAACCGCGAAGGCCACCCCCGGCGTGCCAATGGCGATGCGCGACAACGGAAAAATGCTGATCACCCGTTGCCAAAACAGATCGGTTTCGGCACCACCTTGATACATGCCGGTCCAAACCATATGTTTTTCAGCCAAGGGATCGAGAATAGGCACCAGGACCTTTTGCAGGAAAACAATCCAGGCTTCGGGACCGAAAGCCAGGGTGCTGGCGCTGGCAATCATGAAAACGGTCACCACATAGGCCCGGAAAGCCCGCCATTCACCCGAGGCAATCAGAATAATCGGCGCGACAATCGCCAAATGGGGTTTGAAGGTCATCAACGCAAAGAAGGCGCCTGCACTGCGTGGCCGGTCGGGAAGTAACAGCAACCCCGCCACCAGGAAAATCGCAATCAGGATGCCGTTCTGACCGGCCGCCGCGCCGAAGATCAAGCTGGGGGTGACCAGGACCAGCAGGGGAGCGGACCAATGGCGGGTCACCCGGTAGGCCAGGAACGCGAACACCCCCGCCGTGCCGATTGTCCAAACCCAGAAGGCGGTGAGATAGGAAAACAGCGCCAGCGGCAACCAATATAGCAAGGCATGTGGCGGATAAAAGAAAAGCAGCGGTGCCGAGGCATCGGACACCAGTTCCCGTTCTTGCGCCACCATAAACTGGTTATCATAAACCCGGTGGCTCTCGCCCTGCGCGGTCAAAACCCCCGCCGTGTAGAAGGTCGGGAAATCCGCCCCCACCACGTCGCCAACCGCCGCCCGATGGGAATCGTCCACCGCGAAGAAGTATTTCGGCACGCCCGATAATGTTAGGATCATGGGGAGCAGGAAGGTAAAGAGCACCAGTGCCGTTACCAGCAAGCGCCGCCACCGGAGAGTGGATTCGGTACTTTCGATTGTCGCAACGGAATGAACCATGGGTTTTTTCGAAAGCCGTTTCAGCGCAACGCGCGAGAATTCCCTAGAATTGCGGATACACACTGTAGTGGGAAACGAGATACAGCCCGCCAATGGCGATGGCGACACCGTAGGGCACTTTGCCGCCGGTGAAGATCCCCTCCGCCAGCCAACGGAACCGCACGGGCCTTTCGCCCTGCCATCGTTTGCGCGCCAAAAGGATGGCCAAAGACAAGGCCCCCCCCGCGATGGCCATGATCAACAGGAAGGGCAAAAACAGTTTCCAGCCCAACCACACCCCCAATGCGGCGATAAGCTTGGAATCTCCGCCCCCCATAATCTTCAGCGCAAACAAAAGGATGCCCAGGCCAAGCGCGATAATGCCAAATCCGTAATGGAGGGCGATGTCCGTCAAACCCATGCCAGACACCAGCGCAAGCGGCAAAAATGACGCCGCCAACAGAATGGAAATCCAGTTGGGGATCGTGAGCGTGGCTAAATCGTGGAAAAAAGAAAAAATCAAACAAAATGGCATGATCAGGAATAAGGCAGTCTGAAGCCAGAGCATGGGCCGAACCCCTGTGAGTCGAGGCAATAGCTTAATAGGATGGTCGGAGATCTTCTTAATCGTCTGTCCTGAAATGGAAACGCGGGGGCAAATGCTGCCCCCGCGTTCCAAACTCTTGCGAGCGGCAGAAATCAGGTGCCGCCAGCGCCGGCCAGAGCGGAGTTGATGGTGGAGAAGGTGGCGTCCAGCTGATCGCCCAGGGCGAACACGACAACCACGATAACGATGGAAATACCGGCCGCGATCAGGCCGTATTCGATGGCGGTAGCACCATCAACGTTCGAAAAGAACTGTTTGGTGGAACGGACAAGCTTCTTCATAAGTTAGTACTCCTCGGTTTAACAAATGAGGCCAGACAGCAGGTCTTCGCCTCGGGCAATGTTGTCTTGATGGGTCCATATTCGATTGAACCCCCCTTGAAGTCAAGTGACGGCCATCACACCCATAGGGGTATTAAATCAACATTTTGTGCAAATGATTTTCCAACATACTATATATTGAGTTTTAACCCACCCCCACAAAGCGGTTGCTCCCCCCCTATTCTGACCTAACTTATTGATATATAACAATTATCTTCCTTTCCCGCAGTAAACTAGACCCCTCACTTAAACGTGAAGTTTGGTTACTGCTGAGTATTTGTTCTTTTTAACAATACGTGGGGAAAACTTGGCAAACGCTGGCAAACAGCGGCTTCCGGCACCGAACCCTCCCCAATTTTTCAACGGAAGGCCGATTCTAGTTTGGGATTTATTGGCCCAAGAAGAAAAGGTCTGGCCGCGGCGCCCGTGTCTTGCGGCACGATCCCCCTTGGCGGCATCCCCACAGGCGGCGTAAACTCCGGCTGACCAAAGCGGGAAGCGCCTGCATACCCCCTAAGAATATGTTATCGACGGGGGGCGACGGTCGGCCCTGATTCGGAAGAGATGCCTGCGGATGCCTTCCCCACAGCCCACAAGAGACCGGATCTGGACCCTTTTTTTTGGCCTGATAGTGATCGCCTACTGTGCGATTCCGATGTTTTCCTATTTTCACTATCTGTGGGACCCGCGTTTTTTTCACGAAGAAACCCGCATTTTGGCCAACTACCACCGGTTTGCCGATGCCAGCTTGTTCCCTGGCGACTATGTGACCGGATATTTGGATAGCAATGCGGGCATTTGGTTTTTCCAACAGCTAAACCGGGTGTGGGCTGCTGTTTTCGGCGACCTGACGTTTCTGCACCGCACGGTACTCCCCTTGGTCACGGCCCTCGCCTTTGTTGTCGGCTTAGCGCTGGCCACCTACCGCCTCGGAGGACCATTGGTTGCCGCAACGGCGCTGACTTTTGCTTTGCTGGAGGGCAATATCCTTTATCGCTTGGGCTCCACCATCGCCCATAGCTTTGCTTTTCCCCTGTTGGCCTGGACCCTCTGCGCCCTCCTCTATCGGAACCTTTGGGGTCTTATTGCCGCAACTTTGCTGACGGCAGCGTTTTATCCGCCGATTGTGCCTCTGCCGGGACTGACCCTGGCCTGGTTTCTACTGGTTACGAAAAAGGAAAGCCGGGGGAGAGCTGAGTCACTCTCCCGGTTTCACCGGCTTGGGCTCCTCGCGCTGGTCGGGGTCGGCGCCCTGCTTTTGGCCTATCCCAGCCTCCCGACCGGAAACTCGGCTTACGGCGACTTCATTGCGCCGGGCACCCAGGTCGATCAATACCCGGAAAATGGCCCCGGAGGGCGGCATTTTCGTGGCACCCTCCAGCCGATTTCCTATGCCTTCTTGTCCTTCTTCAAACAATTTTCTCCGTTTACAGAAGGTGATTTGAAGCAGAATTTCGGGGCCATCCCGCTCCCAGTCTTGATCGCCTCTGGCCTGCTGGTGGCGCTGTTTTGTGGCTTTCTCTTCCGCAAGACGGAAAGGGATTCGGAAAATCTGCTCAAGGGGTTTGTGGGATCGGCGTTGGTGGTGGGAGTCCTGTTTTCAGTGATCTTGCAGCCCTATGGCTATCGGTTCATCTTTTATAGCCTACACCTGATGAGTGCCGTGTTATTCGCGCTGGCGTTGTGGCATGGCCTGCGGCGGTTTCTGCCCCGTCACCGGCAACAGGTTCTCGCGGCAAGCGGCGCCCTGACCCTGATGTTATTGCTGACACAGGGTGGCAAGCCCGGGGTCATGACCCAGGCCGTCCTCTATCTGACGGACGATCAATGGGCGAACGTCGACTACATCGCCGCCCAACCGAAAGATATCCTCGTGGCCGGCTGGCCGGGGATTACCATCGAAGCGGTGCCCTATTTCGCCAAACGATCCGCCCTGGTGACTTATAAAACCAGCTATCCGTCGCACCATTTATATATCCAGGAAACACGCCGTCGGATGGTGGCGCTTATCGCCTGTTACACGGCGGTTTCACAGGAACCTTGCCAAGAATTGCACCAGGATTTTGGCGTTGATTTTTTGATCGTCGAGCGTTTGTTGTATGACAATGCTCACAGACAGCCGCCTGGCCCGCCGCCATTGTTCAGCCCCTACGATGCGCAAATCGAAGCTGTCTGGCAGGACCATGCAAAACAGGGTTTTTATCTCGCCGCGCCCCCAAAGCGGGCTATCGCCTTTGACACCGAGACCGTTTACGTTCTGGATTTGGCGAAGTTCTGATGGACGGAGACGGAAGAGTATGGCGCATTCTTTGATCGCGGGCGTGCGCCGGGTCTATTCCATGGCCGCGTTCTACACGCTCGTCACCTCCATGGAAGCGCTGGTGCCGTTCATCCTGACCCCGGTTTTGACCCGGGTTCTGACGCCCGGGGCATTCGGAACCTGGACCATTTTCGTATCCCTGATGACCGTTTTCCGGCCTGTGGTGACCGCCTCCTTCAACGAGGCGATCCGCATGCATTTCTTCAAATTAAGGCCGGGCCAACATTCCGGTTTCATCTCCAGCGCAATCTTGCTCAGCATCGTCATTACCATGCTGTTGATTTGCCTTTTTTTCTTTTTTTCACAACCTTTTATTGAATTTTTCCAGATGCCGGGAAACTGGCTGATCGCGGTGTTCGTCGGCGCCTTGCTGTACGGCATTTTTTACTTTCTCCTGGCCTTTAATCAGTTTTCCAACGACCGCAAGAATTTTGCCCTTTTGCATGTGACGCAATCGGTCATCAGCGTGGTGGCGATTCTTGGGTTCGTGTTTTCCGGGCAGGGCTGGGAAGGCGCGATCATGGGGAAAATCATCGGTTTGGGCGGCGCCTTGGCCATCGGCCTCCTGTGGTTGACCCCGCTGTTGGATACCGGCGAGCTCGCCAAACCGAAAAAGGAGCATCTACCGGAATTGGCCCGTTTCGGCGTCCTCTATCTGCCAACAGGGGTGGGGCTGGTGCTCGCCGGGATCACCGACCGGCTGATTATCGCCCATGAAATGGACGCGAGCCATGTGGGTTTTTATGGCGCGGCGGAGCTATTCGGCGCGGTGCTGGCGCTGGCGGTCACCGGGTTCCTGCATGGCTGGATGCCCTGGCTGTTCCGGCGTCTGGAAGAGGCGGAAGGACGTGCCACCAAGGAAATCCTGTTGGTTTCGCTCGTATTTTTCGCCCTGCTGCCGGTGGGGGCCGTGGTAATTTACGGGGCTTCACTCATTGGTGCTCCCCTTTTGTTGGGGGCTAGTTTTCAATCGGCGATCGACCTGATTCCCTGGGCCATCGGTGCCATGGCAACCCGGGCGATATTTAGCCACAACCAAGCGTTCCTGCACTACAAGGCCAAGGTCGCCATGATGTCCATCAGCAGTCTCGCCTTTTTCCTGCTGAACATCCTGTTCACCTTCTGGCTGATCGTTGATTACGGTGTTCCGGGGGTCTTTGCCGCGACCTGCGCCGCTTATGGCGTTGCCACCGTCATTAACAGCCTGTTTGTGTTTCAGTGTTATCGTCTGCCGCGCGAAAGCTGATCTGTGGCCCCAAGCGCTCCCGATGCCGTTTGGTAGCACTGTGTTTTTGCGGATGGTTCTGTTAGTATCCAAGAAGTGCTTGACGACACATGAGAGTTTCGCCTCTAGTAGGCCGTGCAAGGCCCCTTTTATCAACAATGAAGACGTGGCCCCATGACTAGGTTTTCCGCATTTCTTCTCGCCACCGCCTTAACCATTCCCGCGCTGCCCGCCTGGGCCGATATCGGCGCTGGCAAGGTCGCGTTGGAAAAAGGCGATTACGACACCGCACAGGATATTTTTTATGAGGAAGCGCGGAAACGAAATCCGGAAGCGAACTTCCTCCTGGGCAAGATGTATGCCGAGGGACTGGGGGTGCATGCAAGCCTACCCAAAGCCCTGACTTTCTATGAGCGGGCGTCGTCTCTAGGCCAGACCGAAGCTTCTTATACGATTGGCCAGATGTACTTGAATGGGGAAGGCCTGCCGTTCAGCCCAAAAGAAGCCTATACCTGGTTCAAGAAAGCGGCTGAGAACCAAGAAAACCCTTATGCCGAAGCGATGACCCAAGTGGGGTACATGCATTATCGCGGTTATGGCACCTACCGGGATTTCAACGAGGCCTTGCAATGGCTTTCCAGTGCCGCGAACCTGGGATCGGCCCTCGCTTATGATTACCTGGAAGATATGTACCAGGAAGGGGTGATCACCCGAGAACAAGCCCTATTCGGGCTGGAACCGCCGAAAGATTTGGAGCTTTCCGAACGTGGCCTGAAATTCAAGGCGAGCTTCGATGGATTTATCGAAGCCATGCAGTCGCCCGGCCCCGGCCAACCCAAATTGGAGATCGACGGGCATACCTATTTCTTCGAACGGGATGGTGAATTTACCGTGGTCGTGCCGTTCGCGCGTATGGTGTATCCGGATACCACCGAAGTATACATGGGCACGGTGCGCGCCTTCGCGAAACCAGAAGCCAAGGATATTTATTCCGTTTTCGTCTCGATCCCGGGGCGGGTGGAAATCGGCCTTGGCGGCAATCTGGTCAGCACCCTCATCACCACTCGGGAGCGGCGCTTTACCGGCGTCTGGTCGGCATCAGAGCGCAGCCTCGTGGCCTATGAGATGTATCTCTTGGATCTGGCCGTCGACCACAATCTGCAAGCGACCCCCTCCCATCTCACCGTTGGGGAAGCCACCGTCAGCCAAACAGCCAGCGAACTGCCGGACGGGTTGTGGAAATTGGAACAGGTTGCGACCCTCACCGATATCCGCACGGATGATCCGCATACTCCCGAGTCTTGCTGCGTTTATATTGGCGAGATGTCTTTCACGGGCACCTATCAAAACCTGCGCATCACCGAATACAACGATCTGTTCGAGAAGCTGGGATATGACCGCGCCACCGGGCTTTGGCGCCCGGAATTGATGGCCGAGGATTTCCAAATTCCAGAGGAACTGCCGCCGTTCCTTGATTCCGGCACTGTCACCGCCTCCCTTTCCGGGTTCCGGTTGACCGATAAGGACGGCAAGGAGGTTGCGGAATTCCCTGGCGCCAAACTGGATGTCGCCATTGGCGGCGGGGATGAAGAAGGCGCCACCGTGGATATCGTCTATTCCCAATCGCCCATCAATGTGGCCGACGAGGTGGTTGCGGACAGCTTGCCCCCGGCGGCGATCGATGTTTCCCTGGGAATCAGCCGGTTGCCCACGGCGGATGTGCGGCAAATCGCGATTTCCTACGTGGTCAATTATGCCCGCCTGTTGAAGCAGACCGGCAAGGATGCGGAATTCGGCGCCCTCAATCAGTTGTTCGGCAACCTCATGGCGCAAGCGACGCAGACCTTTGCGGACCTCTCCTCTGCCTTCATGGCGGCGGAACCTGTGTTCAACCTCAAAAGCATCAAGGTGGTGGCTGGGGAAACCAGCTTTGAAGCCAATGGCGTGTTGACCGCCGGCGCGGGCCTGCAATGGGGTGCCAGCGGCACGGTAACCGTGAACGTCACCAACCTGGAGGCCTTCCTGCGCGAAGTCTTTGACGGCGACGCCCTGCCCCCCGAAGCCCAAGCCCTGTTGAGCCTGGGCGAACCGACCCCGACGGCAGACGGCTCCATGAAGACCACCTTTGTGTTGGAAATTCCGGAATCCGGTCCTGTTCTGTTGAATGGCCAGGATATCAACATGCTCCAGCAAGCCATAACACCGCGGGCGCAAGGCTCTTCACTGACCACCCAATAGGCACCCGCCCGCAATCTGGGCCCACCCGACCCTGAATCCATCGGGCATCTCTGGACAGAATGCAGTCTGCGCGCTAAATCTAGCGCGCAGCAGCGTTTTGACCAGATCGGAAACCCCCATGCAGACCGCCAACGATATTCGCTCGGCTTTCCTGTCATACTTTGAACGGCACGGCCATCGGGTTGTGGATTCCAGCCCCTTGGTGCCGCGCAATGACCCGACCCTGATGTTCACCAATGCGGGCATGGTGCAGTTCAAAAACGTGTTCACCGGCATCGAAAAGCGGGATTACCAGCGGGCCGCAACCTCGCAGAAATGCGTGCGCGCCGGGGGAAAGCACAACGACCTTGAAAATGTCGGTTATACGGCACGGCACCATACCTTCTTTGAGATGCTGGGCAATTTTTCCTTCGGCGACTATTTCAAGGATGTGGCCATCGAACTGGCCTGGAATCTGGTCACCAAGGAATTCGGCCTGCCGAAAGACCGCCTGTTGGCCACCGTGTATGCGGAGGATGACGAGGCCTTTACCCTTTGGAAAAAGATCGCCGGGTTGCCGGAAGACCGCATCTTGCGTATTCCCACGTCGGATAATTTCTGGGCCATGGGCGATACCGGCCCCTGCGGGCCCTGTTCCGAGATATTCTACGACCATGGCGACCATATTCCCGGTGGCCCGCCGGGGTCTCCCGACGAGGACGGCGACCGGTTCATCGAGATTTGGAACCTGGTGTTCATGCAATATGAACAGGTCACGCCCGATGAGCGGGTGGACCTTCCCCGCCCCAGCATCGATACGGGCATGGGCCTGGAGCGCATCGCCGCCGTCATCCAAGGCACCCATGACAATTATGAAGTGGACCTGCTACGCCGCCTGATCGAGGCCTCGGCGGACGCCACCCATACGGATCCGGACGGGCCCCATAAGGTGTCCCACCGGGTGATCGCCGACCATCTGCGCGCCACCGCGTTCCTGATCGCCGATGGCGTCCTGCCGTCCAATGAAGGCCGAGGCTATGTGCTGCGCCGCATCATGCGTCGCGCCATGCGCCATGCCCATCTCATTGGCTGTGAAGAACCCTTGATGTTCCGCCTGGTGCCCGCGCTGGCCCGCAATATGGGTCAGGCCTTCCCCGAATTATTGCGCGCCCAGGCCTTGATCGAAGAAACCCTCAAGCTGGAGGAAACCCGGTTCAAGCGGACCCTGGACCGGGGTTTGCGCCTGCTGGACGAGGCCACCGGTGATTTGCAAGACGGGGGCGAATTGGATGGCGAGGTCGCCTTCAAGCTCTACGATACCTATGGCTTCCCTCTCGACCTGACCCAGGATGCGCTGCGGTCGCGCGGCATCGGCGTGGATACGGATACGTTCAACGCGGCCATGGAACGGCAGCGGGCGGAAGCCCGCAAGGCCTGGGCCGGATCGGGCGATTCGGCCACCGAAGAGATTTGGTTCGATATCCGCGAGCGGCTGGGGGCGACAGATTTCCTCGGCTATGCCACGGAATCCGCGGAAGGGCAGATCACCGCCCTGGTGGTGGATGGCGCCCCGACAGACCAGGCAGAGGCGGGCAAGCAGGTGGCGGTGATCTCCAACCAAACCCCGTTTTACGGCGAATCGGGCGGCCAGGTAGGCGATACCGGCAACATCGTCACCGCCGATGGCGCCACCGTGCGCATCACGGATACCCAGAAAAAGCTGGGCGATATGCATGTGCATCTGGGTGTTGTGGAGTCCGGCACCCTCAAGGTTGGCACAGATGCCCGCTTGACCGTGGATCACGCCAGCCGCTTCGCCACCCGAGCGAACCATTCGGCCACCCACCTGATGCACAAGGCCTTGCGGGATCGCCTTGGCGACCATGTGACCCAGAAGGGTTCCATGGTGGCGCCGGAGCGTTTGCGCTTCGATTTCGCCCATCCCAAAGCCATGTCAGCAGCGGAGATTGACGCGGTGCAGAGCGCGGTCAACGCGCAGGTCGCCGCGAATACGGATGTGACCACCCGCCTGATGACGCCGGACGAAGCCGTGGAGCAAGGTGCCATGGCCCTGTTCGGTGAAAAATACGGCGATGAAGTGCGCGTGGTTTCCATGGGCGCGGAAAACGATGCGGACTATTCTGTGGAACTGTGCGGCGGCACCCATGTGCGCCGCACCGGCGATATTGGCGTGTTCAAGGTGATCACCGAAAGCGCGGTGGCGGCGGGTGTCCGCCGCATCGAAGCGGTGACCGGCGACGCGGCGCGGGCCTATTACGAGGAACAGGAAGGCAAGCTTCTGGAAGTGGCGGCCCTGTTGAAAACCGCCCCGGCGGAGGTGCCCACCCGGATTTCCGCCCTTCTGGAAGACCGCAAGAAATTAGAGCGCGACCTGCAAGAAGCCCGCAAGGCCTTGGCCTCGGGCGGCGGCGGCGCCCCGAAAGCACGGGACATCAACGGCATCAAATTCGATGGCCGGGTGATGGACGGCGTACCGGCCAAGGAGCTGAAAGGCTTCGTGGACGAGATGAAAACCCAAATGGGCTCGGGCGTGGCCTCGATCATCGCCGTGAATGAGGGCAAGGCCTCTCTGGTGGTGGGGGTGACCGCCGATCTGACCGACCGGTTCAGCGCCGTGGATCTGGTGCGTGCCGGGTCTGCGGCCTTGGGCGGCAAAGGCGGCGGCGGACGACCGGATATGGCGCAGGCGGGCGGCCCCGACGGCGCCAAGGCGGAAGCCGCCTTGGAGGCGATTGCCGGGGTTTTGGCGGGATAGGTTCCGGCTAAAGCAGCCGATCCGCGGGGAGGAACATGGATACCCGGGTTCCTTTGCCTTCCTCCGACCAGATGTGCAAGGCGCCGCCATGCAACTCTACGATCCGCCGGGTCAGAGACAGGCCAAGACCGGTCCCTTCCTCCCGCCGGGTATGGGCATTGTCATGGGCACGACTGAACGGCTCCAGCGCAATGGTCAGCACCTCCTGCCCCATGCCCAAACCGGTATCCGACACGTCCAGGAGCACGCCATCCATATCCCGGCGGACATCGACCCTGACCTGGCCGCTTTCCGTGAATTTGATGGCATTTCCCACCACATTGAACAACGCCTGTTTGAGGAGAACCGGATCCACGGATAATGGCGTTAGTTTTTCCACGTCTACCGACAGCCTTAACTGTTTGGCATGGGCGGCAATGCTCAAAAGATCCGTGACCTCATGGACAAGTTGGTTGATATCGGTCGGCGCTTCCCGCAGCTCCATCTTGCCCGCCTCGATGCGGGCAAGATCGAGAATCTGATTGATGATCTCCAACAAATACCGGCCACTACGGGCGATCAGATCCGCATATTCAGCGTAGATCGGCGGCATGGGGCCCATCAGCCGTTCCTGCATCAATTCGGAAAACCCGATGATGGAATTGAGCGGCGTGCGTAACTCGTGGCTCATATTGGCGAGAAAATCGGTCTTGGCCTTATTGGCACGCTCAGCAGCCCGCTTTGCCGCCAGGATATCGTGCTGCAGATTTTTACGCTCCGTCACATCCTGGATCAGCGCCAGCACATGGACGGAATTATCCCCCGGCGTCAAAACGCTGGTGGAAATCTCCGCGATCCGCTTTTCCCCATCAGCGCGGGTGAATTCCCATTCCTCCGCCCGCAAATCATCACCGTCGCGCATGCGTTCCATGCGTGCCGATGCGATGCTCTGTAACGCAGGGTCCGGATAGAGAGATTGATACCAGCCGAGCTCATTGATCTGATCCAGGGTATAGCCGGTGATCTCCGTCATCTTGTCATTCCAGACGGTGAACTGCACGTAGGGGAAGTCGGGCACATTATGGCAGACACAAAGCCCCCAGGCGGCGCTGTCGATCACCGCGGATCGAAACCGCAATTCTTCCTGTTCCAACGCTTCGACGGACCGCAGCCGATGTTCCAGGTCGCGACGTTCGGTTATATCGCGAACGCTCACCACCAAGGTGCGGGGGCCCGGCTCGTCCATCTCACGCACCCGCAAGACCACGGGAAATTCCGAGCCATCACACCGCACCGCAAAGCCCTCGATAGCGCTTTCCTCGGCGGCTAGGATATGGGCCTCGATCCTGGGCGCATCTTCCCGGCACAGCAGATCCGCCACGCCCCGATTGAAAAGGTCTTGTTGGGAACAGCCGAAGAGAGCCTCGACAGTAACGTTATTATCGATTATGCGCCCCTCGCGAAGCAGCAGCAGGCCTTCCATGGCCAAATCCGCCAGGCGGCGGTAGCGGGTATCGGCGGCCCCGGTGCGCGGCGTGGAAACGTCTGTCGTCATGGAATCAAGCTTGCCCTCATGCAGGCCATTCTACGGTGAAACGCGCGATTTCATAGTGCTGTTTCTTTGCCGGGGTTCGGGTTTCGGTTTACCATGGCGCAAGAAGGGAAGAAAGGGATAGAAACCCCTGCTCTACTGAGGTCAACGGGAGCTAAATCCATGCGGTCATTTGCTGAAATTCGTGCCATCTCGGCGGATCGGAAACCCGATCTGGACACCTATTTGGCAGCCCAAAGCCAACCGAAATCCCCCGCGGAAATTGCCGACATAGCCGATGACCGGTGGCTGTCTTGCATGACCCGATGCATTTTTCAGGCGGGCTTCAATTGGAAGGTGGTGGAGGCCAAATGGCCGGGATTTGAAGACGCCTTCGAGGGCTTTGACGTGCATCGTTGCGCCATGCTGAGCGCCGATGATATCGGCAAACTGGCGTCGGATACGCGAGTCATCCGCAATGGATCGAAACTGGCCTCCGTGCCGGTGAATGCGCGCTTCATTTTGGATCTGGCGCGGGATCATGGCGGCGCAGGCAAGGCTTTTGGCAGTTGGCCGGGGGAAAAATACATCGATTTACTCGCCCTGTTGAAGCAACGAGGTACCCGACTCGGCGGCAATACTGGGCCCTATCTTTTACGCCTGATGGGGGTGGATAGCTTCATCCTCTCCAAGGATGTGACGGCCCGGTTGATTGCCGAAGGGGTGATCGACAAACCGGCAACGTCGAAAAAAGCGATGGTGGCGGTGCAGGCGGCATTCAACAGCTGGCATCAGGAATCTGGGAAAAGCTTTACGGAAATAAGCCGAACGCTGGCCCTGAGTATCGGGTGACGCGCCCACGCCACCCGATATCTTTTGGTATGGAAAATCCCGGTATCAGAAACCGCAATAGGTGCGCATGGTGTTGCGGGATTTCAAAGACCCTTTCAGGCTGAATTCCTCAACAATATAGCCTTGGGCATTTAAAACCGTGAGCTGCAGGTAGTTGCCGAATTCGTTAATAAAGACGCCAGAGAGCTTTTTATTGCCGATCCAGGCTGCTTCATCGGCGATATACTGCAGGCCGGAGGAATAATCCTTGGTGCTGCCATCCTGCCGGTGCAGGACATACTTAATGATCACGGTGGCGAAATTTTCCCGCTTCAGCAATTCACCGGAATATTGGTCGACGGAATGGAAAAACCCGCGTCCGGTGCTGGCATCGCAAGAAATATGCAAGCGGGTATAGCCGTTGGACCCGTAGGCCCAGGCCTCTGCCGTTTTGGTTGCCGCGCTGCCGCGCACATGCCAATCGCCATAGGTGGTCCAATCACTGGCATGGGCGCTGGCGGGTATCGCCGGCACGCTCAGCAATACCGCGCAAACGAAAGCGGCCAGCGCGATGGGTTTGAAAAAGCGTTTTACGAACATATCACTCCCCGTGATTGATTTCGAAGACGGGAACCGCGACGTCACGCCCCGTTCTATCGATGGTAGGCGGATCGTGCAGGCCGATCAAGGATTGCGGCGTGGGATCACGCGGCAGGGTCTTGCTCTTGCCGCAAGGGCGTGACCGGCGGATAGAGCACATCCAGCGGTACGGATTTGCCCGTATCTTGCACGATGCGGCAATGGAACCGCTTGAGCCCCCGCGGATGGGGCACGCCGCAGGAATGGGCAATCACCCCCACATCGTAACGGATCTTTTCCACATAGTTTTTCACGCGCACCGCTTTGTCCTCCGGGTCGAGCCCGCTTTGCAGGCGTTTATCGTGGGTGGTGATTCCCGTGGGGCAGGTGTTCTTGTTGCATTTGAGCGACTGGATGCAGCCCAGCGCAAACATGAAGCCGCGCGCCGATACCACCACATCCGCCCCGGCGGCATAGGCCCAGGCGATCTCGGACGGGGTAATCAATTTGCCCGACGCGATCAGCTTGATCCGATCCCGCAGGCCGTATTTGCACAGAATATCCACCACCATGGGCAGAGCCTCCCGGATGGTCAGCCCCACATTGTCCATCAACGCCATGGGCGCCGCACCGGTGCCGCCATCGCCGGAATCAATGGTGATGAAATCTGGCGCGGTTGTTTCACCCCGCTCCAGAATCAGCTGGCACAGGGTTTCCAACCAGCCATAGGCACCGACCACGGTTTTGAAGCCCACCGGTTTTTCCGTGGTGTCGCGGATCAGGGTGAGCATGTCCAACAGCTCCGGCACATTGCGAATCTCCGGATGGCCATTGGGCGAGATCGAGGCCTGATGGGCGGGAATACCCCGGATCTCGGCAATCTCGGGCGTCACCTTGATGGCGGGCAGGATGCCACCCTTACCGGGCTTGGCCCCTTGGCTCATCTTTAATTCGAACATCTTTACTTCGGGGCGGGCCGCCACGGCGCGCAATTTTTCCAGGTCCATTTTTCCATCCGGCGTGCGCACCCCGTATTTTGCCGTGCCGATCTGGAACACGATGTCGCAGCCCCCTTCCAGATGGAAGGGAGACAGCCCCCCCTCGCCCGTATTCATCCAACAATTGGCCAGCTTCGCCCCTTTGGAAAGCGCCCGCACCGCCGGGCTCGACAGCGCGCCGTAGCTCATACCGGAAATATTCAAAATCGATTGGGCCGTATAGGGATTGGGGCAAAAGGGGCCGATGGTGATCGGCGGCGCGGGCACCGAATCCTCATCCAGGGTGGGGAACGGGCAGTTGACAAAAATCACCGTGCCCACTGGATTGAGATTTTTCGTCGATCCGAAAGCGACCGTATTGTCCTTGCCTTTCGACGATTTGGTCACCCATTCCCGCTCCGCCCGATTGAAGGGCATTTCCTCCCGGTCCATGGCAAAGAAATACTGCCGAAAGAATTCGCCCAGGGTGGAAAACAAATATCGGAACCGGCCGATGACCGGATAATTGCGGCGGATGCTATCCTTCGTCTGGCTGACATCGATCACGAACAAGACCAGAGCCATCACCACGATTACGCCCACCGCGAAGACAAAAACTGCGGATAAAAAATCCAGCCCCTGCATGGTAATCCGCGCCATGACACTCAGTTCTTCCATCATCAATCCGCATCCCTTGTTGGTACCGGCAAGCCCCGCGACACCGAGGGCGCTGCCCTCGGTTCCTCATGCACATAACATCGCGCGTTGCCGGTTTCATCCCAACAACTTTCACGATGGAGTCAGCATTTCGTGAAGGGTGAACTTTTGGTGAGACGAAGGCGCCCGGCTTCGAAAGCCCTTCCAGGCGAAGAATTTCAGGAATACACCCAACGCGTTTCGGGAAATTCCGATGGAAGCGCTATGCGCTTTTCGAAGAACCCCAAACAGACACGGTGCTTGAATCGGAGGCAAAAACCCCGCAGGATACAGATAAGCGTCATACGATAAAAATCCGACGCACGACACTTAGGCAATAAGACTTTCGTTTTAAAGCGTACGGCCAGCCGTTCGGCTGATCAGATAGGGCAAGGAACTTTCTGACATGACCCAGGACACCGGGTACGATCCCGATATCGTCGAAACCGAAGAATGGCAAGGCGCCGTTGAATCGGTTATCGCTTTCGAAGGCACGTCGCGTGCCGACCATTTATTGGACGCAGCGGTAAGCGTTGCGCGGAAGCATGGAGCACGGCTCCCCTTCGCGGCCAATACGGCCTATATCAATTCCATCCCGCCGGAACAGCAGGTGGACCATCCGGGCAACCGGGAGTTGGAACATCGCATCAGATCTACCATTCGGTGGAATGCGGCGATGATTGTCATGCGGGCGAACAAGGAAAGCTCGGAATTGGGCGGCCATATCGCAAGCTTCCAGTCGGCGGCAACGCTGTACGACACCGGCTTCCAGCATTTTTGGCACGCCCCCAGCGACAGCCATGGTGGTGACCTGGTCTTCGTGCAAGGCCACTCGGCACCGGGCATTTATGCGCGCGCCTTCGTGGAAGGTCGGCTGAGCGAAGAGCAGGTGGCGAACTTCCGCCAGGAGGTGGACGGCAAAGGTTTGTCCTCTTATCCGCACCCCTGGCTGATGCCAGAATTCTGGCAGTTCCCCACCGTGTCCATGGGCTTGGGCCCGCTGATGGCGATCTATCAGGCTCGGTTCCTGCGCTATTTGCATGGGCGCGGCCTGGCCAATACCGCCAACCGCAAGGTCTGGGCCTTCATGGGCGACGGCGAAATGGACGAGCCGGAATCCCTGGGCGCGATCTCCCTCGCCGGTCGGGAAAAACTGGATAACCTGATCTTTGTTATCAACTGCAACCTGCAACGGTTGGATGGCCCCGTGCGCGGCAACGGCAAAATCGTGCAAGAGCTGGAAGGCGATTTCCGGGGCACCGGCTGGAACGTCATTAAATGCCTCTGGGGCACCGGGTGGGATGCGCTGTTGGCGCAGGACCATTCGGGCAAATTGCGCCAGTTGATGGAAGAATGCGTGGACGGTGAATATCAGGATTTCAAATCCAAGGATGGCACCTATATCCGCGAGAACTTCTTTGGCCGTTATCCGGAAACGGCGGCGATGATCGCCGATTGGTCGGACGAACAGATCTGGCGGCTGACCCGGGGCGGGCATGACCCGCGCAAGGTGTTCGCCGCCTATCATGCCGCGGTCAACCATAAGGGCCAGCCCACCTTGATCCTCGCCAAAACCGTAAAAGGGTATGGCATGGGATCATCGGGTGAAGCGCAGAACATCACCCACCAGCAAAAGAAAATGAGCGCCGAGGATCTCAAATCCTTCCGCGATCGTTTTCAGGTGCCGGCCACCGACGAGCAGGTGGAAAAGATGGAGATGATCCGTTTCGCCGATGATTCGCCGGAGATGAAGTATCTGCAGGCCCGGCGGCAATCCCTGGGCGGCTATCTGCCCGCCCGGCGCACCAAGTCCAAATCCCTGACCGTGCCGCCGCTGACCAAGTTCGGCACTCAGTTGACCTCGACCGGTGATCGGGAAATTTCCACCACCATGGCCTTTGTCCGCGTCCTCAACACCCTGTTGCGGGATAAGGAAGTGGGCAAGCATGTGGTGCCCATCGTGCCCGATGAAAGCCGTACTTTCGGCATGGAGGGCATGTTCCGCCAGTTCGGCATTTTCAGCCAGGTGGGGCAACTCTACCGACCGGAAGATGCCAATCAGTTGATGTATTACAAGGAAAGCTCGTCCGGTCAGATGCTGCAAGAAGGCATCAACGAGGCCGGGGCCATGTCGTCCTGGATTGCGGCGGCCACGTCTTATTCCACGTCAGACGTGCCGATGATCCCGTTCTACATCTTCTATTCCATGTTCGGGTTCCAGCGGATCGGCGACCTCGCCTGGGCGGCGGGCGATCTGCGGGCGCGGGGCTTCCTGATCGGGGGCACATCGGGCCGCACCACCTTGAACGGCGAAGGCCTGCAGCATGAAGACGGGCATAGCCATATCCATTCGGCCATGATCCCCAACTGCATTTCCTACGACCCCACCTATTCTTACGAAGTGGCGGTGATCGTGCAGGATGGCATGCGCCGCATGTATGAAGAGCAGGAAGACGTTTACTACTACATCACCACCCTCAACGAGAATTACACCCACCCGGAGATGCCCGCGGATTCCCAAGAAGGGATCATCAAGGGCATGTACAAGCTGCGGGCAACCAAAAAGCGCAAAGGCCCGAAAGTGCGGCTGATGGGCTGCGGGGCCATTCTCAACGAGGTTGTTGCCGCCGCCGAGTTGCTGGAAAGCGATTTCGGGGTGGCCGCCGATGTGTGGAGCGTGACCAGCTTTACCGAACTGCGGCGGGATGCCATGGATTGTGAGCGGTGGAACCTGCTGCACCCCACGGGCAAGGCGAAGGTCCCTTACGTGACCGATTGCCTGGCGGGGGAAAAGGATGTCCCCACCATTGCTTCCACGGACTATGTGAAGCTGTTTGCCGACCAAATTCGCGCCTATGTGCCCGGGTCCTATACGGTCCTGGGGACAGATGGTTTCGGGCGGTCGGATTACCGGGTCAAACTTCGGGAACATTTCGAGGTAGACCGGCGCTTCGTGGCCATCGCGGCGTTGAAATCCCTGGCCGATCAGGGGGACCTGGACCGCAAGAAGGTGGCCGAAGCGATCAAGAAGCTTGGCATCGATCCCGAAAAACCGAACCCGGCGCGGGCCTAAGGCCCCGCGACGCGGTTTTCCTTGATACACGCGTAAAAGCGGAAGAGGCGTTATATTCATGTCTACCATTGAAGTAAAAGTTCCCGATATCGGCGATTTTTCAGATGTTCCCGTTATCGAAATCATGGTCTCCGAAGGGGATGATATTTCCGAAGAAGATCCGTTGATCACCCTTGAATCCGACAAGGCCACCATGGAGGTGCCGTCCCCGGTGGCGGGCAAGGTCGCCGGGATTCTGATCAAGCTGGGTGATACGGTCAGCGAAGGCACGGCGATCCTGAAGCTGGAAACGGCGGATGGCGCCGCGGCCCCCGCCCCGGCAGAAGAAAAACCCGCCGAAGCCCCGGCCCCGGCGGCCGCTCCGG
>JBMYUJ010000023.1:0-41014 GCA_049605255.1 Magnetospiraceae bacterium
GGCCGTTCAGGACCCAGGAAAGTCCCCTGCCGCCACTGGCATGGGGCACCAGTGCTTGCAGGTCATCGGGAATATCCGGATCCCGTGCCAACAGGGCGCCGTCGGTGGGATAGAGAATGCGCGGCGCCACATGCTTTTCAGCCACGCTGATCCGAGCATCCTCTGGCGCCGTTCCCGGTAAAAACCACTCAGGACGAGTCTCGCCGGTCGTTTCAATGGTGATCTCCCGACGCACCAGACCGGCGGGCGCGGCTGGCACGGCGGCGGGGTCGTGTTGGTGCAGATAATCCATCACGTCCCGCCAAATGGGCGCGGCGCCGGAAATACCGCTAACGTTCCACATGGGTTCGCCGGAGAAATTCCCGGCCCACACGCCGACCACATACCGGTCTGAGAACCCCACGCACCAATTATCGCGCATATCCTTGCTGGTGCCGGTTTTGACCGCCGCGAAATAGGCCGTGGCGAGGGGGGAGGCCAACCCGAAACCGAGCGACCGCGCGCCCCGATCCGCGAGAATATCACCAATAATGTATGCCGTGCCGGGCTCAACCACCTGCCGGGTGGCAATGTCGCCTTCCCCCATCAAATGGAGCGGCGACCAGCGCCCACCATTGGCCAAGGTCCGATACCCGTTGACCAAATCCCACAGGGTGATATCGGCGCTGCCCAGGGCCAGGGAGGCGCCGTAGAATTCCGGGTCCATAAGCTCTTGAAAACCGAGGTCTTGCAAGCGCTTGACCGCTTCCCCCGGACCCACGGACAGGACCGCCCGCACCGCCGGGGTGTTGAGAGAGGAGGCCAGGGCCTCGCGCACCGTTACCGGGCCATGGAACAGGTTATCATAGTTGCGCGGGCGATAGACGCCCCCGGCAGCCACGGAGATTTCCAGCGGACTGTCCTCTAGCAGGGTCGCGGCGGTCAGCAGGCGTTTTTCGATGCCCAAACCATAGATGAAGGGTTTGAGGGTCGATCCCGCCTGACGGCGTGCCTGCACCCCATCCACATAGGACGCCGACGAAAAGGAGCCGCTGCCCCCCACATAGGCGCGCACCGCCCCAGTTTCGATATCCACTACCAGCACCGCCGCATCGCGCAGGTTCTTCGGGATCAAGCCCTGCACATGATTGGCGATGCTTTCTTCCACATAGCGTTGCAGGTCTGCATCCAAAGTGGTTTGCAGCCTGCCCCCGGCCGCCATGCGGTTGGACAGCCGCGCCGCCACATGGGGCGCCAGGGACACCGGCGGCCGGATACGATAGGGCCGGGACAGCACCGTTTTCGCCAGGCTGGTCACCGTCGGGCATCGCGCCGCATCCACTAACCCGCAAGCGCGGCGGGCGACGGTTTTCGCGGCGGCATTGGGCCCCCGGATCAAGGCGGCGAGGATCGCGGCCTCATTGCCGTTGAGCCCTTGGGGATGTTTACCAAACAGGCCTTGCGCGGCGGCAGAGATGCCCTGCAACTCCCCGCGAAAGGAAATCATATTCAAATAGGCTTCAAGCACTTGATCTCGCCCCCAGGCCCGCACCAACGCGCGCCCCGCCTGCATCTTATGGAGCTGATAGGAGATCGTGCGCTCCCGCCGGGGCATCTCCAGGCCGGCAATATCCAGGCGCGCAACCTGCATGGCAATGGTGCTGGCCCCGCCCCGGCGCGCATTGCCAAACAGATAGCTTTTCGCCGCCGCGCCCAAGGCCAGCCAGTCGATCCCACCATGGCTGTCGAACCGTGAATCCTCCGCCGCGATCACCGCGCGGATAAGCGCGGGGGATATATCCGTTAACGGCACCCAGGTCAGCGCGCGGCTTTCGTAATCGGCCCGCATCACATGCAGCGGATCGCCGTTGCGGTCCAGCAGCACGGTTTCCGACACCGCATGGGCTTGTTTGACCGCCGCGAAATCCGGCACCTGGGGCCGCGTGAAAGTATTCGCCACCAGTAACCCGGCGAGGGTCAGCGCCGCCAGGCCGCCGACGAGGCCCCTACTCCACCACGCTGATCGGCGCATTGGGGGTTACCCCGAAAAGTTCCGGTTTGTACATGGCTTCTACTCGGGTCGCGGGCAGGGAGAAATCCCCGGCCGCGTTGATCCGGTAGGTATATTCGTAGGTGAAATCCCCTTGCGGCACCCAGTGATAATAGGCTTTCAGCCCGTCATGGGCCCGTTCCACGAAGGCGAGATAGGCGCGGCCCTGGCGGGATTCCCCCCGGCGGGCCATGACCGATTCGCCACCCAGCCCGGAGCCCATGATCACGGCGCCCGGCGGGATCGGATCATCGAGCACCACCCAGGTCATATCCGCTGGATTATTGATCTCCAGTTTGACCCGCACCTCGTCACCGATGCTCCAGACGTTGGGATCTTTTCGAGACAGCGCGGTCACCGTTTTACGCACCGACAGGCCGGAATCAAACGGCGTTTTCCACGGCACCGCCGCCACACTGAGGATGGAGGCCCAGGGTGCCCCGCCCCCTTGATGCTCGATCATCAAGGGGGCCGCCTTGCCCTTCTCCGCCCAGGGCAGCAGGTAAGACGCATCTCCCTTGCTCCACTGGTGGCGCTCCGAGCTGGCGTCCAGGCTGGCCACGGTGGCCCCCGTTACCGCCTCTTTCTCGAAAGCGGCGGCGAACTTGCGCAGCGCCAGCGCGCCCCAGGCATTGGCGGTGGTCTGGCGCCAATGGCCGTTGATCTGGCGGCTGAGCGCGCCTTCCACGAAACGCGGCATATCGTCCGTCGATAAGCCAAACTCCAACAGACTGAGGATGACCCGGCTGGCATTTACATCGCCGCCGGTCATGAACCACCACAGGTTATCCCGATCGCTGGTGGTGAAGCGGATCATGCGGCCATCGAAGCGAATGCGGGAATAGAGCAGTTGCGCGCTCTCTTCCAGTTTCGCTTCCCGGTTTTCCACGTCGGGCAATCGGCGTAGGATATTGAACCAGTCCAGCAAGGCGGAGGTTGGTAATTCCCGGGGCCAAACATCGATGGCCTCCAGCATGCCCGGCGTTGCCCGCCCGTAACGGGACAGCGCCTCCAACGCCGACAGGCGAATGATGCGCCCATACCCTTCCGTGAAGTAGCTGCGCCATTGATAGCGGCCCTCCACGAAGTCGCTGAGCGCTTTCAGCATCCGATCCCGGGGGGCCGCCGGGATTTTCCATCCCCGCTCGTGGGCGGTGGCCAGCACATAGCTGGTCAGCATTACGCTGCCTTCCCGCATCAGGGGGAAGTATTTCACCAAGCCCCGGTTATCCAGATAGGCGGGCAGCCGGCCCATGAGGGCCTCCCACCTTGCGGAATCATCCAACGAGATGGCGATAGACGTTTTTTGCTCGAAGCAGGTGTAGGGATAGCGGGACATATAATCCACCACGCCCCCCAGCGCCGCATCCACCAGGCTGCGCGCCAGTTCCACGCGCACGCCGCCTTTTCCGGCCACCGCGTCGTCAGGAATCTTCACCGAGATTTCCAGGGGCTTGGCGACCTGTTCCAAGGTGCCTTGCAGCACCCGGGCGGGCACCGCCTCCAGCACCGGATGGGATACCCGCAGGGCATCCACCGGGGTGCCATTCTGGGATACCTCCAGCAGATAGCTAAGGGTCGTCGCACCCAAGGGGGCCTGGATGGGCCAGGCCACCACCAGGCTTTGACCTGGCGGAATGGTCGCCTGCTGCGGCCCCGGTTGATCGGTCAGCCCCGCCACCGACAATTTAAGGTCGACGGTCATGGGGGTGTCTGTGGTGTTGCGCAAGGTGAATGGCACCTGAAGCCGATCCCCTTCGCGCATCAGCGGCGCCAGCCCCGAGAACACCATCAGGTCCTTGGTGGCCCGAATGGTGGTTTCGCCCGTGCCGAATTTTTCCGGCCCGGCGGAAGCGATGGCGACGATCCGAAAGGCGGTGATGGAATCGTTGAGCGGCACGTTGATGACTGCTTCGCCGTCTCCATTCAGCACCGCCTTGCCCTGCCAGAGGAGCAGAGTATCGAACAGCTCGCGCACGGACCCACGGCCTTCGCCGCCGCCATCGCCGCCATCCTTCACGGCTTTCTGACCGAAATGGCGCTTGCCCACCACCTGCATTTGCGCGGTGGCGGTTTCCACCTCGCTAGACCGGCGGCCCATCATCTTTTCGAGCAGCTTCCAGCTTCGGTTAGGGGAGAGGAGCAACAGCCCCTCATCCACGGCGGCCAACGCCACCTCGGCGCCTTCGGGCAACGGATCGCCATCCGCCGTGGTCACCTTGATCTTGACCGTCGCCACCTCACGGATGTCGTAGACTTCCTTGTCGGGCGAGACCTGCACATTCAACCGGTGACCTTGCCAGCCCACATCCACCCGGGCCATGCCAAAGCGGAAGGACGGACGGCCAAGATCGATCATGGCCGTGGGTTGCACATCCCCCACCCGGCCCCGCACGGCCAACACCGCCACCTGCACATTGGGGGCGAAATTCTCGGCGATGGGCACCGACACCACGGGATCATCATTGGTTACGGGCTGGAGCGAATAATCCAGCACCCCTTCCCGCTCCACGGTGACCAGGGCATTGGCCTGCTTGAACGGCATGCGCAATTGGAACCGCGCCGTATCGCCGGGCTCATATTCCTTCTTGTCGGCCAGCACATCCATGCGGTCGGTGGCCTCCACATCGCCCCAGCCCGCATTGGGTCCGGGGATCCAGAAAGATCGCTGGGTGGCGATTTCCAACCCATTGGGATCGGTGGCCAAAGCCACGCCAAACAGGCTGCCATTATGTTCGGTCTCGCCCTCGCAATGGAAATGCCCGGCGCTGTCCGTCTCCCCGGCGCAGAATTGGCCCAAGGGGGTCGTCCGAGTTTCATGTTCGTATTCGTAAACGCCCCCCGCCAATTTCTTGCGGTGGGAGATGTATTCCCGCTTGTAAAGCTCCACCTTGACCGGCTGGTTCACCACGGGTTTGCCGCTGAGGTCCAAGAGCGCCGTGGTAAACTCCACCTTGTCGCTTTGGTTCAGCCAATCCTTGGCCTTCAGCCCGATATGCCAGGGGGACGCCAGGATTGCCTTGGAATAGACAACCGTGCGCACTTCGCCATTGGGATCGTTGTAGCTCATCTCCGTGAGCACCTGGAGGCCCCGGTCGGTCTGCGGCAGGTCTGTGATGCTGTGGCGGGCCGTGCCCGCCTCATCCAACCGCAAAGAGACGGAATCGATCACCCGACGGTCGGGGTCTTCTGGGTCTGCATCCGGCTTGCCAGAATCGAAGTAATAGTCTTCATGCTGCGGATGGGAATAATAGTTCCGGGTCTCCGTCAGTTCCGAGCGGATGGCAACGCCCAGGCGAGAGGCGCCGCCCCCGGCCAGATAGCGCACGGAAAGATCCAGGTCGAGCGCATCGACGCGCACCAAGGGTTCTTCCGGTCCCTTGATGGTGCCCTGGGTCAGCGGGATCTTGTAATCCAGCACCCGGAACCGGCCCATGTAAATGCTGTCATATTGGCCATACAAGGTGACGCTGTAGCTTCCCAGCTTGGCGCTCTCCGGGATTTTCCAAACCGAATGGGCGGCACCGTGTCGATCCCAATCCAGGGTGAAGGTATATTCCTGATTGGTGCCCTGATGTTCAACCACCAGCTTGGTCCAGCTTTTCGTCTGATCGGCGAACCCCATGCCACTGCCCAAATGCCGCCGCAGGTAATGCTTCATGGAGACGGTTTCACCAGCCCGATAAAGCTCTCGGTCGAACACGGTGTGGCCGATCAAGGCATTAGGATCGTATCGGGTATAGCCCCCCGGATAGCGCCAGCTTTCGATGCCGTCGTTCCAACTGGAATGAGCGAAAGAGAGATCCCCCTCTTTCTCGACAAAGAAATAGATGCCGGATTGATATTTCGAGCCGTACCATTGATCCACATATTGCGCCAAATCCGCATCGATGACGGCGACACCATCGGCGCCCGTCGCCCCTGACCAGACCACCTCTCCATTGGGCAGAACGGCTGAGACCTTCGCGCTTTCTATCGGCGATCCGTCATTGAGGGCAGTGACCCAGGCGAGAGAATTTTCCCGCCCGGTTTTCATATGCACGGCCATATTAGTGACCAGCGCACCGGTCGCGGTGTAGAGGAATTCGGGCTGGATGGGCCGCCCCTCATATTGCAGGAAATATTTGGAGAGATCGCGGCTGGCAATCTCCACCAGGTAGAACCCCGGGGTTTCCAGCGGAATGCCGACCACTTCTGCCTGATTGTGGGTCTTGGGAAGCGGCATCTCTAGTTTGGTCAGCGGCTGATTGCCAGCCACCTGGCCAAGCAGGCTTGCCGTTTCATCATATCGCCGGGTGTTTAACGTGATCATGCTATCGATGATCCGGCGATAGCGATCAGTGCCATCCCCGGTCACCGGCATCACCGATCCGGACACCGGATGATCGACTTCCCCGGCAACCTTCAGGTCGGGTTCCAGATTCCGCAGCGTCACCGGCAATACGGGGCTATCCATTAATTCCAGGATACCGAAGCGGGCGGGGAATTTAGCCAGCGG
This sequence comes from Magnetospiraceae bacterium, assembly GCA_049605255.1. Lineage (GTDB taxonomy): Bacteria > Pseudomonadota > Alphaproteobacteria > Rhodospirillales > JBMYUJ01 > JBMYUJ01. Next base: position 6,528 of record JBMYUJ010000023.1, read on the forward strand.
CGGATAATCGCCCGTGGCCAAGTTGTTGATCTTGGGTTGGGTGGCCGTGCGCCCGTCCGTATCAGCAAGATCATCCGGCGCCGTCAGCGTGAATGCCGTATTGGGTGGAAACGGCGGACGAAACACCACATAGCGGGTTTCGAATTCGTCTTGGGGATCGGCTTCCCAGATGTGCCCATCGGCACTTTTTAGGGTGAATTGGGCGGCTTTTTTCGCGTCGGTCAATTCGCTCAGCCACACATGGATATCGCCCAGGGGGTCGCATTTGGTTTCGCCATTGCCGTGCCGACAACGGACCGTATAGGTGTAGGCGGGCCGCACGCGGAACTTCAGCTCCCGATCCTCGGTCATGCCCGTCACCATGCCGTTGGCAGTGAGGATGGACCGGCTCCAGATCAATGAGACTTTGGCTTCCGGTGGAAATGTCTGGTGGGATTTCACAGCAATTTGGTGGGGGTCCTTGGAGCCAGTAATCTTGCGGTTCTCTTCGCCCCGAAAAACGCTCAGGCCCACCTTGCTGGCAATTCCCTCGACCACGAAATAAGCGTGCCGTTCCACGCTATCCAGATCGGGTGGTGCATCCAAGGTGAGGACGAAAACCTGATCTTCGGAGATATAGCGGTTCCCCTCCCAGGGCCGCACACGATCCAGGGTAGCGCCACCAGTGGTAAATCGAAACACACGGTTACCGGTGAGCGGCACGCCGTCTGGCGTCGCCAGATTGGGCTGCACCTGGAAGGCGCATCGCAAGCCCCCCGGCAGGCTGCGGTCGAATTCGTAAACCCAATTGCGGGAATCCACCCAACGGCTTTGCGCGGGTTGTTCGCAATCTGTGAACAAGGGGGCCACCCGGTCGCGAGGGTCACCAAACTCAACAACAGGTTGAGAGAAGCGCACATGCACCTGGCGGACATTGCGCACATCCCCTTGCGGCGTGAACCCCGTGATGCTGAAGGGTTCTTCCGCCGCCGAGGCAAACCCGGCGACCACCATGGTCCAGATATAAACCGTCAGGAAAAAGAGGTTCCGAAAGCTTCCCCTACCGAAACGCATCGCACTCTCCCCTGGCTGTTGTTTGCGATTGGCGGTCCTCGGTAAGTAGATATCAATTGGAGCGGAATGATGGCGACAAAAAAAAAGCGGAGCCGCGTTTCGGCTCCGCCTCCTTTGCCTCTTTTTTTTTCCTGTCAAACTCGCCCGTTTTCCTCTTTTCGCGCTGAATGTAATCTGCGGGCGTCACCGGGTCAAGCAGCAATGTGACCAAATATTACACAATCCTCAGGTTTCTGGAGATGGCAAAAAGTACCGCCCTCAACATTCGCGAGGGCGGCGAGTCTGACAGGGAGGCTTCCTAGAGGAAGAAAGATGGATGGCCGTCCATACCAGCCATCCATCCTTAGGATAGACCCTATACGCTTAACGTTTTATGAACGATTGAATTTAGTACTTTTGGATGAGAATAGAGGTTAGAATTTGAAAACCGAGTCGGCGGCCCCCCGGGCTTCTTTCTTGCGCTCGATCATCTCTTGCGCACGGGCGATCTCGGTTTCGAGTTCCGTGATATATTCGTTAAGGGCTTCAATGGACATGACCTCCAAATCTTTCAGCGCCTGTTTGGGCTTGGGGTCCAGATCGTCCGTATCCATGATAAATCCCTTTCTTCGGCATGAACTGAGGGGCTATTTATAGCCTGCGTCGCCAAGGATAAAAAAGGATGGAGTAACTTATCCGATGCCCCAGACTCTCCCGCCGACCATGACCTGCATTGAAATTTCCGAGCCCGGTGGTCCGGAGGTCCTCCGGCCCATCCAGCGCCCCGTACCAATGCCGGGACCGGACGAAATTCTTATCAAGGTTGCCGCTGCGGGGGTCAACCGCCCGGATATGCTGCAGCGGGAAGGCGGGTACCCCCCGCCCCCCGGCGCCTCGGATATCCCCGGCCTGGAGGTCGCGGGCACTATTGTTGCTCGGGGCTCGGATGATATTGATCTTCTGGAAGGAGATGCGGTCTGCGCCCTCGTCACGGGTGGCGGCTATGCGGAATATTGCGTGGCGCCGCGCGCTCAGGTCCTGCCCGTTCCCAAGGGCTTGGATATGGTCAGCGCCGCCGCCCTGCCGGAAACCTTCTTCACGGTTTGGTCGAACCTGATTGACCGCGCACATTTGCATCCCAACGAGACCCTCCTGGTGCATGGCGGTTCCAGCGGGATCGGCACCACCGCCATCCAAATCGCGAGTCGCTTGGGCAGCCGGGTTTTCGCCACCGCGGGCAGCCCGGAAAAATGCGCCGCCTGCGAAAAACTGGGCGCCGAGCGGGCGATCAATTATCGCAAGGAAGACTATGTTGCCGTTGTCAAGGAATGTACCGACGGCAAGGGGGTGAACGTGATCCTCGACATGGTTGGCGGGGATTATGTGCAACGGAATATCAAAGCCCTTGCCCCGGAAGGCCGATTGGTGAACATCGCTTTCCTCAAAGGCGCGAAAGTCGAAGTAGACCTGATGCCCGCCATGCTGAAACGACTAACCCTGACGGGATCTACCCTGCGGGCCCGTCCCGTGGCCGATAAAGGCGCGATCGCCCAGGCGCTATGGGCACGGGTTTGGCCGATGATCGAGAGAGGGGATATCGCACCGGTTATCCATGCGACCTTCCCCCTCAGTGACGCCGCCGCGGCCCATCGCATGATGATGAGCGGCGACCATATCGGTAAAATCATTCTCACCACGGAAAATTGAGGATCGCCTGACCATGAAACCGGTATTTCTACTGATCAAATGCGACTTGGGCCAAGCCTACGAGGTCGCCGATGCACTGGTACAGGATGTGGAGGAGATGTCGGAAATCTACTCCATTTCAGGTGAATTCGACCTGCTGGCAAAATGTTACCTGGCGCCAGATCAGGATATTGGCCGGTTCGTGAATCAGAAAATTCATACGGTACCGAATATCCGCGATACGCAGACGCTGATCACCTTCAACGCGTTTACCTGATAAGCGCATTGTAAAGTCGGCGGTTCTCCGGTATGTAAGGGCCCGATCCCATCAGGCGTGCCAGACCTCAACCGCAAAGAAGCGGATATCCGTCGTGGCACCGTTGGGCGTGTCGATTGCTACGTGACGTTGAAAAGGAACCCCGATCCCATGGCACATCCTTTGATGCCAAAAGCCACCGCCGTCTGGCTGGTGGAAAACACCGCTCTCACCTTCGAACAGATCGCCGATTTTTGCGGCTTGCATCTGTTGGAAATTCAAGCCATCGCGGACGGTGAGGTTGCCGGTGGCATTCGCGGAATGGATCCCATCGCCAATGGACAATTGACCCAAAAGGAATTGGATCGCTGCATTGCCGACCCCAAGGCACGGTTGAAGATGGCCAGCCCCAAAGTACCAGAGGCGCAAAAACGACCTAAAGCCGCCCGCTACACCCCGGTCTCCAAACGACATGACCGGCCCGATGCCATTGCCTGGCTTTTGAAAAATTATCCGGAACTCACCGACGCGCAAGTTTCCAAGCTGATCGGCACCACCAAGCCGACCATCTCGTCGGTGCGGGATAAAACCCACTGGAATTCGGCCCATATCAAGCCTCGTAATCCAGCACATATCGGCCTGTGCACAATCGATGCTTTGGAAAAATCCGTGGCTGTGGCCCGTGCCCGAGCAGGCACCGTGAGCGCATCGGTCCAACCGGAATCCGAGGAAGCCCCCATCGCGCCGGAAAGCGTCGGGGAGGACACGGGGATCAACTCGGAAGAAACTTAGAGCCCAGCTCCTCGCGTCATCCCCTGATGTGGATCATATAGGTTTTGGGGGTTTTCCCCTGGTTTCCCGATGCAGGATATAGATCCCTGCGCCAATGATCAGGAAGCCCCCTCCGATCACATTGAGCGAGGGGATATCTCCCCAAACCCAATAGCCGAGTGTCGACGCCCAGATCAGGGCGGAATATTCGAAGGGCCCGACCACCGATGGCGGCCCTTCCATATATCCCTTTGTCAAACATCCCATGACCACCAGACTGAGCGCTGCTGCCAGGCAAGTGAGCGCGAGATCCTCTGGGGGCATGGGCTGCCAGCTTGGCGCCCCCAATAGGCCGAAACCAATGGCAAGGCCGAGGCTTTGAAAGAGCAGTAAGCGCGCAACACTTACCTGCCCCGCCAGCTTGCGACCGATCAACATGGCCCCGGCATAAAATCCCGCGGCAGCCAGGGTAAACAACGCAATGGGCTGAAAAACATCCGTCCCGGGATTCAAGGCGATAACGGCCCCGGCAAATCCCACCAGGATGGCGCTCCACCGGTGAAGGCCAACGACCTCCTTTAAAAACAAGACGGATAGGCCAGTCGCAATCAACGGCGTGACGAAGAAAACCACCGTCGCGTCCGCCAGTGGCAGGTAACGGAGCGTGGTGAAAAATAACAACGGCGCCAGCATGATGAAGAGCGTGCGCAACAGCACCAGCGAAAAATGGGTGGGGAGGAAAGGCCGCCCCCGCTCCGTTCCCAGCACCCATAAGAAAAGCAGCGGTAAAACAATCATCCCCCGGATCGCCAACAGCTGAAAAACGGCATAATCCGCCACCAGCCATTTCATCACCGCATCCATCAATGTTCCCGCGAAGCTGCCGATGAGGATGAAGGATATCGCCCGCCGATGGGATGAGGGCGCAGACCGTGGAGCGGACACTTTCATCTCCGGAGACATTCCTGCGGTACCGGCGTTATTCTGAAACACACGGCACGAAGGTGATTGCAAACGGGCTCTCGCCCCCTACATCTTGTTTCGCTATTGTACATATGCACATGACATTTTCTTAATCATGGCAAGATCGCCATGTCACTGGGAAAAGAGACAACCTATGCAGGTCAAAGCGATCCTCACATGCATCGCCCTTGCCATTTATACGGCGGGCCTGCCTGCAATTTCTACCGCTCAGGGGTCAGATCAGAAGGCTGCCCCCCCCGCCCCGACACCGGAACCGACCGTCATCTTGGAGGCCCCCAAGAAACCCGACCTTTCCCCCACCTCCAAGGACATCAAGCTTGTCCCACCACACGGCCCCTTCATGGTGACAGGCGATATTATCAATGTGCGGGACCTTCCGGCAGTGAGCGGCAAAAGAATAGGTCAGGTCGCCATGGGATATATGGTGGAGGTGAAAGGAACAGTGGAAGGAGGCGACTGGTATGCCATCGAGTATCCGAATACGCCGATAGCCTATGTTAATCGGGAACACCTTGTGCCATATGTCAGCGCCAAACTTGATCGGCCGCTTAGAGGTAAGCTCGTTATCGGGGAGCGGATTTGCAATTACTCTATTCGCTATAACGGCACGGATTCCCCCGATGATCCGGTCATGCGGATTGCGGATTTTTGGGTAGATGTCCGTTGCTTTGGGGAACGGCACGTCTTCGATATTCCCCTGTATATGTTTTTCACTGAAATTCCCTACAATTTCGATACGCCCGCCGTGTATCAAGTTGGTTTGGAACTCTACAATCTGGACCTGGGGGTGGAAGGCGGACTCTTCGTCAACACGCTTTTCGACCGGGATAAAAAAATCCTGCAATTCGACAGTGCCGGACCGGAAACCCATGCCATCCCCCCCGTCCCGGCGGACTATCCTGCCTATACGGTGTCGGAGGCACTTCGTCTGACGGTGACCATGGCGTTAAACGCACTGACCGAAACCACCTGGACCGCCATGCGCCGCCCCTAAAAAGATATTGGCGGGGCCACCTGTTGCGGCGGCGCGCCGCCAATGTTACTTTCCGCCGCCGAAATCGACCGTTGAACAAGGTATTCCCCATGTCTCTCGACAAGGACACAGTTAAAAACATCGCCTTCCTGGCGCGGATAGAAGTTCCGGAAGCGGACCTGGAACCGCTCGCCGGAGAGCTGTCGCATATTATTGGATGGGTGGAGCAACTGGCGGAAGTGAATACGGAAGGCGTCGCCCCCCTGGCCAGCGTCACCGATGTAACCCTTCCCTTGCGCGAAGATAAGCAGGCGGGCGGTGGTATCCCCGACAAGGTTTTGGCCAACGCGCCGGAATCCGCGGATGGATTTTTCCTGGTCCCGAAGGTGGTGGAATGAGCACGGATCTGCGCGCCCTTACCATCGCCGAGGCCCGGGATGGGCTTGCCGACGGCCAGTTCAGCGCCGCGGAACTGACCCAAGCGCAACTAACCGCCATGGCAGATCACCGTGATCTCAACGCCTTTATCACCGAAACCCCCGAGATTGCCTTGGAACGCGCGCGGGCATCGGACGTCCGCCGCGCCGCTGGCAGCCCCCTGGGATCCATGGATGGCATCCCCGTCGCCATCAAGGATTTGTTCTGCACCGAAGGCGTGTTGACCACCGCCGCCTCCCATATTCTGGATGGTTACACCCCCCCTTACGAGTCCACAGTATCGGCTAAGTTGCGGGATGCGGGCGCGGTGATGCTCGGCAAAACCAATCTGGACGAATTCGCCATGGGCTCGGCCAATATCACCAGCTATTACGGCCCGGTGAAAAACCCCTGGAAGAGCGCTGACGGCAAAGATCTGGTGCCCGGCGGCTCCTCTGGCGGGTCCGCCGCCGCTGTCGCCGGGGGCCTGTGCCTGGGCGCGACCGGCACCGATACGGGGGGGTCGATCCGCCAGCCCGCTTCCTTTTGCGGCATCGTCGGATTGAAGCCGACCTATGGCCGCTGCTCCCGCTGGGGCATCGTGGCCTTCGCCTCCTCCTTGGATCAGGCAGGCCCGATGACCCGCACGGTGCGTGATGCGGCGATCATGCTGGGCGCCATGGCGGGACATGACCCGAAGGATTCCACCTCCGCACCCTTGGATGTGCCGGATTTTGAACATTCTATAACAGGCAATATCAAAGGGTTAAAGATCGGCATTCCCACGGAATATCAGTTAGACGGCATGCCCGCCGAGATCGTCGCCTTTTGGGAAAAAGGCGCGGCCATGCTGCGCGATGCCGGGGCGGAAACGGTGCCCATTTCCCTGCCCCATACCCAATACGCCCTGCCCACCTATTACATTGTCGCCCCGGCGGAAGCCTCTTCCAATCTGGCCCGCTATGATGGCGTGCGCTATGGCTTGCGGGTTCCCGGCGAGTCGGTGGACGACATGTATTGCAAGACCCGCGCGGCGGGCTTCGGCAAAGAGGTGCAGCGCCGGGTATTGATCGGCACTTATGTGCTGAGCGCCGGCTATTACGACGCCTATTATCTGAAAGCACAGCAGGTCCGCACCCTAATCGCGCGAGATTTCACTCAGGCCTTCGAGACAGTGGATGCCATTCTGGCGCCGACCGCTCCGTCAGCGGCCTTCGGCATTGGCGAGAAAATGGATGATCCCATCGCCATGTATCTGAATGATGTGTTCACCGTCCCCAGCAGCCTGGCCGGGTTACCAGCGATTTCCGTCCCGGCGGGCCTCTCCGCGACCGGATTGCCCCTGGGGCTGCAGTTAATTGGTCGCCCCTTCGACGAGGCCACGGTCTTGAACACCGCAAGCGTGTTGGAACAAGCCGCGGGCCTTTCAATCCGCCCGGTGGGAGCCTGATGCCATGACCTATATTTTGCAGGGCGAAACCAGCGATTGGGAAGTCATCATCGGTCTGGAGGTCCATTGCCAGGTAATTTCCAATTCCAAACTGTTTTCCGCCGCCTCCACCGCCTTTGGTGCCGCGCCCAACAATCAGGTCGACCTTCTGGACGCGGGCCTGCCGGGCATGTTGCCCGTGGTCAACAAGGCCTGCGTGGAACAGGCGGTGCGCACAGGCCTGGGCCTGCGGGCGCAAATCAACCTGCATTCGGTTTTCGCGCGGAAAAACTATTTCTATGCGGATATGCCGCTAGGCTATCAGATCAGCCAATATGAGCACCCCATTGTGGGCGAAGGCACCCTCACCCTGGACCTGGAGGACGGCAGCAACCGGGATGTGGGGATCGAACGCCTGCATCTGGAGGCGGATGCGGGAAAATCGGTGCATGATAAGGACCCGACGCGGACCTTTATCGATCTGAACCGGACTGGCGTCGCATTGATGGAGATCGTCTCCAAGCCCGACCTGCGCAGCCCGGAAGAAGCCGGTGCCTATTTGCGCAAACTGCGCAGTATCGTGCGCTATCTGGGGACGTGCGACGGCAACATGGAGGAAGGCTCCATGCGGTGTGACGTTAATGTGTCCGTTCGCCCCGTCGGCGAAGACGATTTGCGCACCCGCACGGAAACCAAGAACGTCAATTCGGTACGGTTTGTCATGCAGGCCATAGAGGCGGAAGCGCAGCGCCAGATCGATGCCTATGAAAATGGCGGCACGGTGTTGCAGGAAACCCGGTTGTTCGACCCAAATCGCGGCGAGACCCGCGCCATGCGGTCGAAGGAACACGCCCATGATTACCGGTATTTCCCCGATCCGGATTTGCTGCCGCTGGATCTGGACCCAGGGTTCGTTGCTGACCTAAAGGCGACGCTGCCGGAACTACCGGATGAGCGAAAATCCCGCTATATCAACGAGTTTGGCTTGTCCGCCTATGACGCGGGCGTGTTGGTCGCGGAAAAGGAAACAGCCGCCTATTACGAAACGGTCGCCCGCGGGCGGGACCCCAAAACCGCGGCCAATTGGGTGATTACCAATCTTTTCGGTGCCTTGAACAAAATGGGCCGGGATATAGAAGATAGCCCCGTCTCACCCGAGGATTTGGGCAAGCTGCTTGACCTGATCGCCGACGATACCATCTCCGGCCGTATCGCCAAGGATGTGTTCGAAATCATGGTGGAGACCGGTGGCGACCCCGAAACCATCGTCGACGAAAAGGGTCTGAAGCAGATTACCGATACGGGCGCCATCGAGGCGGCAGTCGATTCGGTCATCGCCAATAATCCGGATAAGGTAGCTGACTACCAGGGCGGCAAAGACAAGCTGATCGGCTGGTTTGTCGGGCAGGTCATGAAGGCCACCCAGGGCAAGGCAAATCCGAGCCTTGTGAACCAGTTACTGCGGGATCGCCTGTCCTCCTAGACCGACCTGTTGCAGATTTGCATCTTGCGTTGATTTTTTAGCTCACAAATCCCCAAGGATTCTTGAGGGACTTAGGCTTCTGTGTATTCTTTGCAACAGCTTGAACGCGAGTCGAAGCGCGTCGCCACCACGATCTTCCTTGTTCGGATTTAAGGGAACTAATCCAATGAAATTTCGTAGCTCCATCGCCGTCGCCACGCTGCTAGCGATTGCGCCGCTGACCGCCTCCGCCGGTGACATCTCCGGCCCTTATGTCAGCCTCGGCGCTGGCGTCAACCTTCACATTGACCCCACCTATAACATTGGGGGCGTCAGCCGCAATATCGACATGGACTACGGCTGGGCCGGTATCGGCGCACTGGGTTGGGGCTATGACAGTGGCCTGCGTGGTGAAGTTGAACTCGGTTTCCGCAACAACAACATCGACAGCATCAACGGGACCGCTCTGACCACCGAAGATGTCAGCGTCCTGTCCCTGATGGGCAACCTACTGTACGATTTTGACCTCGACTCCTCGCTGACCCCCTATCTCGGCCTGGGCGTCGGTGCGGCGAAGATCAACACGGATACCCCCCTGTTCGATGATTCCGACACCGTGCTCGCCGGGCAAGCCATTGCCGGTGTGAACTACGCCGTGACCGAACAGCTGAACCTGTTCCTCGATTATCGGTATTTCATCACCGCCGACCCGGATTTCACCCCCAACGTGAGCGGTGAATACCAAGCCCATACTGTGCTTGCCGGTCTGCGTTGGGAATTGACCCCGCCGCCCGCGCCGGTCGCCGAACCGATGGCGCCGATTGCCAACCAATACATCGTGTTCTTTGACTTCGACAAATCTTCCTTGACCGACGACGCCGAGCGCATCATTTCCCTCGCCGCCGACAATTCCAAGAAAGCGTCTGTCACCAAGATTGCCACCACCGGCCATGCGGACCGGTCTGGTTCCGATACCTACAATATGGGCCTGTCCCAACGCCGCGCCGAAGCGGTGAAGGCCGAGCTGGTTCGCCTTGGCGTCGCGGCCGACGCCATCTACGTTCGCTGGAAAGGCGAGCGGGACCCGCTGGTGCAAACTGCCGACGGTGTGCGGGAACCGCAAAACCGTCGTGTGGTCATTGTCTTCGAATAAAAAAACATCGCATCCACGTCATCAAAGCAAGAGCCGACCCTAAAAAAGGGCCGGCTCTTTTCTTTGGGAGGCGCAGCACGTCAACGGGCGGTCTCCGCCAGGACAACGGGGCCGGTCTCCGTCTCCACCACCAATTCACGCAGATTGTCTTGCCGATGCTCCCGCCCGAGCAACCTGGATTTGGTCGGTAAAACCCGCAAGGCTGCCTCGATCCCTTTGACATGAATGTAAGGCACACCCCCATGGCGCATACGATGTGCCGCGTCCCACCCGTAATCCCGTTGCGCGCGAGTACGCGACACCAGAATGACACTCGATCCATTAGTGGAAAGCCACCCCACGCAATCCGGGCTGTCGCCCACCGCCCGGGTGAATCCCAAGGCCGCAAAACTGGCCCCTGCCCGCTTCACATCGTCCACCACATGCAACGCCGAAACATGAAGACTTTCCAAGCGATCCTCCTGGGTTTGATTAAGAACAAATTAGGAACATAAAAGTCTTTACGCGGTTTGTCAATCCCGCCTCCCCTCGACAGCGCCCCCCGGCATTCCTATGATAAAACCTCCTCCCCAAGCAGGAGCATCGGGCACAATGGCTGTGATCACCCTAGAGGAGCTTTCCACCTTGCTGGGCCGCCATCAGCGGCTTTTGGCGTTGGACCTGGGCACCAAAACCATCGGCCTTGCTCTGTCTGACGTGTCCCGCTTCATCGCCACGCCGGTAGAGACCTTAAAGCGGACCAAATTTACCAAGGATGCCAAGGCGCTGTTCGAGATCGTCACGGCCCAGGATGTGGGCGCCTTGGTGCTCGGGCTGCCCATCAGCATGGATGGCACAGAGGGGCCGCGCTGCCAATCCACCCGACAATTCGCCGAAAATTTGCTTGGCTTGCAGGATATTCCAATCCTGTTGTGGGACGAGCGGCTCTCGACCGCTGCCGTGGAACGCATTTTGATCCACGACGCCGACCTTTCCCGCAGCAAGAGAAGCGCGGTGGTGGACCGCGCCGCCGCCGCCTACATCCTGCAAGGGGTGCTTGACGCGCTTGGCCATTCCCGATGACCGCGGTTGTTCTCGGACTAAGCCCGCTGTTTTTGGCAATCTTGGTGGGATGGGGATTGAACCGCTGGGTCTGGCCCGCGTCCAACTTATGGGAGGGTGCGGAGACCCTCACCTACTACGTGTTCTTTCCGGCATTGCTGTTCACGGGCACGGCGAAGGCCGAGGTGCATGGCACCGCTGCGCTGGCCATGATATTCGCCGCCATCGGCGCCATTTTGCTGGTTGCCGCGGCCCTCTGGTTCGGAAAGCGATTCTTAGGCTTAGCGCCCCCCGCCTTCGGCGCCTTGTTTCAATGCTCCTTCCGGCCCAACACCTATATCGCCCTCGGTTCCGGATATGCCTTGCTCGGCCCCACCGAGGCGCCACTGGTGGCCGTCTGCCTCGCCTGTATCATCCCCACGGTCAACCTGCTGGCGGTGACCGGGTTTCTGAAGGCCGATTCCCGGGCCGCGCGCTGGCGGGACCTGCCGTTGCATCTTTTACGCAATCCCTTGATTCTTGCTTGCGTCGGCGGTGGGATGATCAACCTCCTCGATCTGACGCTGCCGCCCGTCATCGGTCCACTGCTGGAACTATTTGGCCGGGCCGCCCTGCCCTTGGCCCTGTTGGCTGTTGGCGCGGGCTTGGATATGGGCGCCACCGCCCGGCGCGCCGGTTTAACCGCCTTCGGTGCAGCCCTGAAGCTATTGGCGATTCCCGCCCTCGCCTTCGGCTTATGCCTGATATTGGACGTTACCGGCTCTGCGCGCATGGCGTGTCTTTTAGCAAGCGCTGCGCCCACGTCACTTTCTTCGTATGTTTTGGCGCGCCGCATGGGTGGCGATGCACCCTTGACCAGCGGCATCATCACAGTATCCACCATTGCGGCGGCGATGACAGTTCCGTTAGTGGCCCTCATCGGCGCTTGAACGGACAAAGGGCCGCGCTTATAGTGCCGCCCATGATCGACACCGTTGAAGATTATCCGTACCGTCAGCGTCATTTGCTGGGCATTGCCGGATTGACACCGCCGGAGATCATGCATCTTTTGGATCGGGCAGACGCCTATGTGGATTTGAACCGCAAGGCGGAAAAAAGCTCCGATCTGATGCGCGGCCGCACGGTGATCAATCTGTTCTTCGAAAATTCAACGCGGACGCGAACCTCCTTCGAGATCGCCGCGAAGCGGCTAGGTGCCGATGTGGTCAACATGTCGGTCTCCACCAGCTCTATCAAGAAGGGCGAAACCATCATCGATACGGCGGTCACCTTGAACGCCATGCATCCCGATGTGCTGGTGGTGCGCCATTCGGATTCGGGTGCCGTCAGCCTCTTGTCGCAAAAGGTGGAAGGCGCGGTGATCAACGGCGGGGATGGATCCCACGAGCATCCCACGCAAGCCCTGCTTGATGCCCTCACAATCCGGCGGCGCAAGGGGCGCCTGTCTGGCCTGACGGTGGCCATTTGCGGCGATGTCGCCCATAGCCGGGTGGCGCGCTCCAACATCCATCTGCTCAATATTATGGGCGCTCGGGTGCGCCTGATCGGCCCCCGCACCCTGCTCCCCTCCAAAGCGGAATCCCTGGGGGTCGAAGTCTTTACCGACATGCGTCAAGGCCTCGCCGATTGCGATATCGTGATGATGCTGCGCATTCAGATGGAACGCATGCAAGGCAATTCCATCCCCTCCGTTCGCGAGTATTTCCATTTCTATGGATTGGACTACGACAAGCTTTCCCGCGCCAAGCCCGATGCGCTGATCATGCATCCCGGCCCTATGAACCGGGGCGTGGAGATCGATTCCCTGGTGGCCGATGATTTCGGGCGCAGCGTCATCAGCGAGCAGGTGGAAATGGGGGTGGCCGTGCGCATGGGGATTTTGGACATCCTAACCCACAACCTCCAGGATCAACAGGGGTCGCAAACCGATGGTTGAACCGGCGCGTGGGCGCACCGCCTTTGTGAATGCGCGGCTTCTTGATCCGGCAGGTGATCTCGATACCCGGGGCGGCGTTTTGGCGAATGGGGAACGCATTGCCGATTTCGGCCCGAATATCACTGCTGGGTCGGTTGCCGAAGATACCACCATCGTTGATTGCGAGGGCATGTGCCTGGCGCCCGGCCTGGTGGATATGCGGGTACAACTCCGAGAACCGGGGGAAGAGCATAAGGGCACCCTCGCCTCGGGCGGCATGGCGGCAGCGGCGGGAGGAGTCACCTCCATGGTCTGCCTGCCGAATACGGAACCCGTCATCGACGACATGTCGGTATTGGAATTCGTGGCCCGCCGGGCCCGCCTCCTGGGGCTTGCCAAGGTTTACGCTTATGGCGCCGTCACCAAGAGCCTGGGGGGGACCGAACTGGCGGAGATGGGCATGCTGGCCGAGTCCGGCGCCGTGGCCTTTACCGATGGCAACAACGCGGTCGCCAGTGCCAAGGTTATGCGTCGCGCCCTCACTTACGCCTCCAATTTCGATCTGCTGATCGCACAACATCCCGAGGAACCCAGCTTGGCGGAAAATGGCGTTATGAATGCGGGGGAAACGGCGACCCGTCTGGGCTTGACCGGCATTCCCGCCTGCGTCGAAGCGATCATGGTCGCCCGGGATATACGCTTGGCAGAAGACGTGGGCGCCCGGCTGCATATCTCCCATGTATCGACCGGCGAGGCGGTGGATATTATCCGGCGCGGCAAGAAACGCGGCGTGCGGGTCACCTGCGATACAGCGCCCCCCTACTTCGCCCTCAATGAACTGGCCGTCGGCGATTACCGGACCTTCGCCAAGCTTTCGCCGCCGCTGCGGTCGGAGGCCGACCGGCGTGCCGTGGTAGCGGGGTTAGTGGATGGCACCATCGATGCCATCGCCAGCGACCATGCTCCCCAGGATGAAGATGCCAAGCGCCTGCCTTTTGCGCAGGCGGCTTTTGGCGGCATCGGGCTGGAAACCCTGCTCGCCGTGTCCATGGACCTGTTCCATAACGGGGCCATGGGCCTGTTGGATATTCTGAGATGCCTCACCGCGGCGCCGGCAGACCTGTTGGGTTTGGATGCCGGGCGCCTGCGAATCGGCTCCCCCTGCGATCTGGTGCTCTTCGATGCTCACGCCCCTTGGGTTGTGGATCGCCACAAACTGCTCAGCAAATCAAAAAACTCCCCCTTTGATGAACGCCCCGTGCAGGGCCGCGTCCTCCGCACCGTTATCGATGGGCGGACCGTGTACACCCATGGCACGCAGATGGTCTGACGCCCCATGCAACTCGACATCACGCTGCAACTCACCGCGTTTCTGTCCTATCTTTTGGGTGCCGTGCCATTCGGCCTGCTGATCACGCGCGTCGCCGGCATGGGCGATGTGCGGAAGATCGGTTCGGGGAATATCGGGGCGACCAATGTGCTGCGCACCGGCCGCAAGGATCTCGCCGCGCTCACCCTCCTGCTGGACGGCGGCAAGGGCGCCGTGGCGGTGGTTATCGCCTCTCTTTATTATGGGCAGGATCAGGCGCTGATCGCCGGGCTGTTTGCCGTCATCGGCCATAACTTCCCGTTTTGGCTCCAGTTCAAGGGCGGGAAAGGAGTGGCCACCACCCTGGGGGTCTTGCTGGCCCTGGCTTGGCCGGTGGGAATCATCGCCTGCGCGGTATGGCTCGCAACGGCGAAACTGTTCAAATATTCCTCCCTCGCGGCGCTCGTTGCCTTGGGTACGGCGCCCTTTACCAGCTATCTCCTCGCTGGGGAGCGCATGGCAACCGTCGTCGCGCTACTTGCGGTCCTCGGTTTTATTCGCCATCACGAGAATATTCGCCGTCTGCTGTCGGGCACGGAATCGAAGATCGGTCAGAAGGCGAAGGACACAGAACAAGACCCGGTCGAGACGCCATGACATTGGCGCTTTCCGACGCCGAAAAACTGAATTGGTTACGTCTCATCCGAAGTGAGAATGTGGGCCCCATCACCTTTCACCGGCTTAGGGATCGCTACGGCAGCGCGGGCGCCTGTTTGGACGCCCTCCCCGGATTGGCGCAAAAAGGGGGCCGCAAGAAGATTCGCATCGCCTCCAAAGGCGATGCCGAAAAGGAGTATGATGCCATCGCCGCGTCCGGGGCCGCGTTGATCGCGTCTTCGGAGGAAAGCTACCCCCCGCTCTTGCGCCAGATCGAAGATGCCCCGCCACTGATTTGCGTCAAGGGCCATACCCATCTGTTAAAAAAGCGGGCCATCGCCGTGGTCGGTAGCCGTAATGCCTCCACCAATGGCAAGCGTCTGGCACGGGATATGGCCGCCGCCCTTGGCAAGGCCGGGCTTATGGTGGTTTCCGGCATGGCCCGGGGGATAGATACCGCCGCCCATACCGGCGGAATGGAGACCGGGTCCGTGGCCGTACTCGCCGGGGGGGTCGATATCGTCTACCCAAAAGAGAATCAGAGCCTGTATGAGGATCTTTGCGACCGCGGCGCGGTCCTTTCAGAAATGCCGTTGGGGATCGAACCGCAAGGGCGGCATTTTCCGCGCCGCAATCGGATCATCTCCGGCATGGCGCGTGGAACGGTGGTGATGGAGGCCAATACCCGGTCTGGCTCGCTCATAACCGCCCGCATGGCCCTGGACCAGAACCGGGAGGTCTTCGCGGTTCCCGGATGGCCAACCGACCCCCGATCCGCAGGGGCGAATGGACTGATTCGCGAGGGTGCCACCCTGACCCGATCCGCAGAAGATGTGATCGAGGTCTTGAATGATCTATTTCGTCAGCCGCTTTCCGAGCCTGAAAGAGAGCCATTTCAACCCCTTAACAGACAAAACCCAGGGGAGGATGCGGTTTTCAAGGCACGCCCCATCTTGATGGAATCCTTGTCCCCCACACCGGTAAGTGTTGACGAACTGATCCGACAATGCCAATTCTCCCCCGCAGTTGTGCACACCGTGCTTCTGGAATTGGAACTTGCCGGTCGCCTCGAACGGCATCCCGGGAACATGGTTTCCCTGCTGGATTGAAGCCTGATTGGATTGGTTAACGCACCAATGAATGTTGTTGTCGTCGAATCGCCCGCCAAAGCGAAAACCATCAACAAATATCTGGGCCAGGATTTCACCGTTCTGGCGAGCTATGGTCATGTCCGCGATCTGCCCCCCAAGGATGGATCGGTGCGGCCGGATGATGATTTCGACATGGATTGGGAAGTCAGCGGCGATTCCAACAAACATATCGGCGCCATCACCAAGGCGGTTAAAGGGGCCGATGTGCTCTATCTCGCCACCGACCCGGATCGGGAGGGCGAGGCCATCTCCTGGCATGTGGAGCAAGTCCTGCGGTCCAAAAAAGCCCTTAACGGGGTCGATGTGCGCCGGGTGGTGTTCCACGAGATTACCAAAAACGCCGTTACCGCCGCTATGGCGCAACCCCGGGATATCGATGCCGCCCTGGTCGAGGCCTATCTGGCGCGCCGGGCCCTGGATTATCTGGTCGGGTTTTCCCTTTCCCCGGTGTTGTGGCGAAAATTGCCCAAAGCCCGGTCTGCCGGGCGGGTGCAATCGGTGGCGCTGCGGCTGATCTGCGAGCGGGAAGCGGAAATCGAGGTTTTCAAGCCTCGGGAATACTGGTCCGTCCATGCCCTGTTCCATACCCCCAAGGGGGAGCCGGTTACCGCCGCGCTAACCCATCTGAACGGCGCCAAGCTGGATAAGTTTGATCTGGCCGATGAAGCCGCCGCGAAGCGAGCGGTGGATGCCATCGAAAGCCGCGACTTTTCCGTTCAAAAGGTGGAAAAGAAAAAGGTCCGGCGCAATCCGGCGCCGCCCTTTACTACCTCCACCTTGCAACAAGAAGCCTCCCGCAAGCTGCGTTTCTCCGCCCGCAAGACCATGCAAGTGGCGCAAAAGCTGTATGAAGGCGTGGATATCGGCGGCGAGACCGTCGGCCTGATTACCTATATGCGGACCGATGCGGTCAATCTGGCGGGCGAAGCCATCGCCGCCACCCGTGGTGTGATCGAACAGGAATTCGGCGCCGAATACGTACCGAGTTCGCCCCGGGCCTACAAAACCAAGGCGAAGAATGCGCAAGAAGCCCACGAAGCCATTCGGCCCACCGACCCGGCGCGCTTGCCGAAGCGCATGGCGGCCTATCTGTCGGACGATCAGCGGGCGCTCTATGAACTGATCTGGAAGCGGACCCTGGCCTGCCAGATGGAACAGGCGGTCCTGGACCAGGTCACCGCCGATGTCGCTTCCGGTCATGGCGCCGTGGTGCTGCGCGCCACCGGCACGACCATCGATTTCCCCGGGTTCCTGAAACTGTATCGGGAAGACATCGACGATTCCGACAATGGCAATGGGGAAGATCGCCGCCTGCCGCCGCTCGTCGAAGGTGATGCCATGGCGCGCCAAACGGTGACGCCGGAACAGCATTTCACCCAGCCGCCACCCCGCTATACGGAAGCCAGCCTGGTGAAGAAAATGGAGGAGTTGGGCATTGGCCGTCCCTCCACCTATGCCAGCATTATCTCTGTTCTGCAGGACCGGGAATATGTGCGTCTGGAAAGCCGTCGGTTTATTCCGGAAGATCGGGGCCGCCTGGTCACCGCCTTCCTGACCCGGTTTTTCGAACGGTATGTGCAGTATAATTTTACGGCGGACCTGGAAAACCAGCTCGACGAGATTTCCGGCGGCCGCGCCGATTGGAAATCGGTGCTGATGGAATTCTGGGGGTCCTTCAAACAATTGGTGGAAGAAACCGCCGAGTTGACCATGAAGGACGTGACCGACGCCCTGGATAACGAGCTTGGCCCGCATTTCTTCGTACAAAACGAAGATGGCTCGGACCCTCGGGTTTGCCCCACCTGCAAGGAAGGGCGGTTGAGCCTCAAGCTGGGTCGGTTCGGCGCCTTTATCGGTTGCGCCAACTATCCCGATTGCCGCTATACCCGCCCCCTGGCCGTGGGCAATGGGGAAAACGGGGATGATGGCGGCGCGTTGGCGGAAGGCCCGAAGCTTCTCGGCACCGATCCGGAAACAGGATTGCCCGTGACCCTCCGCAAAGGCCCTTACGGGGTCTATGTACAATTGGGTGAGGCCCCCGTGCCGGAAGAGACCCCCAAGGGCAAAAAGAAAAAGGTCGCCAAGCCGAAGCGTGCTTCCCTACCCAAGGGCATGGACCCCATGGATGTAACGCTGGAAAAAGCGTTGTCCTTGTTGTCCCTGCCCCGAGACGTGGGCGTGCATCCGGAATCCGGGGAAATGATCACCGCCGGTTTGGGGCGGTTTGGTCCGTTCATCAAACATAACGGCGTCTATGTATCCTTGAAGGGCGATGATGATGTGCTGAGCATCGGCATCAACCGGGCCGTGACCCTGATCGCGGAATCCGGCAAGACCCCACCGGAGAATCTGGGTGATCACCCCAAGGGCGGCGCGATCACCGTGCATAAGGGGCGGTTCGGCCCCTATGTACAGCATGGGAAGGTCCGCGCGACCCTGCCCAAGACCTTGGACAAGGCCGACCTGACCATTGAAAAAGCCGTCGAGCTGTTAGAAGCGAAGGCGGGCCGCGCGAAGAACGGCAAGGGCGGCGCCAAGGCGAAGCCCGCGGCCAAAAAATCGACAGCGAAGAAAACCACGACCAAAAAGGCGACAACTAAAAAGGCGACAACTAAAAAGGCTCCGGCGAAAAAGAAAACCACCGCTCAGAAAAAGGCGGCACCAACTGACGAAGCCAATAGTGATGTTTGACACTTGCCGCTTTACGTTACCCCATTGGCAGCGCGGGTGATCTACCCTGAACGTGCGGCAGGATTGAGACTGAGATGACCTCCAAGGCGCCCCTGCCCTCCAAAAACGACCTTCTGACCTTTATCCAGGACTCTCCTGGAAAAGTCGGCAAGCGGGAGATCGCTCGCGCCTTCCACGTGTCCGCCGCTGATCGCCCCGCATTGCGGGCGATGATCAAGGAACTGGAGAAAGACGGCCTGATCGAGCGCGCCCATGGCCGCCGCTTTGCTGAGGCGGGCAGTCTGCCCGAAGTTACCGTTCTGCACATGAAAGCCATCGATGAGGATGGCGATGTGCTCGCCCATCCGGTGAACTGGAACGAGGAGAACGGCCCGCCGCCCCGCATCGTCATGGCGCCGGAACGGCGCGGCAAACCCGCGCTGGGTATCGGGGACCGGGTTCTCGCCCGGATAAAACGGGTCGGCGCGAAAACCTATGAAGGTCGGACCATCAAACTGCTGCCGAAAACCGGCGGCCCGACCCAGATCGTCGGCGTCTTCGATACCACCGCCGGGGATACGCGCATCCGATCCACAGATCGGCGCCACAAGGCGGAAATGGCCATTCCGCCCAACATGACCCGGAATGCCAAGGATGGCGACCTGGTGCTGGTGGAAGCCATTCCCGGGCGCCATGCGGGCATGCGCCAAGGCAAGGTTATTGATGTGCTGGGGTCTTTGGATTCCCCCAAAGCCATCAGCCTGATCGTTATCCACGCCAAGGAAATTCCATTTCGGTTTACCGCCGATACACTGCTCGAAGCGGAAAAGGCGGGCCCTGCCCCCTTGGGCAAACGTGTTGATCTGCGTGATGTGCCGCTGGTGACCATTGATGGCGCCGATGCCCGAGACTTCGACGATGCGGTGTTCGCCGAATCGGACCCGGACCCGAAAAACCCGGACGGTTGGCACCTGATCGTCGCCATCGCGGATGTGTCTTGGTATGTGCGACCCGGTTCCGCTTTGGATCGGTCCGCGTTCGAACGGGGCAATTCGGTCTATTTCCCAGATCGCGTGGTGCCCATGCTGCCCGAGGCGTTGTCCAATGGCTGGTGTTCCCTCAACCCCAAGGAAGATCGCCCTTGCATGGCGGCCCATCTGTTTATCAACAAGGACGGGCGCCTGAAGGACCACCGGTTCGAGCGGGCCATGATGCGGTCTGCCGCGCGGCTGACCTATGAACAGGTGCAGAGCGCCATGGATGGCGCGCCGGACGATACCACCGGCCCCTTGGTCGCCCCCATCCTGAAGCCGCTCTACGGCGCCTTTGCGGCCCTGCAACGCGACCGGGCGCGTCGCGGGGTTCTGGAACTCAACATGCCGGAACGGCAAGTGATCATTAACGCGGACGGCGCCGTGGCAGGCGTCATCGACCGGCCCCGGTTTGATAGCCATAAATTGATCGAAGATTTCATGATCACCGCCAATGTAGCGGCGGCGGAAGCCCTGGAACGGCGCCAACGCCCCTGCATGTACCGGGTGCATGACGCCCCGGCGCCGGAGAAGATCGAGTCCTTGCGGGAATTTCTGGACAGCCTGGACCTGTCCCTGCCCTCTGGACGTATCACCCCCCATCATTTGAACCGGATCATCCAAACCGTCGAGGGAACGCCCCACGCCCGTCTGGTGAATGAGGTGATCTTGCGCAGCCAGGCACAGGCCGTCTACAGCCCAGATAATCTGGGCCATTTCGGCCTGGGTTTGCGTCGCTACGCCCATTTTACCTCGCCCATTCGCCGCTATGCGGACCTATTGGTACATCGGGCGCTGGTTTCCGCCGGGGATTTGGGGGACGGCGGGCTGCCCGCCGACCCGGGCGATTATGGAGAGATCGGTGAACATATTTCGGCCACCGAGCGCCGCGCCATGGCGGCGGAGCGGGAAGCGGTTGAACGTTTTACCGCCACCCATCTTTCCACCAAAATTGGTGAAACCCTTCCCGGGCGCATTACGGGCGTCAGCCGGTTCGGTTTGTTCGTCGCCTTGGACGATACGGGGGGTGAAGGGCTGGTCCCCATCAGCAGCCTGCCTGACGACTATTACACCCACGAACAGGCCCTGCACAGCCTGGTAGGGAAACGCAGCAAGCGGCAATACCAGCTAGGGGATACGGTGACCGTGCTACTGCGCGAAGCCGATCCCATCACCGGCAGCACGGTGATGGAATTGCTGGAGGACGGCGCCCCGCCCGCGCGCCGAAAGGGACGCGGCAAACCACCGCGCCGCCCTACGGGTGGCAAGAAACGGCGTCACCGGCGATGACGCCCCGCGCGGGCTGTGCTAAGCATGGCCAATGATTCCTGGGCGGCTTTTCACCAATTCCCTGCTTTTCGCGGTGTTTCTCACCGGTTGCACCACCGGCCAGCAGGATACACCGACGGCAGAGCCACCTGCGGTCGCCTCTGCGGCGCCACCGGCGGCGACGGATCTGGAAACAGACATCGCCACCCTGGAGACAGTTCTCACCGCCATTGACCAACTCTACATCCGCGAACACCCCCTGCCTCCGCTTGTCGCTGCGGGCTTCCGGGCGGTCCTTCAAACGAAGGGGACCACCCACCCGCTTTCCCCGCCTCCCGACGCGACGCCGGGAACCTGGGCGCAGGAGATTGCGCGAGAGCTACGATCCCTTGATGCCCATGGCTTGATCACCCCATCGGCGGAGGGCAGAAGCCCAGTGGATCTGTTCCTTCTGGCCGTCACCGGCAGCCTGGATGTGGGGACCCGCTACGTGCCCCCACGTCTTGCAGAAGACTATCAACAGGCGCGGGAAGACCCGGCAGATATCGGTGCAGACTTTGCCCGCCGGAAAGACGGTTCTACCCTGCAAATCACCGAAATACGACCCATCGGCCCCGCCGCCCAAGCAGGGCTACAGGTGGGCGACATCCTTACCGCCATTGATTCCATCAAGGTCTCCCGATTAGACCCGGCGGATATCGAGGCGCTGGTCTCCGGTGAGCCCATGACCCAGGTGCGACTCGACCTGATGCGGGGAGCCAAACCGTTTACCGTCACATTGCGGCGCG
This sequence comes from Magnetospiraceae bacterium, assembly GCA_049605255.1. Taxonomy (GTDB): domain Bacteria; phylum Pseudomonadota; class Alphaproteobacteria; order Rhodospirillales; family JBMYUJ01; genus JBMYUJ01. The sequence continues at coordinate 28,522 of JBMYUJ010000023.1, forward strand.
TCTCCCTTGCGCCGCCGACGGTGGTGGCCAGCCGCCTTCGCGATACGCTGGTCTTACAAATCTCCGGCTTCAATCGTCATACCCCCATCGATGCCCACCGAGAGATACGTCGCATCCTCACGGCACCCGGCGCGCCCATCCGTGGGCTGCTGTTGGACCTACGCGGCAACCATGGTGGATTGCTGAAAGAAACACTGCAGGTTGCCGACCTGTTTTTAGACCGCGGGCCTTTGGCCATCGTGCGCGGTCGCCATCCCGACAGCCATATCCATCATCAAGCAGAACCGGGCAGCATCGCCACGGGCATGCCCCTAGCCGTGTTGATCGACGGGCAGACCGCCTCGTCTGCCGAGGCCCTGACGGCTGCTCTGGCAGACAGGGGGCGGGCGATCTCGTTAGGCGGAATTTCGTATGGCAAGGGCAGCGTCCAAACCCTGATCAGCCTGCCCAATGGCGGGGAACTGGCGTTGACTTGGGCGACGATCGTCACGCCATCTGGGCGGATTTATGACGGGCGGGGCCTCCACCCCATGATCTGCCTGGGCACGGGTGAAAACGGCGATCTCGCAGCCCAGCGAGAGCAGGATTTGGCAGCACGACGCGACTGGCTGGCCCTGACACCTGAAGACCAAGAGGCCTTTGCCACCTTGAAAACCCGTTGCACCCCGCGGCCTGGCGCGGATATCTTGGAAGAAGCAGTGGGTGTTGTCGAAAATCGACGTTTGATGACCCAAATGGCGCCGAAATGACCACTGCATTGCCCCTTGACAGAATCATCAGTGGCTGTATGGTGCGCCGCTTGGAATAACAGCCGCGACGACGGGATTGACGCCATGGCGAAGCCGAATACGATTTTGGTCAAATTGGTCAGCACCGCTGATACCGGTTTCTTCTATGTGAAAAAGAAGAACCCGAAGAATCAAACGGAAAAGATGACCTTCCGGAAATACGATCCGGTGGCCCGCAAGCATGTGGAATTCAAGGAAGCCAAAATCAAATAATTGGCTTGCCCCAATTCCAAGGGAACCGAAACGGGGCTTAAAGCCCCGTTTTTTGCGTTCTGGTGGATACCGATCGCCCCCCGAGAGCATTGCGATGAGCGACGGATTTCAGGAGGAATACATCGATCCGGCTCTAGGCCGCATTGTCATCGCGAATCACCCGATTCCGGCCCAGATTTTTAGCCCGCAGCATGCGTTGATCGGCGCGTTCCAACAAGGTCGCTAGATCGTCGGTGCCAGAAAGTTCGGCCACGCCAACACTGACGGTCACAGATACATCCCCCTTTTCGGTCACAACGGGCGTTTCCGCCACCCGATCGCAAATCCGGTTAGCGATATGGCTGGCATAGTCAATATCCGAGTCCGGAATCACGACGGTAAACTCTTCCCCGCCATAACGGGCGATGAGGTCCATACTGCGGATAGCGCTGGTTAGCCTCTTGGCCACCTCGTGCAAAACAATATCCCCCGTATCATGGCCGTAGGTATCGTTGACACTTTTGAAGTGATCCACATCGACCATCAGGAGGCAGAGGGGTTGGGACCGCACGCGGGCATCCGTTACCAAGCGAGACACGTTGGCCTCCAGATAGCGGCGATTATGCAGGCCGGTCAGGCTATCGATAAAGGCCAGCGACAAACGGTCCAAATAGCGGGATTTCAGCTTGTCCTGGTAGCGTTTACGGAGAATTTGGGTGCGCACCCGAACGATCAATTCTTCTTCGTGAACCGGCCGCAAGACATAATCATTGACGCCCAACTCCAAGCCCTTAAGCAGGAGGTCGCGGTCCTCCTCGTAGCCGATCAGCAAAATGGGCAGATCGCGAAAATTTTCATCCGCGCGAATTTGAGAGCTCAAGCGCAGGGCAGGCTCGCCCAGGCCTGCGTCGATCATCACCATATCTGGTTCCTGACCCCGAACATCCGCTGGCAGCGCATCGGTCGCCGCCATCTGTGCCACCGCATATCCCTGTTTTTCAAGATTAGCCCCCATGATATCGCCCGCAACCCGATCATGATGCGCAAGTACGACCGCCCCGGTCAACGAGGCGGGATCAAGCAGATCATTGGATTCGAGGTCGATGCCCATGGCACGGGCGGCTTTTTCCCGAACCCGCCACTGGTCAAACATGGCCTTCAGACGCAGGAGGGACCGCACGCGTGCCAGTAAGGCCATGGGATCAACGGGTTTGGTCAGGAAATCATCCGCCCCTGCTTTCAGGCCCCGTATGCGGTCTTCCGGTTCGCCCAGTGCGGTGATCATGACCACGGGGGTCTGCGCTGTTTCAGGTGTGGACTTGATTCGCTGGCAGATCTCATACCCGTCGAGGTCTGGCATCATGACATCGAGCAGAATGATATCGGGTTTTCTGGCTTGGATAAGTTCCAGGGCCTGGGCGCCATCGGGGGCACTCAAAACTTCATAATATTCGGCCGTCAGCCATTCGGCCAAAAGACGGCGCGCCGGTGCCATATCGTCGACAATGAGGACGCGACCGGGCATTTACGCTGCAATGACCTGATCTATTTAACTCAGGAACTTCGAAACGGTTTCCAGGAAACTGGGAACGGAAATCGGTTTGGCGATATAGCCATCGCAGCCCCCCTCCCGGATCTTCTCTTCATCCCCCTTCATCGCAAAAGCTGTAACCGCGACTACGGGAATATCTTTGAGTGCATCCACTTCCTTGATCATGCGGGTGACTTCCAAACCGGAAATTTCCGGTAACTGGATATCCATCAAGATCAGGTCTGGTACATTCTCCTTGGCCAAGCTTAAGGCTTGTCGCCCGTCCCGGGTTTGGATTGTTTCGTACCCGTGAGCCTGGAGTAAGTCGTTGAACAATTTCATATTTAATTCGTTATCTTCAACGATCAGAATGGTTTTTGCCATTAGTAACGTCCCCAAGTCCCACTTAATCTTCTTGCATTCTAAAGCGCCCAATCCACGTTCCATTGCGCCTTTACGCGTTGCGCGCGCCGCCGATGCGCCCTGGATTCGGCCCGACTGATCGTTTCTACACCATATTCATTATGGTTGCCTAGTCTGGATAAGTACAGGGACAGCGCGGTGGATTTATATGACAAAGTCATAAAAAAACCCCCACTTAATATGGGGGTGAGTTATCACGGTATGGCTTCTGAGCCGACAGACGGCTCCAGGCAACTGAAGAAAGCCCGACGGGCGACATTTTGTGTGATCGCCGGCCAAAACGGCCGTCCTCGGTCGCGATCACCCCTGCAGTTTCCAACAAACGGACGGGTCGTGCAGTGAGCCTCCTCACAGAGCGGGTGATCACGGGGCTTGTTAAAGCTGCCGTCACTCGCCGCGGACTTCTTCCACCATATCCCGAAGCCGCTCTAGATCATTGATTTTCAACTGATCTTTCTGGCGTTCCAAGACCCCAGCCCGGGCCAGGTTGCTCAACTCTCGGGCCACCGTTTCCCGTGTGGTACTGACCCGGCTGGCAATATCGCTATGTATGGGGATGGGTTTGATGATGGCTACGCCCTCATCTGTGGCGGTTGCGGCGGCGAGTCGCAGGATTTCTGCCTGAATACGGTTGTTTGCACCCAAGGTGCTGAGTTCCATGATCCGCTCGGTGGACATGCGCACAACCCAGGCCAGGCGCTGCATGACCCGCACCGCCACCTCCGGGTATTTTTTCAAAGTTTGTTCGAAATATCCGGGCGACATAGAGGCCAAAACGGTTTTGGAAATGGCCATCACGCTGGCCGAGCGGGGCTGCCCATCGATGGCCGCCAGCTCGCCGAAATACCCCCCGCTTTCCAGGTCATCCAACGTGACTTCGCGCCCAGAAAGGGAATAGATGACCACGCGAACCCGCCCATTTACCACGAAATAGACATCCCGGCTTTCACTTTGCCGGTCGATGATCTGTTCGCCAGCGCCATAGGTGCGCCAGCGGCAATTCTGAGACAGCTCGACAAGAGCATCCGCGGAAAGATCGCACAGGAGTTCAACTCCGCTCAAATCCTGTTCGCTATTGCCCGACACGCTATGCCCTTTCGCCTTTAAGGTCATCCCCGTGCGGGAGTGTATCAGCCTTCTATGGACTTGGCGAGCCGACGAAGCAATCATTCCGAATTCGCAATGAGGCGCCTACATGTGCAGGCGCCTCCTGCGGATCCGGTTGTAACGCTCAGTAATCCAGGAAACTACGGAGTTTGCGGGATCGGCTGGGATGTTTCAGCTTGCGCAGGGCTTTCGCCTCGATCTGCCGGATCCGCTCCCGGGTCACGCTGAACTGCTGACCAACTTCTTCCAAGGTATGGTCCGTATTCATGCCAATGCCAAACCGCATCCGAAGAACCCGCTCCTCGCGCGGGGTCAGGCTACCCAACACACGGGTGGTGGTTTCCCGCAGATTACCTTGGATCGCCGCATCGAGGGGCTGGACGGCGTTTTTATCCTCGATGAAATCACCCAGATAGCTGTCTTCCTCATCGCCGATGGGCGTTTCAAGACTGATCGGCTCCTTCGCGATCTTCAGCACCTTGCGGACCTTTTCCAGGGGCATGGAAAGCTTTTCCGCGAGTTCTTCCGGGGTCGGTTCACGTCCGATTTCATGCAGCATCTGGCGAGAGGTGCGCACCAGTTTATTAATGGTTTCAATCATATGCACAGGGATACGGATGGTCCGAGCCTGGTCGGCGATGGACCGGGTGATCGCCTGGCGAATCCACCAGGTGGCATAGGTGGAAAATTTATATCCACGCCGGTATTCGAACTTATCCACCGCTTTCATCAGGCCGATATTGCCCTCCTGGATCAAATCCAGGAACTGCAGGCCGCGATTGGTGTATTTCTTGGCAATGGAGATCACCAGACGCAAATTCGCCTCAATCATCTCTTTCTTCGCCTTCACCGCCTCGCGCTCACCCTTTTGAACAGTTTGTACAATACGGCGGTACTCGGTAATCGGCATGCCCACGGTTTGAGAAATCAACGCAATCCCCAAACGGATGGACTCGGCGTCTTTCCCGTTTTTCTCAACGAACATTTTCCAACCACGCCCTGGCAACTGGCCGACATTTTCAAGCCAATTGGGGTCAAGTTCCTGGCCCCGGTAGCGTTCCAAGAAATCCTCGCGCTTGACCCGGCAATCCACCGCAAGGCGCAGAAGCTTGCCTTCCAGGCCCATCAGCTCTTTGTTAAGGTCATAGAGATGCTCCACCAACTCTTCGATGCGGTTGTTGTTCAGGTGAACATCTTCCATTAAATCAACGAGTTCGCGGCGCGCCTTATCATAGCGCTTTTCCAAAGCGGCTGGGATCGCCTCGCCCATTTGCATATGATCCAGGCGTTGACCCTGCATCTTATGCAGGCGTTCATACAGCTTGGCGATCTGCTCCAAGGTCTCGACAACGATCGGTTTAAGGGCCGTTTCCAGGGCCACCAGCGACATGCTGTTGTCATCCGCATCAGCATCGTCGCCGTCGCCCTCGCCATCCCGGTCCTCGCGCGCTTCCGCGTCTCCTTCTGCCGTTTCGTCGTCCCCGGCATTGCTTTCCTCGGCACGCATCTCGTCGTTTTGCGATTCTTTAGATGTGTCTTGCGGCGCGGCTTCCGCGACGGCGGTTTCTTCCGCAGGTGCGGATCCGTCTTCGGCATGCGCACCGTCTTCTTTGTCGGCGCCGTTGCCGTTTGCATTTCCATTGGGTCCACCGCCGTAGGTGGCTTCCAAATCAATGATATCGCGCAACAACATGTCACCTTCGATCAAGGCATCATGCCAACCGACGATGGAACGAATGGTTAGCGGGCTTTCACACAAGCCGCCAATCATCATCTCCCGCCCGGCTTCAATCCGTTTGGCGATGGCAATTTCGCCCTCTCGGGACAGCAGCTCCACGCTGCCCATTTCGCGCAGATACATGCGCACGGGGTCATCCGTGCGCCCCGCATCCTCGCTGACATTGCCGCCGGTGGGGGTTTCCTCCTCGACGACTTCCATCTCATTGCCGTCGTCGGCTTCGTCGTTGTCGACGACATTGATCCCCATTTCCGACAAATAGGTCATGGTATCTTCAATTTTTTCCGAAGAAACCTGGTCTGGCGGCAGGGCTTTGTTCAGTTCGTCATAGGTGACATGCCCGCGCTCCTTTCCCTTGGCGACCAGCTTCTTTAGCTGGGCATCCAGAGAATCGAGCAACGGCTGTTCACCACTGTCACTTCCGGTTTGCGTTTTGGCTTGGGCATTGGAGGCGGCTTTTGTTGCCATACTGTGCACCTTGCTATGACATTGACCTTACCGGAGGCTTCCGGCGGACGTTTCGACGAGTTGGCAAACGCGCAAAGCCAAGCCCCGCGCGCCCAACATCCCGGTGGAACCCTTCGGGAATAAGCGTGCTGCGACTTGGGTCTTCTTGCAATTCGTCAACGGGCTCTCAACCGCTTAAGCTCGGCATGCGATAAAGGTGGTTGCGCGCCCCGTCGCCGTCAAGGCCGCTCGAACGTTGGGCGTGAATAAGGGTCTCCGCGTGTTCTTGTCAAGCTTTTGGCGGTAAAAAAAGTTCAAGAGCCGATCCGCCGGGCTTGGCGGTCCAAATTGGTAAACGGGCTGATTTGCCCCAGATAATCCGTTAATCGACGCAGCCGTTCAAAGGTTTCATCTGATAGATTTTCAGCGAGCTTGGCTTCTTGATCCTCGATCTCACGTTGAACCTCCGCGGTCAGGGTTTCGGAAAATACTTCCTCCCACCCTGAAAGGACCTCGGGCGTCATGGTTTCCGGACGAGCGAACCGACCATGGGTAAGGAGGGACCGGCCCGCCACGGCCTCGAAAGCGCGCCGATGGGCGCCGCTGGCCAGCCGGGAGATAAGAGAGTCTCGATCCATATCCGGATCAATGGACATGGTGCGCAAAACCTCCTGACGCAGGGCATCTGCCTGCGCATCCTTCATGCGCAAAACCCCCAATCGTTCTGACACCGTGTCGAAAATTTCCGGATGATGAATGACCGCGGCAAGCAGCAGCTTTTCTGTCACATCCCGTGTATCTGTACGGTGGAAACGGTTTGCCGTCGACCCGACCGGCGCCGTGGGCCGCGCCCCCCGGGGCCCGCGCTTCTGCTGCCATACTCGATCCCTGAAACCGGATAGATAGAAGGACCGAACTTCCTCATGCTCGATCTTGAAGGCGTGCTTCTTCAACCGATCCAACAGTGCCGCGCGTTCTTCAGGGCTGTCGTCGGCTGTCTGATGGGCTTCCATCTGCCAAACCAGTTCCGACAGGGGAATCGCTTCTTCCAGGCAGCGATCGAATGCGCTCCGCCCTTGATGGCGCACCAGGCTATCTGGGTCTTCCCCAGGCGGCAGAATAGCAAATCTGAGGCCACGACCAGGTTTCAGGCTCGGCAAGGCCCGGTCTGCCGCACGCGCCGCCGCCCGTTGGCCCGCCGCATCCCCATCGAAACACAGGACCGGGTTGGGCGCCAGCCGCCACAGTTCGGCGATCTGATCGTCGGTCAGCGCCGTGCCCAGGGGCGCCACCGCATGCTCTATCCCCGCCTGGGCCAAGGCGATCACATCCATATAGCCTTCGACCACAATCACGCTGCCTGCCTTGGCAATGGCGGACCGGGCCTGCCCCAAGCCATAGAGCACATTGCCCTTATGAAACAGCTCGGTTTCCGGTGAATTCAGGTATTTCGGCTCGCCCCCATCCAGCACCCGCCCGCCGAAGGCGATGACTTTGCCGGTCCGGTCGGTGATGGGAAACATCACCCGCCCCCGGAACCGGTCATAGGGCGCCCGGGAGGCATCGTCGGGGCGGATCGCCAGCCCGGCGGCGACGAGTTGATCCTCTGTCACCCCGGCTTTTTCCATCGCCAATTTCAGGGCGTTGCGGCCCGCCGGGGCAAATCCCAAGCGGAACCTGGCAATGGTCGCCTCGCTCAAGCCCCGGTCACGCAAATACGCCAGGGCGGCGGCGCCCTGCGGATCATAAAGTTGCCGCGCATACCAGGAGGCTGCGGTTTCCATCACCTCCTGCAGGGATTGGCGCTTCTTGCTGCGCGCGCGCTCTTCCGGTGTATCCTGGGGCACCTCCATGCCCGCCGTCGCCGCCAGCCGCTCCACGGCCTCGCGAAACCCCAGTCCCTCCGTCGCCATGACGAAATCCAGCGCCGTGCCATGCTCCCCACAGCCGAAGCAATGGTAGAAGCCTTTTTCGTCATTCACCGTAAAACTGGGGGTTTTTTCCTTATGGAACGGGCATAGACCCGAAAATTCCCGCCCCTTGCGCACGAGCTTCACCCGCCGACCGACGATGTCCGACACCGTCACCCGGGCTTTCAACTCATCCAGAAAATTGGGCGGCAGGGGCATGGTGGCCCGGTTCCCTTCGTTCTCACCTGATTTTAGGACAGGAGAGGGTACGCAAGGGCATAAAAAATTACCAGAGGGGAACGGCGGGGGTTGCCGTCAGGCCAACGCTTGTTTCACCTTGGCCCCGGCCTTGGAAAAATCCATGCAGCCCGCATGGCGCTCGCGCAGCAGGCCCATCACCTTGCCCATATCCTTGATGGTGCTGGCGCCCGCTTCTTCCAAGGCGGCTTTGACGGCAGCCTCGATTTCGGCGTCATCCAGCTGCTTGGGCAGGAAATCCTCGATAATCGCGATTTCATCCGCTTCCTGCTCGGCCAGTTCCATCCGGCAGCCTTTTTCATACATGGCGATGCTTTCCCGCCGCTGCTTGATCATGGATTGGAGCATGGACAGAATTTCCGACTCGTCGATCCCGATTTCATTCCCCTGCCCGCGGGCCATGATGTCCCGGTCTTTCAAGGCGGCAAGGATCAGGCGCAAGGTGGAAACCCGACGTTCCTGTTTGGCCTTAACGGCCTCTTTCAAGGCAGCACTTAACGATTCGCGCAACACAGAGGTCACTCCAAAGCTCGGTAAAATCTCGAAGGCGGCAGAGACTATATCAATTGTGTTGGTATTGCAAATACGCCAATCGTTTCTATCTTATTGATTTTAAACAGTTTTAAAAATCTCCACCCCCTTGACGACGGGGCCGGTCATGCTTTAGAAGGCTCCACCGGCATTGTACCGCCCCCAAAAGGACCCCCAATCATGGCCGACTCCCCCGCTCCACAATCTGCGCAGACACCTCCCCCCGGTGCGACGGCGGCTTTGGTTTTGGCGGATGGGTCTGTCTTCTGGGGTTATGGCGCCGGGGCCGTGGGCGTGGCCCTTGGCGAGGTCTGCTTTAACACCTCCATGACCGGCTATCAGGAAATTATGACCGACCCCTCCTATGCAGGGCAGATCATCACCTTCACCTTTCCCCATGTGGGCAATGTGGGGACCAATCTGGAAGATATGGAATCCGTCCGGCCTGCCGCGCGGGGCTGCATTTTGCGGGCCGACATCACAGAGCCCGCCAATTGGCGCGCCGCCCAGCATTTGGATGCCTGGCTGAAGGAACATGATTTGGTTGGCATCAGCGGCGTGGACACCCGGCGCCTGACCCGGCGCATTCGCGATGGTGGCGCCCCTGGCGGTGTTTTGATCCACGCGCCGGATGATCGGCTGGATGTGGAAGCCCTGACCACCATGGCCCGCGCCTTCCCGGGGTTGGAAGGCATGGACCTGGCAAAAGAAGTCACCTGCAAGGCACCCTATGATTGGGATTCTGGCGAATGGGGCCTTGGCGCCGGATTTGCGCGACAAACCGCGCCAAAACACCATGTGGTCGCCATCGATTACGGTGCGAAGCATAATATTCTGCGCTGCCTGGCCTCCGTCGGCTGCAAGGTGACGGTGGTCCCCGCCAAGACCAGCGCGGCGGATATTCTAGCGCTGAACCCGGATGGAATTTTCCTGTCCAACGGCCCTGGCGATCCGGCGGCCACCGGGGAATATGCGGTGCCCATCATTCAAGACCTGATGGCATCAGGCAAACCCCTCTTTGGTATTTGCCTCGGCCACCAGCTTCTCAGCCTGGCCCTGGGCGCCACCACAAAGAAAATGCATATGGGCCATCGCGGCGCCAACCAACCGGTGCAGGAACTGGCAACGGGCAAGGTGGAGATCACCAGCCAGAACCACGGCTTCGTGGTCGAGGAAGAGTCCCTGCCAGACGGGGTTTCGCTCACGCACCGTTCCTTGTTTGATGGCTCCGTTGAGGGGATTGCCGTGGATGGCAAGCCGATCTTCTCGGTGCAATATCACCCCGAGGCCTCCCCAGGCCCCAAGGACAGCCATTACTTATTCGACCGCTTCGTCGACCTGATGGTGTAAAAAAGCGGGGGCAAATTTGCCCCCGCTTTTCTGTGTGGCTTGCGGCCAAGTCTTATCCCAAGGCTTGCACGATTTCCTCGGTCATCTTCTTGGCGTCGCCGAACAGCATCATGGTGTTGTCCGTATAGAACAGCGGGTTGTCGACGCCCGCATAGCCCGGCGACAGGGACCGTTTGACGAACAGCACCGTGCCCGCCTTTTCCACATCCAGGATCGGCATGCCCGCGATGGGGCTTTGCGGATCTGTCTTGGCGGTGGGGTTGGTCACGTCGTTGGCACCAATCACGTAGGCTACTTCGGCGGTGGAGAATTCGTGGTTGATCTCCTCCAACTCGAACACCTCATCGTACGGCACATTGGCTTCGGCCAGCAGCACGTTCATATGCCCGGGCATCCGTCCGGCCACCGGGTGGATGGCGTAGGAAACGTCCACGCCTTCCGCCTTCAAGGCATCGGCCATTTCCCGCACCGCATGCTGGGCTTGCGCCACCGCCATGCCATAGCCGGGAACGATGATCACCTTGGAAGCGTTCTTCATGATGAAGGCCGCATCGTCGGCGGACCCAGGACGTGCCGTCTTGGACGGATCCCGCGCCGCACCGCCGCCGGTGGCGGTATCGCCGCCGAAGCCACCTAACAGCACGTTGAAGATGGACCGATTCATGCCCTTACACATGATGTAGCTGAGGATCGCACCAGAGGAACCCACCAGGGCCCCGGTAACGATCAACGCCGGGTTCGCCAGGGTAAACCCGATACCGGCGGCAGCCCAACCGGAGTAGGAGTTCAGCATGGACACCACAACGGGCATATCGGCGCCGCCAATGGGGATGATGATCAGCACACCAATGGCAAAGGCCAGCAAGGTGAGCACCCAGAAGGTCAATTGGTCTTGGCTACCGACCAGGATCAACACCAAGGCAACGATGATCGCGCCGATCAGGGCGTTCAGCTGATGCTGAAACTTAAAGGTGATCGGATTACCGCTCATCAGGCCCTGCAGCTTGGCGAAGGCGATGATCGACCCTGAGAAAGTGATCGCGCCGATGGCCAGGCCCAGGGACATCTCGATGATGCTACCGGTATGGATTTCACCCGCATGACCGATGCCGTAGGCTTCCGGGTTATAGAACGCCGCCGCCGCCACGAACACCGCCGCCAAACCGACGAGGGAGTGGAACGCCGCCACGAGCTGAGGCAGTGCCGTCATCTCGATCTTGCGGGCGACCACGGTACCGATGGACCCACCGATCAGCATGGCAATAATGATGGTGGCGTAGCTCAGCACATCCGGGTTTATCAAGGTGGTGACCACGGCAATGACCATGCCGATGATCCCGAAGATATTGCCTTGACGCGCCGTTTCCGGAGAGCTCAACCCGCGAAGCGCCAGGATGAACAGCACCGATGCAATGAGGTAGGCGAAGCCTGTCAAATTTTCCATGGTTTCGCGCTCCCCCCTACGTTCTGACTTTTTTCTTGAACATGGCCAGCATGCGCTGCGTCACAATAAAGCCACCAAAAATATTCACTGATGCCAAAACCACGGCGAAAAAGCCCATGACCTTGGAAAAGTCCATTCCCTCGGGTCCGGCAGCAACCAAGCCACCGACAATAATCACCGAGGAAATCGCGTTGGTGACCGCCATCAGGGGCGAGTGCAACGCCGGCGTCACGCTCCACACCACATAGAACCCGACGAAACAGGCCATGACGAAAATGGTGAACAGCGAGAGAAAGTCCATCGCCCCGGCCGCTTGCACGGCGACGGCCTGGGACCCGGCAACCTGAGTTGCCTGATTGGCGAGTTCCGCCGCTTGCTCGGCAAGCTTGGCGGCGTTGGTCGCCAATTGCGAGGCGTTATCCGCGAAATTTCCAGCTTCCATCTCTTACCCCTCCCCTGCTGCGGCGACCGTTGAATTGACGATCTCGCCATCCTTGGTCACCAGGGATCCTTTGATGATTTCATCGTCCCAATCGAAGACCACGGTCTTGTTTTCCTTGTCGACCATGGGCGAGAGGAAATTAAACAGGTTCTTGGCAAATAGATTACTGGCATCCACCGGCAAAAGGCCGGCAAGATTGCCGTGCCCCACCAGGGTCACCCCATGCTTTACCACGACCTTATCCAACTCCGTCAGCGGGCAGTTGCCACCGGCGGGCGCGGCCAAATCGACGATTACCGAGCCTTCTGCCATGGATTGCACCATTTCTTCGG
>JBMYUJ010000024.1:0-19998 GCA_049605255.1 Magnetospiraceae bacterium
GCAATGTGGCCCCGATCCCCGAGGCCACCATTTGTGTCAGCGTTGACAGGCTGGTGGCGGCAAATTCCTGCCCCTGGGGAGCGCCCTTGAGGCGACAGGCCTCCAGGGCATGGCCGCGAAGGCAATGGCCTTCTTCCAGCAACAGCAGGTCCCCGGCCGCCAAACCGGAGACGGCAATCTCCGTCTCTCCCGCCAAGGGATGAGTCCTATGGCAGGCGAAGACAAAGGGATCGTCAAACAAGACCTGCGTCGCCAGGCCCTCTGTCTCAAAGGGAAGCGCGATGACGGCGGCATCCAAATCGCCCCGCCGGAGCTTGAGCAAAAGGTCTGCGGTTTTTTCCTCTCGCAAAAGAAGGTGTAGCTGCGGATAGGCCTGCCATAGTTTGGGCAGAACCCGTGGCAATAGATAGGGCCCAATGGTGGGGATCACGCCCAATCGGCGTGCGCCGGTAAGCGGGTGTTCCCGCGTAGCGACCAAGGCCATGATCGCTTCGGCATCGCGCAACACCGCGCCGCCACGTGCGGCAATCTCTTGCCCCAGGGGTGTCATCATCACCGAGCGCTTGGTGCGCTCCGCCAGCGGAACCCCCAAAACGGCCTCCAAATCCCGGATACCGGCGCTCAAGGTGGACGGGGTCACACTGCACAGCTCGGCCGCCTGACCAAAATGCCGGGTCTCCGCCAGGGCGGTGAGATATTCAAGCTGTTTCAAGCTGGGAAGCGTCTTCATATGCGGTAGCCTCAACCTCTATTCGTTTTTTCCTTATTATTAAATAATTTTATATTGTTTTACCAACTTTTGCCACAAGGATATTCTTTCATTGAAAAAGGAGGTCCCCATGAGATTAGCTGCAAAAACAATATCCTACGGTATTGCTCACGTTGCGGTAGCCACCACGGTCGCGTATGCTTTGACCGGGAATTTCACTGCCGCTTTGGGAATCGGCCTGATCGAACCTTTGGTGCAAACGGTTGTTTTCACAGTTCACGAAATGATCTGGGAAACGCCGCGGCATCGTAACAAGAACGGTCATCAGATCCGCGCAACATCGGCAATGGGATGAAAACCATGGAAAAAACCACACCCATGGTCCCAATGGGGGCACCAAAAACAATGAAGCATTATGGCTTCGCCATCGCCGGATATCTGTTTTTTGCCCTCGGGTGGGTGGGCATGTTCGTTCCTGTCCTGCCCACCACCGTGTTTTGGATTGTCGCTGCTGTTCTCTTCGCCCGCTCTTGCCCCGCCATGTATCGGCGGATTGTCGCCTGGCCCCGCATTGGGCCGGTGGTGGAGAATTTTCTCACCTATGGCGTGATTTCAAGGCGCGGCAAAATGGTCGCGGGCTTGGGCATGGCGGTTTCTGCCTTGATTATTTTGGCGACGGTTTCCGGGCTCGTTTATCAACTCCTGGGCTTGGGTGGGTTGATGATCGGTGCCACCTATGTGGCGACCCGCCCTGAACGACGGGAACTGACGGAACGCCGCACAGGTGAGCAACCCTGACCTGTCACCGGAAGGTGCTTTTCCGCTGGCACGTCCTCTGTTACCGCAGATTTACGAAAGATGCCTCCGCGTACAGCCGCCGCGAGCGGGGCCGATGAACGGCGGAAGACGATATCCTGTAAAACCCTCAATAGCTTCATATTAGGCTCTAACTTCTTGGTTGGCGCGCGCCTTTTCTTCGAGAAAACACCGCTGAAATAAGTCTGTTAAGGGCAACTCCTTGAACCCCGATTAAACTTTTAATAGAATTTTTGCACGCGTGGTTGATGATAAATGCTGAACATAGATGGAGGTTCAGCCAATGTCTTTGCCCCGGCCCACCGCTTTTGCCCTGAGTGCTTTCGCTTTTCTTGCCGCGCCCTTGTCGGTTTCCGCGGCACCGACGTCTTTCGAGGGGATTTTGGATTTCGATTGGTATACCCGCGATACCGTCCATGGATTGGATTTTCTCGACCTAAATCTGACCGATGAATTTGGCGATTGCATCAACTGCAATCAGCTCTTCTCGACCTTCGAAGATGGGTACGTGCATACCGATGGAAGCACCTGGCGCCTCGCCACTATGGAAGAAGTGTTGAATGTTTGGAATCTGGCACAGCCGCTAGCGCCAGATGCGCCCGAGGAATTCTTCTGGAACTACGGCGATCCCTATGTTGAAGAATTGAACGATCTCTTTGGGTCTACTTATATCGATCAAAGCTATGAATGGACCTTCGGATGGACGGCGGATTTCTTCAACGCCACCAATATATTTGCGCCTTATATTTCCGATTCGTTCTTTGGAACGGATATTTACGACGCGGATTGGATCGTCGGCGTCAACGAAACCTCGGCCGATCTCAGCGCATGGCTGGTGCGAGAAGTGCCAGAACCCGCCACTTTGATGATCTTCGCCTTGGGATTGCTGGGTATCGGCTTTGTGGCGTCCCATCCGGATCGTCGGGTGAAGGCCCGGGCAACGTCCTAACCTAACGGCGTGGCGTGCTCGGCTACGGGAGCGACGAGAAAAGAACGAGCAGGGATTTTCTGCATTTGCGAGATATTTAAATCCATGCACAACTCCCTATTCTTGTTCTGAGCCCTTGGCCTTGAAAGACAGATTTTCTGGGCTTGAGGGGTCAAACTTAGTTTATGATTTTCCCTAGAGAACTTCCCATTTTTATATATTTTGCAATGGGATATGGGAGGACAATAGGACAAAACGGGCACAGGAACGCGAGAATGGAAGCGATATCTGCGCACCGGAACGAATTGCTATGGGTCCTATCCTCTTTAGGATAGAGGGTCTGTTTTATCCATTTTTCTGTCTCTCTCAGGCGAGAGCTGATTGTTTTTTATGTGCTATTGCGAAATAAACGAGGCATATTGACCTTACAAAAACCAGACGAAATCCAAAACCGTCACAAAAATCACTCTTTTTATGATTTATTTTCAATATATTAAATGTGGCATGCGCCTAGAGCATAGGGCTCATCTATTCTTTTCGCATCTGCGAAATAACAGGCATTCTATCTTATCGACGTATCGTTTTGTGACGGAGACAGATTATGAGCACCCGTAATTTGGGTCAGTTATTCAAACCGGAGTCGGTTGCGGTGATCGGCGCGACGAACCGTGAAGGGTCGGTCGGCGCCTTTGTCATGCGCAATCTGCTGCAGGGCGGATTTTCTGGTCCAATCATGCCGGTGAATCCAAAGCGACGGTCGGTGGCCGGCGTGCTCGCCTATGATTCCGTGGATAATCTGCCAATCGTGCCCGACATGGCCGTGGTCTGCACGCCGCCTGCCACGGTGCCGGATATCGTGACCAAGCTTGCAGGAAGGGGCGTTCCCGCGGCAACAATCTTCACCGCTGGCCTGGAATCCATGCCCATGCCCGATGGGCGCACTGCCGCCCA
Source organism: Magnetospiraceae bacterium (assembly GCA_049605255.1). Lineage (GTDB taxonomy): Bacteria > Pseudomonadota > Alphaproteobacteria > Rhodospirillales > JBMYUJ01 > JBMYUJ01. The sequence continues at coordinate 3,405 of JBMYUJ010000024.1, forward strand.
GGTGGTGTATGAGACCGCTAAGGCCTCTGGCATGCGGATTTTGGGGCATAACTGCCTCGGCCTTTTGGTACCGGGGATTGGCCTGAACGCCAGCTTCGCGCACCTGCCCGCCAGCAAGGGAAACATCGCTTTCGTGTCCCAATCGGGTGCCATGTGCACCGCCGTGCTCGACTGGGCGGCGATGCGTGATATCGGCTTTTCCCATTTCATTTCCATGGGTAATTCCCTGGATGTGGATTTCGGCGATGTGATCGATTACCTGGGCAGTGACCCGGGCACCAAGGCGATCTTGCTTTACGTGGAATCCATCAAACACCGGCGTAACTTCATGTCGGCGGCACGGGCAGCGGCCCGCAACAAGCCCATTCTGGTCGTCAAATCCGGCCGGGGGATCGAAGGCGCGGCGGCAGCAAACACCCATACCGGCGCCCTGGCGGGAGCCGACGATGTGTATGACGCGGCCATCCGGCGCGCGGGCATGCTGCGGGTGGATTCCATCGATGATCTGTTTGGCGCGGTGGAAACCCTGGCCCGGTCTGCCAAGCTGTCCGGTAATCGCCTAGCGATCCTCACCAATGGCGGCGGCATCGGCGTGATGGCAGTGGATGCCTTGGTCGAAAAGGGCGGCAAGCTGGCCAAGCTGAGCGACGACACCATCGCGGCGCTGGACCCCCACCTGCCGAGCACTTGGTCCCGCGCAAATCCGGTGGACATTATTGGCGACGCCCCTGGGACCCGCTATGCGGAGGCCGCGCGGGTCTTGCTGGCGGCCAAGGAGGTGGATGCGGTGCTGGTGATGCATGCCCCCACCGCAACCGCGGATTCCGTGGAGGCCGCCCGCGCGATCGTAGAAATTGCAAAAACCAGCAAGAAGCCCCTTTTGACCAGTTGGGTTGGCGGCAAGGCCATCGCCCCTGCGCTGACGGTTTTTTCGGAGGCCGGGATCCCCACTTTTTCCACCCCGGGGCAGGCGGTGGCCGCCTTCCAGCAGTTGGTGGAATACAGGGCCAACCAGCAGACATTGATGGAGACTCCACCCTCGGTCCCTTTAGAATTTACACCAGCCACGACGACCGCGCGGTTGGTGGTTGAAGGGGTCCTCGCAGGCGGTGAAACCATGGCGAACGAAGCCGAGGCCAAGGCGGTCTTGGCCGCCTATGGCATTCCCACGGTGGAAACCCACGTGGCCAGCGGTCCCGCCGAAGCGGCGGTCAAGGCCCGGGAAATCGGGTTTCCCGTCGCCCTGAAAATCCTGTCGCCGGATATTGTCCATAAATCAGACATGGGCGGCGTCGCCCTGTTCCTGAAATCCCCGGACACCGTCAAATCCGCGGCGGAAGAAATGCTGAGAAACGCGGAACGGTTCCATAAGGGCGCGACCATCCAGGGCTTCAGCGTGCAGTCCATGGCACGGCGCCCCGGCGCACACGAACTGATCATCGGCGTCAAGAACGATCCGGTTTTCGGACCGGTGATCCTGTTTGGCCGGGGCGGCACGGCGGTGGAAGTTTTCCGGGACCGTGCAGTCGGCCTTCCCCCGCTCAATATGCGCCTCGCCCGGGATATCGTTGATCGCACCCAGATCGCCAAATTGCTGAAAGGTTACCGCAACCGCCCCCCGGCAGACATCGATGCGGTATGCTTGGTGTTGACGCAAGTGGCCCAGATGGTGGTGGATATCCCCGAAATCGAAGAATTGGACATCAACCCGCTGTTCGCCGACCAAGACGGCGTGCTGGCAGTGGATGCCCGCATCCGGCTGCGCAACTCCACCGATGCGCCGGGGGACCGGCTGGCCATTCACCCCTACCCCAAGAAACTGGAAGAAACCTTCCGCATGAAGGATGGCCGCCAGGTGCTGTTGCGTCCGATCCGCCCGGAGGACGAACCGGAACATTATGATTTCCTCTCGAAACTGACCCCGGAAGATATCCGCTTCCGCTTCTTCGGGCTGGTGGGTGAATTGCCGCACGACCAAATGGCGCGCCTGACCCAGATCGATTATGCCCGGGAAATGGCCTTCATCGCCAGCGCACCGCTGGAGGATGGCGGGCGCGAAACCCTCGGCGTGGTGCGCGGCATGGCTGATCCCAATAATGACAGGGTGGAATTCGCCATCGTGATTCGGTCGGATATCAAGGGCCAGGGCCTGGGGCGTAAGCTCATGGACAAGCTGATTTCCTATTACAAATCGCGCAACGCCAGCGTGATTATCGGTCAGGTGTTGTCCGACAACCAAAACATGATGAAGCTGATGACCGCCATGAAATTTACCGCAAAGCGGATGCCCGGCGAAAACATCATGGAAGTTGAATTCCCCCTGGATCAGTAAGGGGTGCCAAGGGGCCCCGCCTCTTGCGGACTGGGGTCTCCTGTTTTCGAAGTTTTGACGGGGCTTGGCGCCATCGGTGCGCGCGTCGACATTGCCGCCATTGGCGTCATGAAAGCATCACCAATTCACCATTAAATCATCATTGATACGTCATCGGACGATACGCCCGCTGTCATGGACGGCTCCTATGATCCCCGGCTCGATGGGTAAAAAAAAACAGGAGTCTCCAATGATTACCAAAAAATGGGCGGTCCGCTTAGCCGGTCGTTCGGGGTTAATAGTGGCCGCCGTCGCGCTGACCGCTAGCGCGGCACAGGCCGATGCAAAAAAGGATAACAGCGGCCAATTGGTCGACCTGCAATTGTTGGGCATCAACGACTACCACGGCCATGTGGAGTCGTCGGCGGCAGGGACGGTCGAGGGCCGCCCGGCTGGCGGCGGTGAGTATCTTGCGACCAAGCTGGAATCCCTGCGCGCGGGTCACCGGAATACGTTGACCGTTGCCGCGGGTGACCTTATCGGCGGCTCGCCGGCGTTCTCCGGCCTGTTTCACGATGAACCGTCGGTTGAATCGTTGAACGCCATGGGCCTCGACGTTTCCGGCGTCGGCAATCACGAATTCGACGAAGGCATCAGCGAACTGCACCGCATGCAGTATGGCGGCTGCCATCCCGAGGATGGGTGCTTTTTCCCCGACCAGCCCTATGCCGGCGCGGACTTCCCCTGGCTTGCCGCCAACGTGGTCGATGGCGACGGCGCCACGCCACTGCCCCCCTACTGGGTCACCCAGTTCGAGAATATCAAGGTCGCCTTCATCGGCATGACCCTCGAAGGCACCGGCGCGCTGGTCGCCTCTTCGGGCGTCACCGGCTATACGTTCCTTGACGAGGCAGAGACCGCGAACAGCCTGGTGCCGATGCTCAAGGCCCAGGGCGTGGAAGCCATTATCGTCCTGCTGCACGAAGGCGGCATTCCCGATCAGCCGCCGGAGATCGACGGGTGCCAGGGCATTTCCGGCCCGATCGTCGAGATCAATGCGGCCCTGAGCGCCGATGTGGACGCGATCATCACCGGCCACACCCACCAACCCTATAACTGCCTGCTCAACGACCCCATGGGCCAGCCGCGTATCGTCACCAGTGCCTATTCCTATGGCCGGGTGGTTTCGGAACTGAATCTGGTGCTCGACAAGCGGACCCATGACGTGCGCCGCGATCTGTCGACGGCCACCAACCATGCCGTCTTCCAGGACGAATTGGAGCCGGATTGGGCGGTTTCCGCGGTCATCGCCAAATGGCAACCGCTTTACGATGCCGCCGGCACCCTGCCGGTCGGGTCCATCACCGCCGATATCAACCGTGGTGGCAATCCGACCGGATCGGACCGTGGTGTCGAATCCCCGGCTGGGAACCTGGTCGCCGATGCCCAGCGCTGGGCGACATCTGCCGCCGGCACCCAGGTCGCCTTCATGAACCCGGGCGGCGTGCGGTCGGACCTGACCTACGCCGCGTCTCAGACCCCGGCCGAAGGCGATGGCGTGGTCACCTATGGCGAGGCCTTCACCTTCCAGCCCTTCGGTAACACGCTTTATACCTTCCCGATGACCGGCGCCCAGATTGTGTCGGTTCTCGAGGAGCAATGCCAGCCGAGCGGTTCGTCCCGCCCCTTCCTGCATCTCGGTGTATCGGAAGGATTCACCTATGATCTGGCCTGGACCCGCACGGGAAGCGATTGCACCGGCATTTGGATCAGCAATGTCAAGCTGAACGGCGTAGACCTGGATCCGACCGCGATCTATCAGGTCACGGCCAACAACTTCCTGGCCGATGGCGGTGACAATTTCGGGACCTTCGGGACCATCGACCCGGCCAGCCGCGTTGATGGCGGCAACGACCTGGATGCGCTGGTTGGCTATCTCGACACCTTTGGGCCGGTGGCCCCGCCGAGCACCGATCGCGTCAACGAGTTGTTCTGACGCTCCTTGCGTTCCAAGGACGATTCAGCGGGCCCGATCCCCATGGTCGGGCCCGTTTGCGTCTAACGATTTAATTCCTGTGCAATTGGGCGAGAACAAACAGCCCGCAGACCACCCAAGGCGGTTTGATCCGAGGCGCGTTTCCCCGTATATAGGCGTAGTGAAAAACGCTTTCCCGCATATGACAGTCCGTCTTAACGCCGGATACGCGCTGATATTCAATAACCTTCTAACGATTTGTTACTTATAACGCTTTGATTTCATTAACAAGGCCCCGTAGCTCAGCAGGATAGAGCACCAGATTCCTAATCTGGGGGTCACAGGTTCGAATCCTGTCGGGGTCACCAACACGGGCAGAACGCGCGAATTACCGGAATTCAGCATCATCTATAGAGATGGTGCCAAGGAAGGTTTCAAAATTCTCTTTGGTCACGCGTGGCGCGCGGCCATCGCAGTACTGGCCGTAGACTTGCTGGGTTCTTCCAGATCCCTTACTATACCCGGCATATTTGAGGAAGTAATTACACCCGACCTGTTTGTCGTCGAAAGCCCGAGTTGTTTCAATATACTGATATCCGTAAACGTCGGACATCTGCGGGTCGGACTTGCTCACCACGTCGTCGATCTTGGCGAAAAAGTCCTCTATCCCGACAACGCTGAGGTAACTATTCGGGTTTACCTTGCTCCAAGAAACCGCGCCGCCGCCGCCCTCAAATCGAAAAATGATGATTTCATTCTTGCCACCTGAAACGCCCAGGGAGGTAATGTTCACATTCTTTGTGAGGCATTTCTGTTCCCGGTCGAACCCCTGCAACTTCAGCTTCAACCGGCTGCATTCCACAGTGTCGACGGCGCTGGCAATTTGCGGACAGGCAACAAACAGCAGGGCGCACAGCACCCCGAAAAAACGGTGATTGAAGCGCATGAAACCCCACCCCCAAAAAATGTTCCAGAGGGGACTATACAATCCATAGGTGAGAAAGCAAGGACGCTTGGCCCCCGGCCATGCTCCTCTTACGAGCTTATTTTCGGTAAGGCAGCCGTATCCTGAAAAAGCTGGTGCCGTCGGGCGCGAATTCACAGGTGAGATCGCCATGCATGGCGCGCATGATGGCCCGGCTGATGGGCAGCCCCAGGCCCGCACCATGCCCGCGCCCGGACTTACTGCCCCGGGCAAATTTCTCGAAAATAAGATCCGCTTCTTCTTTGGAAACACCGCCGCCGTTATCGATCACATCGAAACAAACGGAATCCGCATAAACCTTGGTTTTCAAGGTTACCTTGGGCATCAAGGAGGAATTGTATTTCACCGCATTGGACAACACATTGATCAAGACCTGACGCAACCGGTCGGGATGAGCCTGCAACACAAGCCCTTCCGGCCCTGGATGAATGGTCATGCCCACATGGGCATTCTGCGCGACACCCAGCACCGCGTTTTCCGCCGCGTGAAGGGTATCGCGCACGTTGATCTCCTCCAGCTTCAGGTTCATGGACCCGGCTTCGAGCCGCCCGATATCCAACAGTTCGTCCAATAGGCGGGTCAACCGGCAGCTTTCTTCGTGGATGATGGTGACGAACCGCGAGCGGTCTTTGTCGGCGATTCCCCCTTCATCCATCAGGATTTCCGAGAACGAGCGGATGGAGGTCATGGGGGTGCGCAACTCGTGGCTCACCTGGCTCAGGAAATCGTCTTTCTGGGCATCCAGCGTGCGCAGCTTGTCGTTCACATTGCGCAGCTCTTGCACAGTCCGTTCATGCTCCGCCGATTTATCGGCAAGTTGGCGGGTGGTTTCCATGAGCTGCTGGGTTTCATCGGCGATATCGATCAGATCGGAAATACTGATCGATTGATTGCCGACCACCCGGGTAACCATGGCATGGGCAGAGGCAGCCCCGATGGAGCCCGAGAGTTCCCGCTCCAACCGGGCAATAACGTTGTCCGTGGGGTGCGGCAGGCCGGTCCGTATCCCCTGTTCCAGTGCCATTTCGTCAAAAAGTTGCCGGGCGGGCACGGCGCCTAAAATCCGCTGCGCCAGGATAAACAGGTCTTCGGCTTCTGCTTCTCCCGACCCGTAGCTGGTTTGCGCGCCGCCGCCAGTACGGTAGATATCGATGAACTGAACCGCCTGCAGACGCTCCAAGGTTCCCGGCGTGGTCAGGCCAGATACCACCAGGAACACCAGAAGGTTAGACCCCACGCTCCACATCACCGCATGGACCAGCGGGTCCATGCCGGTAGCGCCGAATAATCCTTGAGGCCGCAACATGGAAAGACCAAACAGGCCGTCCTTCAGAATTTCCGGGGTAAGAATGAATTCCCCTCCAAAGCTGGGGAGGAACAGGGTGTAGACCCAAAACACAAACCCGACAATCAACCCGGAGATGGCCCCCTTGCGGGTGGCGCCGCGCCAAAACACGGCCCCCAAAAGCGCGGGCAGAAATTGCGCCACGCCGACGAAGGCAATCAGGCCGATGGCGGCCAAGGCATCAGACCCGCCGCTGATCCAGAAATAGAGGAATCCCAGGCTGACGATCAGCCCGATACTAATCCGGCGGGAAATCAACAACAGCGACCGCACATCGCCGCTGACCGCCGTGCCGCCGGTCACCACCCGCAGCACCAGGGGCATGACGATATGGTTGGACACCATGGTGGAAACCGCGATGGCGGCCACGATCACCATGGAGGTGGCGGAAGAAAACCCCCCAAGAAAAGCCAGAAGCGCGACCTCCTCATGGCCAAAAGTCAACGGCAGGGTCAACACGAAGAGGTCTGGATTGGCCCCTTCCGGCATCACCTTGGTGCCCACCAGCGCAATGGGCAGCACAAATATGCACATACCGAAAAGATAGAGGGGAAACAGCCAGGAGGCGGTCACCACGTGATTTTCATCGATATTCTCGACAACGGTCACCTGGAACTGGCGCGGCAGGCATAAGATGGCGGTGCCGGAGAGAAAGATCAGCACGGCCCAGCGCGGCCCGTCGAACCCACCCGCCCCGGTCAGGTCCTCGATGTTCACATTGGCGAAGACTTCGGTCACCCCGCCGGAAATACCGAAGGTAACCAAAACCCCGACGAGGACCAGGGCCACCAGCTTGACAATAGCCTCAAGCGCGATGGCGGCAACAACCCCATGGTGGCGTTCATTGGCATCCAGGTTGCGCGTGCCGAACAAGATGGTGAACACGGCCATGCCGATGCCGATCCACATGCCGGTCATGAACGGATCAATCTCGCCGGCGATGACCTGATAACTGCGGGTGACCGACTGCAACTGCAGCGCAATATACGGGGTGATGGCGATCACCGCCATGAGGGTGATGACCACGGCGAGGCCGGAACTCTTGCCATAACGAGACGAGATCAAATCGGCGATGGAGGTAATGCGATTGGCGCGCCCGATCCGGATCAGCTTGCGGAGTAAAAACCACCAACCGATGAAGACCAGGGTGGGGCCGAGATAGATGGTCAGGAATTCCAATCCATTGCGCGCCGCCGATCCCACCGCGCCATAAAAGGTCCAGGAAGTACAATAGACGGAGATCGACAGCGTATAGATCACCGGCGATTGCAGCCAACCCACGCTGCCATTCCGGGTGCGCCGATCCACCAAGAAGGCGATCAGAAACAGGATCGCCACGTATCCCAGGCACACCAGTAACAGGACATTGACGGAAAGCATCAGGGGTGTGGCCCCGCCGGGCCTTGCGTATTGGACGGGTCGATATCGTCTCTCAAATACCCACTGAGGACGGCAGCACAAAAGATCATCACCGCCCAAATGAGAAACAAGAAAAATACCGGTACCGGAATGCCAAGGATATGCCCATCGACGAAAAAAATCGCCGCCAGCGGCGGGGTGAACAGCATCGCCCCGATACAAATCAGCACAAAGGCGCGGTCCCGCCCTTTGCGGTGGAGTTCCTGGGCATCCAGCCGATCCCGCACCCCGCGCCCGCCCCGCGGTTACCCGGGCCGACCATGCGACAGCTTTTCAACTGCCGAAACGATTTCAGAATTGGCGAAAGGTTTGGTGAGAAACAGGTCTGCGCCGAACTGCAAGGCGGTTTCCCGATCCTCCCGCTGGCCTTTCGCGGTCAGCATTAAAATGGGAATAGAGGTCCCTCGCTGGTCCGCGCGCAGCTGCCGGAGAATCTCATAGCCATCCATCTCCGGCAACATGACATCCAAGACCATGACGTCAGGAGCCGCGGAAAGCGCCGAATCGAGCGCGTGGCGCCCGTTGGTTTCCACGGCCACATCGAACCCTGCACGTTCGAAAAGAAAGGTCAGGGATTCAATGATATTTGGTTCGTCTTCAGCAATCAGTACACGTTTGCCCATGGCGTGTATTAGGTCTGCAACCTAAATCCTCCTGTTAAGAATCCCGTCTAAATGCGGGCTTTAGCCGATTAGATGTCAAAAAGCCCCGTCTTTCAACCTCAGATTATTTCTTCGCGCCTTCCTCAATGCGCCATCGGGTTATCCACCCGGTGTGAACAATCGGCCCGGGGGCACAATCGGCACCCCGCCCCCACATTTTCCACGGGGGTCGAAATATCCGGCGAATAGATGGTATGGGCCGCGTTTTCCTCCGTCATTGTCAGCATATGGGTCACGTAATGGCGTGGCTTGCCGAAGCCCACCGGCCCTTGGTTCTGGGCGCGGGCGAGGAAGACGAAACGCCCCCCGTTGGGGAACAGGGCCCGCTGCCGTAAAATGGTTTCCGGGGTTTGCTGACAGCGGAACAGAATCCAAAGCGGGCAGGCTGCCGCATAACGGGGGATCACCATATTGGGCAGATTATGGGCCTCGATAATCGTGCCCGCCGCGTTGGCACTGAAATAACCGAAGCGGGGAATGCCGTTTTCCGGCGGCAGTGCGGTCAATCGATGACACACCGTATCGAAAGTGGCGCCGTACATTTCCGCCAAGGCTTCCACATCGAACCGAACTGATTTCGCCGTCGCTGTAAAATCAGCGAGGGGCATCAGGATCGCCTGCGTCGCATAGTTCAGCAGGGCCTGTCGCGCCCGCTCCCGCGCGACCGCTGTTTTGATTTCCGCCTGGTCGGCGATGAGATCAAGGATCAGATCGTCCAAATGGGCCTCCGCCATCCGGCGGGCATCCTGCCGACGCGCTGCGGGCTTGCCGTCCCGCAATTGGACCACCAAAGCATCAGCGGCTTCCTCCAACTCTTCAAACCGGTTTTCCCGGTTTTCGAAAAAAGCTTCCACCTCGTCCACCGGAGTCAGAATGCGGTTGGTTTCCTCGGTGGTATCCAGATAGCTGGTCAGGGCCTCGCCAATCTCCGAGAGCACCTGAATCTCTTCGTGGATCATCTGATCGAATCGTTCCCGCCGTTGCTGGGGCATGTCTTCGAAATGAACCAGGATTTCCGAAGCGGATCGAATGGCCGCAATCCGGGTCAGCATGCTGTGAATGGTTTCCCCGAGGAAGGGATCGTTGCTGAGCCGGTCCGACAAAAATCGCGCTTGCTCCCGGGCCTCCCGCTCGGACCGGGCGAGCGCGACAATCCCCCGTGCCCATCCGGGAAACCGACCGACGAAATCCGAAACCGTCTTTTGCTCTGCCCCCAAGGGCGCCAGGGCGGGCAGGTTGGCAATCTCCCGGAGCGTATTCAACAGGCGACGCTCGGACGAATTATTCAACTCGTTCAGGGAAAGGTTCAACGCCTCGGCGACAGAGCGCAAGAGACTGCCGCCGATCTGCCGTTTATTCCATTCGATCAAATTCAAATAGGAAGCGGAAATCCCCACCCGGCGGGCAAGCTCTACTTGCGTAATACCACTTTCGCGCCGCCGCTGCCGAATGCGTGCTCCGAGGATTTCACTTTCCATAACGATTTTCCGTTAATTATCAAAGAGTTTGCGGGAATAATGTCAAAAATTTACAATTATCGATATTTTTCAGAGAATAATTTTACAAAAAAATCATTTAAAGTCAATTTGTTATTGAAAAGTTGACACACTTAAGAGAACCTCTTGGCTGAGGATCAGGAGGCGATTCTTGGTCGGGAAACGCGTCAAAAAAATCAACGCTCCCGACGCCATCCAAAGACTATGTACCTTTTTGGGAGACATATTTATGAGTGATTTTAGCCTCACCCGTCGGGGTGTGTTGAAGGGTTCTGCCGCGCTCGGTGTGGGTCTTGCCGCGCCAACCATTTTTTCCAGCAAAGCTTGGTCCGCCGGCTATACCAACGAACCGACCGGTTCCACGGTCACCTTCGGTTTTAACGTGCCGCAAACCGGCGCTTATGCCGATGAGGGCGCGGACGAATTGCGGGCCTATGAACTGGCGGTCGAACATATCAATGGCGAAGGCGACGGCGGCATGCTGAACACCTTCTCCTCCAAGGCCCTTTCCGGCGGCGGCGTGAACGGCAAGAAGGTCGTGTTCGTGACTGGTGACACGCAAACCAAGTCCGACGCGGCCCGTGCCAGTGCCAAGCGCATGATCGAAAAAGACGGTGCCATCATGATCACCGGTGGTTCCTCCTCCGGTGTGGCCATCGCGGTGCAGGGCCTCTGCCAAGACGCGGGTGTCATCTTCATGGCGGGCCTGACCCACTCCAACGACACCACGGGCAAGGACAAGCGGGCCAACGGCTTCCGCCACTTCTTCAATACGGAAATGACCGGGGCCGCGCTGGGTCCGGTGTTGAAAAATGCGTTCGGCGCCGATCGGACCGCCTATCACCTGACCGCCGATTACACCTGGGGATGGTCGCAAGAAGAATCCATCAAGAAGTACTCCGAAAAGCTCGGCTGGACGACCGCTGCCGCGGTACGCACCCCGCTGGGTGCCGGTGACTTCTCCCAGTACATCACCCCGGTGCTGAACTCCGGCGCCGACGTGCTGGTGCTGAACCACTATGGCCGGGACATGGTCAACTCTTTGACCCAGGCGGTCCAGTTCGGTCTGCGGGACAAGCAAGTGAACGGCAAGGATTTTGCCATCGTCGTGCCCCTGTTCAGCCGCTTGATGGCCCAGGGCGCCGGTGAAAACATCAAGGGCATCTTCGGTTCCACCAACTGGAACTGGTCCTTGCAAGACGAAGGCTCCAAGGCGTTCGTCAAATCCTTCGGCCAAAAATACGGCTTCCCGCCCAGCCAGGCGGCCCACACCACCTATTGCCAAGCGATCCTGTATGCGGATGCGGCGCAACGGGCTGGTTCGTTCCGTCCGTCTGCCGTTGGCGCGGCCCTTGAAGGCTTCAAGTTCGATGGCCTGGGCAATGGTCCGACCGAATATCGCGCGGCCGATCACCAGTGCTTCAAGGACGTTCTGGTGGTGAAGGGGAAAGAAAACCCGAGCTCCAAGTTCGACCTTCTGGAAGTCGTGGAAGTGACCCCGCGGGCGCAGGTGGAATATCCCGCCGAGCTGTTGGGCGGCGAACTCGGCCCGTATAACGACGGCGCCTAAGAACCACTCCTCGTAACTTTATGCCACTCTCGTGCCGCCATGGCACGAGAGTGGTAACTCCTGCCTGAAGAGAGCCGGAACCATGGACGCTATTCTGCTGCAAGTTTTGAACGGACTGGATAAAGGCGGTGCCTACGCCCTAATCGCCCTGGGCCTGACGATCATTTTTGGCACCTTGGGCGTCGTGAATTTTGCTCACGGCGCGATTTTCATGATGGGCGCATTTTGTGCCGTTACAGTCAAATCCGTTTTAAGTCTCGAAAAAGTCACCCTGGACCCCACGCAATTGACAGCCTGGGGAACGCCGATGGAAATCCGCCAACCCTATGTGGAATCCTGGTTCGGCGAATTCGGCACCACGCTTTTAGATTATTCCGTTCCGGTCTCGATCCTTGTCGCGATCCCGATCATGTTGATCATCGGCATCGCCATGGAACGTGGCCTTATTCGTTACTTTTATAAACGGACCCACGCCGAACAGATCCTGGTGACCTTCGGGCTCGCCATTGTATTGCAAGAGATCATCAAGTCGGTCTACGGCGCCAACCCCATTCCGCAACCGGCGCCCGACACCATGAAAGGCATGGTGGATTTCGGTGCCGTTATCGGCATGGAAATCGGCAGTGTGGTCTATCCGGCGTGGCGGCTTATTTATTTCGTCTTTTCCGCCATCGTCATTGGTGCGGTGTTTGCCTTCCTGCAGTTCACCACTTTTGGCATGGTGGTCCGTGCGGGCATGGCCGACCGCGAAACCGTCGGCCTGCTGGGCATCGACATCGATCGCCGCTTTACCACCGTGTTCGGCATCGCCGCCGTTGTGGCTGGCCTGGCCGGTGTGATGTACACGCCGATCTTAAGCCCTGATTACCATATGGGCATGGACTTCCTGGTGCTCAGCTTTGTTGTGGTTGTAGTGGGGGGCATGGGTTCCCTCGGGGGCGCTGTCGCGGCGGGCTTCCTGCTCGGCATTATCCAGAGCTTTGCGTCGATGAACGAGGTCAAGGACATCCTCCCGGGCATCGACCAGATCATCATTTACCTCATTGCCGTTGTCATTCTCCTTGTGCGCCCCCGTGGTTTGATGGGCCGCAAAGGCGTCATGGAAAACTAGGGGGAGGACAGAACAATGCTATCCATGAACAAAAAAGACCTTATAACGTTTGTCGTCTTCTCGGCTGTGGTGTTGGCAGGCCCGATCATCTTTACGCCGATCGGCGCCGGATATCCCGACCTGTTGCAGAAGTTTTGCATCTTCGGCATCTTCGCCATCGGGTTTAACATCCTGTTCGGGCTGACCGGGTATCTGTCCTTCGGCCACGCCGCCTTCCTGGGGGTCGGCTCTTACACGGCGGTGTGGACCTTCAAGCTGTTAAGCATGAACCCGCTGCCGGCGATTATCTTGGCGACCTTGGCGGGGGGCCTGTTCTCCGCGGCCATCGGTTTCGTCTCCTTGCGGCGGTCGGGGATTTACTTCTCCATCCTGACCCTGGCCTTCGCACAAATGAGCTATAATCTGGCCTATTCGGTGCTGACCCCGATCACCAACGGGGAAACCGGCCTGCAACTGTCGCAAGACGATCCGCGTGTGCTGGATGTGGCCTTCGGTCGGGATTACGGCGCCGTGCTGCCCTCTTCCGATTTATTTGGCATTGATATGACTGGCTATGGCGGGTTCTATTTCTGCGCCGTTATCCTCATCCTCTGTTTCTTCCTCTCCATGCGTATTTTCCGCTCTCCGTTTGGCCTCATGCTGCGGGCGGTGAAATCCAACCAGAACCGCATGAGCTACACCGGGTTCAGCACCCGGCCCTATACCATGGCGGCGTTTGTAATCTCGGGCATGTTCGCCGGTCTTGCCGGTGGCCTGATGGCGGTCACCGACCCCTTGGCCGGTGCGGAGCGCATGCAGTGGACTGCTTCCGGTGAGGTCGTGCTGATGACCATTCTCGGCGGTTCGGGCACCCTGCTCGGCCCCGTGATCGGCGCCGGTGCCATTAAATATTTCGAGAATATTTTTTCGGCCTTCAACGAAACCATCTTGCTGAATGCCTACAGCTTCCTGCCTGAGCCGCTGCAGCACGCCTTCGCGTCTGTTTCCGGCCTGTTCGTGGGCGAAGGTTGGCACCTGACCCTGGGCGCGCTGTTCATGCTGATCGTGATCTTCCTGCCTGGCGGGTTGATGGAAGGGTTCCGGCGGATCGCCCGGTTATTTAACCGAACACCCAAGAACACTGACGATGCCGGGTCGACGCCCGCGTCGGAACAGGTCGGTTAAGGGGAGCGCGAAAGATGACCATTCTCAAAGTTGAAAATGTGAACAAGAACTTCGGCGGCCTGAAAGCCTTGAACAACGTGAACCTGAACGTGGAAGCGGGCACGGTTCACGCCATCATCGGGCCCAACGGTGCCGGAAAATCCACCTTGCTCAACTGCTTTATCGGGCGGTTGATTCCCGATACCGGCACGGTGACTTTCGACGGGCAGTCGTTGATCGGCATCGCGCCGTTCGAAATCAATCAGTTGGGCGTCAGCCGGGTGTTCCAGACGCCAGAAATCTTCGGCGATCTCACCTTGCTGCAGAACGTGATGATCCCGGCCTTCGCCCGGCGAGACGGCGCGTTTAAGCTCAACGGTTGGAAATCGGTCGAGGGGGAAAAGGCCCTTCGCGACAAAGCCATGGGCCTTTTGGAAGACCTTGGCATGGAGAAGCTTGTGGGCGTGACGGCCAACCAGCTCTCTCGCGGCGACAAGCGGCGCCTGGAACTGGCCATGTGCCTGGTGCAGGAACCCAAGCTTCTGTTGCTGGACGAACCCACCGCCGGGATGGCGCGGGCCGATACCAACACCACCATCGAACTGATGAAAACCATCGCCAAGCGCGGCGTGACCATGGTGGTCATCGAGCATGACATGCATGTGGTGTTTTCTTTGGCGGATAAGATTTCGGTTCTGGCGCAGGGCACGGTGATCGTGGAAGACCTGCCGGAAAACATCAAAGGCAACCCCCGGGTCCAGGAAGCGTACCTGGGCGGGGCGCATCTGTAAGCGAAAGAAGGGGGAGGCAATCATGAACGCAGAAACCAATTCGGACACCCTTCTGGGCACCGATATGTTTGAGGGTATGGCCCCTGGTAAAAAGCCGACCATGTCGGCGGGGGGCCAACGGGCGTTTTTCCAATGTTGGGATGTACACGCCTATTATGGGGAGAGTTACATCGTGCAAGGGGTGAGCTTCGATATTCGCGAAGGCGAAATCGTGGCCTTGCTCGGGCGCAACGGGGCGGGGAAAACCTCGACCTTGCGCGCCCTGGCCCGGGTGGACGACCCGGCGCTACGGCACGGTGAAATCTGGCTCGACCACAAACCCCTGCACGAAATGAAGGCGCATGAAGCGTCCCGTGCGGGGTTGGCGCTGGTCCCGGAGGACCGGCGCATTATTCCTGGCCTGACCGTGGAAGAAAACCTGAAGCTGGCGCAAATCGCGCCGCCCCACGGCTGGAGCATCGAGCGGGTTTACGAGCTGTTTCCCCGCCTGGGCGAACGGCGAACTCAGGAGGGAATCACCCTGTCTGGCGGCGAACAGCAGATGCTCGCCATTAGCCGAGCGCTGGTGCGGGATGTAAAACTCCTGTTGCTGGACGAACCCTATGAAGGGCTGGCACCGGTCATCGTGCAGGAAATCGAAAAAACCCTGGAAGCCATTAAGAACCTGGGCATGACCACGGTGATCGTCGAACAGAACGCCATTGCAGCCCTGCACCTGGCGGATCGGGCGATTATCCTGGATATGGGCCAGGTGGTCTTTGACGGCGTTTCCCAGGAGGTTCTGGACAACGCCGACCTGCGTCAGCAATATCTCGCGATCTGATTCTTATCATGCCGTAGTGAGTTCGTAGTCCGTGTCGGGTTCATCGACTTTACCGCCCCCCACACTCGCCCTGAATACCAAGGTCGAGGACGGGTTCGTCGCCCCCCTTACCGCCATTCGGGGCGCGTTGGAAATTCTGCGTGATTTTCCGGACCTGGAACCGGAAAAACGCCAGAAATTTCTGGAAACCGCGTTGCGGGGGTGCGATCGGCTGGCGATCAGCATCGATGAACTGGCGCGCTCGGTATACGAGGCGGGGGACGAGCCGGAAATATCCGCCGCGCCTCCCCCGCCACCGGAGCAGAAAAGCGAATATGACGACCGGATCCAATTGCATCAAGATCTGGAAATCATGGAAATCGATTTCAGCGATTTTGTCTTCAACAGTTCTGCAACGGTGAATGCCTTCTATGATGCCATCGAGAACCAGCTCGAAGCCCATGAGGGCCGAAGCTGGTACTTCATGGTCAATTACAAGAAATGTAGTATCTGGCCGGAAGCCTGGGTGGCCTTCGCCCATCGCGGCAAGAAGATCAAGGTGAACTTTTCCCTCGGCACCCTGCATTTCATCGAAAAAGACCCGGAGGAACAATCGGCCCACGACAAACCGCTTGCCGATTCCTATGATCCGGACATGTGCGATTCCCGCCAGGAAGCTCTGAATCGGATCGCCGCCCTCAAAAAATCCGCGGCATCCTGACCCTTTCACCGGTTACTCTTGTAAAAACCGAAGGATGCTACTGGCGAGACCATCACCCGTGATGATTATGGGCTGATTGGGCTTTCGCGATAGCTAAAATCTGATGCGAAAACGCGACTCTCTCCCGCATTAGTAGAACTGAATATAGACCAACGCAGGCCGGGCGTTAATACACACAACCTTTTTAGGAATTTATCTTTCCCTAAGCAATTCAATTGATTAGGGTCCTCCGTGTCGCTGAACTGCGTCTTGCCTAAAAGATG
>JBMYUJ010000024.1:20008-39910 GCA_049605255.1 Magnetospiraceae bacterium
AAGATGCCTGATATTCGGCATGGGAAGGTTTTGAAACTCAGAAAAGGTCAAATTGGGGGTAAACGTGCTATCCGGTATTAAAACTGTTATCGGCATTTTCGCTTTTGTGCTTTGCTTTATTAGCGTGCAGGGGCCCGCATCTGCGGCGTTCGACGATCAAGAAATTGCATTCTTAGAAACCATGAACGATTATCGGCAAGCTCTTGAAAAAGGGGATGCGCCTGCCGCCGTCGCCATCGCCAAGAAGGCCGCAGAAGACGGCGAATCCATGTTTCAGCATGATCTGGCCGGCTATTACAGCTCTGGCACGGGCGTAGACCAGGATATGGGCAAAGCGGTCCATTGGCTAACCAAGGCGGCTTCGCAAGGTCATGAGGAAGCCCAGAAAAAACTGGCGGCGATTTATTTTCAAGGGCGTGGCGTGGAGAAAGACCCCGTGCAAACCTATCTTTGGATGGGCCTTGTCGCCGCGCGGGGCAGCCCCAGCGGGGCCCGTGCCATGGAACAATTGATCGGCACCATGACGCCTGACCAACTGGAAGCCGGAAAAGCGCTGCTGCGTGATTGGCTCCCCGAAGATGTCCAATTGGAGCCCATTGAACCCATCGAGAAAGACTTTACCGCCGCCGCCAAGGCCAAGGATTTCGAAACGGCCATCGGTTTCCTCCAGACTTCCGCCGAACAGGGGAACCTCCGCTCGCAGTTTCGCCTGGGCATCTACTATATGGATGGCAAGGGAACGGACCGCGATATGGCGAAGGCGGCCCATTGGATAGAAATCGCCGCAAATCGCGGACATCTGGGCAGCCAGTTCAATCTGGTGCTCATGTATGAACGGGGTGATGGTGTGGAGAAGGATATCGGCAAGGCCTATCATTGGGCGCTGATTGCGGCTGCTGTCGGCGATATCGACGCCACCCTTAACGGGCTCAGGATTGCCGAGAACCTGGACCCGGAGATCAAACAGGCATCCAAGAAATCCGCTGCGGAATGGCTCTCTCGCTGGAAATGGAAATAAGGTTTAGGGGTCGGCTTTCCCAAGTCGGCCCCTACCTTTTTTAAGCCCTTTTTCAGGCCTGAAAGAACCGCACCACCCCGTTGGTGTCTGTGCTCCGGTCCAGGCGGCCCAACCCTTCCAGATAATGCAGATGGGCCAAGGATTCGCCGATGGCGAAGAAGGTCTGGTGCTGATCCAATTCCCGGTCAAAGAGGATTTTCAGCACTTCCTTCGCGGTATGGGGTTCGGCGCAGGCCGCGTAAACCTCTTCCAGCCGTTCATCATGATGATGACGCAGCACCTCCAGCCGGTCATGCAGGCCGGTGAATGGCCAGTCATGGCTGGGCAGCACGGTGGTGGACTCGGCCAGGGGTTCGAAGAAATCCAAGCTCTTGAGATAGAGGGCGAGCGGATCTGACTCTGGTTCATGGGGCCAGATGCTCACATTGGTGGTGATGCGCGGCAAGATCTGATCGCCGGAGATCAGCACGGCATCTTCTTCCCGATACAAACACAGATGCTCGGGTGCATGGCCATAACCGACGATGATGCGCCAGGCTTTGCCGTCGATCTCGATCGTATCCCCGGAAAATAACCGGCGGTACGTTGCGGGCGGTGCCGTGATCCGCGGCTTATACCGGTTCGGGCGTTCGGTAACGGAATCCAGGAAGGCCTCCTCCATGCCCGCAGCAGTGTAAAACCGACGTTGCACCACGGCCATGTCCTCATCGGATTCCGCAAACAGCAATTTTGCCTGAGTCCATTCCCCTTGCGCGCAATAGACCGGAATACTCAGCTTGCGCGATAACCAGCCCGCATTGCCCATATGATCGGGATGAAAATGGGTGACGATGATCTGGTTGAGCGGTCGTCCCCCTAATTGGGTTTCCAGAATCTCCTCCCAGATGGCTTGGGTCTGTTCATTGCCCATGCCCGTATCCACCAGGGTCCAGCCGTCACCGTCTTCCAGCAGCCACAGGTTGATATGATCCAGCTTGAAGGGGAGCGGAAAGCGCAGCCAATGGACCCCGTCCACGACCTTCTTGAGGGTGGCGGGAGGGGGCGTCTCCTTGCCGAAAAGATAAGTGGGGGTCGCGGCCATGCTGCACTCCTAAAGGTTTCGCCGGGCAGCATACGGAATTTTCCTTTCGGGTACAGATAATCTTTGGCCAGCCTGCCCCCAACGGAGATAATGAAAGCCCTCCGATCCTCTTACCCTTCACGATTCCGCCGAGGCTTTTCCTATGCGATTGTTTTGGTTCTTTATCTGCTGCGCCATCACCCTAAACGTCGCACGACCCGTGCTTGCCCAGGAGATCGGCCAGCCGGAGGAAACCTTCGCCCGACATGCGGCGAATATTGCCAAAGGGCGCGAATTCATGGTGGCCGCTGCCAACCCGTTGGCGGTGGAGACGGCATATGATGTGCTGGCCGAGGGCGGCAGTGCGGCGGATGCGGCCATCGCCGCGCAGTTGATGCTCAATCTGGTGGAACCGCAAAGCTCCGGTATCGGCGGCGGCGGGTTCCTGCTCTATTGGGATGCCAGCCAGCAAAAACTGACCAGCTTTGATGGGCGGGAGACCGCCCCCGCCGCCGCAACACCCGCCTTCTGGCTGGACGAAGCCGACAATAAAGTGAAATTCTGGGATGCCGTGGTCGGCGGGCGCAGCGTCGGCGTACCCGGTACGTTGAAATTGTTGGAGGAGATCCACCAGCGCCATGGCAAGCTGGCGTGGTCCCGGCTGTTTGCCCCCACCATTGCCCTCGCGGAAAAAGGCTTCCCCATTTCCGCCCGGCTGGCGGAGTCCATCGCGGCGGCGCAAGACCGCAAGCTGAACCTGTTCCCCGCCACCAAGGCCTATTTCTTCGAAGCCGATGGCAGCCCGAAAGCCGCGGGAACGATCCTGAGAAACCCCGCCTTCGCCGCAACCTTGAAGACCCTCGCCGCCGAGGGCAGCGCGCCGTTCTATAAGGGACCCATCGCCCGGGATTTGGTGGCGGCTGTCAAAACATACGTGAACCCCGGCCTCCTGACGCTAGAGGATTTGGCGGGCTATCGGGTCATCGAACGGGCGCCGGTTTGCGCGCCCTATCGCGCCTATGAGGTCTGCGGCATGGGGCCGCCCAGCTCTGGCGGGCTCACGGTGGGGCAAATCCTGATGCTGCTGGCGCCCTTCCCCCTCCCCGACATGGGACCGGGGCTGGAAAGCGAGCATCTGTTCATCGAGGCGGCGAAACTTGCCTATGCGGATCGTGGCCTTTACATGGCCGACTCGGATTATGTCGGTGTCCCAACGCGCGGGCTCTTGGACCCCACCTATATGGCGGCGCGCGCCAAACTGATCCGCCCCGATGCGGTGACTGAGAAAGCCTTAGCGGGCACCCCGCCGCCGGTTAAGGAAGGCCGCCTCGCCCCGGATCAAACCCCAGACCGCCCCGGCACCAGCCATATGGTGATCGTGGATGGGGCGGGGAATATGGTCTCCTTCACCACCACCATCGAGACCGGTTTTGGCTCCCGTGTCATGACCCATGGCTTTTTGCTCAATAACGAGCTCACGGATTTTTCCTTTACCCCCGAGCAAGATGGCAAGCCCGTGGCCAACCGGGTGGAAGCGGGCAAACGCCCCCGCAGCTCCATGGCGCCGACGGTGGTGCTGAAGGACGGCACGCCCGTGCTGTTGATCGGTTCGCCCGGCGGATCGCGGATCATCAACTATGTTGCCCGAGCGATCATCGCTGTTCTGGATTGGAATCTGCCACTGGATCAGGCCCTCGCCCGCGGCCATGTGGTCAATCGCAACGGCACCACCGACCTGGAAGAAGGGACCGACGCCGCTGCACTTTCAGATGGGTTGCAAGCCCAGGGGCACAAGGTCAAAATCACCAACCTGAACAGCGGCCTACACGCGATCCTGATTGGCGCGGACGGCGCCTTAACCGGCGCCGCCGACCCCCGGCGCGAAGGAACCGCCAAAGGAAAATAACGATGGAAAGAATCACATGACCAACCGCACCCTGGTTATCGGCAACAAAAATTATTCCTCCTGGTCCCTGCGCCCCTGGCTGGCCATGCGGGTGGCGGGCATCCCCTTCGAGGAGAAACTTATACCGCTGCTGGAAAGTGCGCCCGGGTTTGACTGGAAAGCGGAGATCACCGCCATCAGCGGCGCCGGACGGGTGCCAATCTTGCTCGACGACGGGGTGAAGATATGGGAATCCCTGGCGATCCTGGAATATCTGGCGGAGAAGTTCCCGGAGGCAAACTTGTGGCCCACAGACCCCCTCGCCCGCGCCACCGCCCGTGCCGTGGCCGCCGAGATGCATGCGGGGTTCACCAGCCTGCGCAATACAATGCCCATGAATATCCGTAAATCCCTGCCGGGCCGGGGCATGACGCCCGAAACCGCCAAGGATATCGACCGGGTGCAGGCCCTGTGGACCCATTGCCGACAGACCTTTGGCGCCGATGGGGCGTTTCTGTTTGGCGCGTTTGGGGCGGCCGATGCCATGTTCGCGCCGGTGGCCTCCCGCCTGCGCACCTATGATGTGACGCTAACGCCCCTCTGCGCGGAATATCAAGAAGCGGTGCTCTCCCTCCCCGCTTTCATCGATTGGGCGACGGCCGGGCGGGATGAACCCTGGATCATCGTGGAAGACGAGGTGGCATAACCCCTGCGTCACGCTTTCCGGCGGGTCTGATATTCCCGGTAGGTGATGAAGGCCGTGGCGCCCAAAATCATGGCACCGCCGATCACTACCATTTCATCGGGCACATCGCCGAAGATCAAATAAGCAAGGGCGGACACAAACAGCAACCGGGTGAAATCCACCGGCGCCAACACATGGTTCGGCGCCAAGCGAAACGCCTGCGACATGGCGAACTGGCCCAAGCCCCCGGCAATGCCCACCAACACCAGCCAGCCCCATTGTTCGGCGCTGGGCCATTGCCAAACCCAGATGGCGAAGGGCAAAGACAAGGGTGCCATCATGATCGACATATAGGCGGTGATGGTAACGGCGGATTCCGTGCGGCCCAAATCCCGCACCATGACCAGGCACAATGCCCAGCCCACCGAGGCGGCCAGGGCCAGGGTCTGCCCGACCCCGATCTCCACAAATCCGGGCCGCAGGATCACCATAACTCCAGCGAAGGCGAAACCGATGGCGATCCAGCGCCGGGGGCCCACCTTGTCGGCGAAAATGAACATGGCCATGAAGGTGGCGAAGATCGGCGCGGTAAACGACAGCGCCACCGCATCCACCAACGGCCCGATGGTCATAGCGGAGAAGAACGCCAACATGCAAACCGTGTTCATGGCACCGCGCACGGCGAGCAAACCGATCCGGCCCGTTTTTAACGGTCCGCTGCCATATTTGATGAACCAGGGGATTAACGGCACCAAGCCAAACAGATTGCGGAAAAATGCCACCTCAAATGGATGCATCCCCTCGCCCACCAGGCGCACGGTCGCATGCATCACCGAAATCACGGCGGCATACACGAACATCCACAGGATGCCCCGCAAGGTTTGTTGCAATGCCATGGGTAAAAGTCCCGGACCGCCCTGGAAAGAACACATAACGAGTCCAGGACGATCCGGGGACTATATCAGCGACATCATCGCTCCCACAAGGGAGAGCCCACAGGCCCCTTTAAAACCCCCGTTCCATAACGCGGGACAGGCGGCTGGCAAAACCAACCGGATCGGCGGGCACTTCGCCTTCGATGATCCGGGCCTGATCCAACAACAGATGCGCCGCGTCGGCCATGGCCTCGCCGCTGCCATCGCTTTCGGCGAGGCTGGCAAGCCGCTTGATCAGCGGGTGCTTCGGATTGAATTCCAAGACCCGGGGCTGCGCCTTATCCAACTGGCCATGGGCCTTGAGCATCCGCTGCAGGTGGATATCCATATCGCCTTCATCGGCCACCAGACAGACCGCGCTGTCGGTCAACCGGGCCGACCGGCGCACATCCTTGACCGCTTCGCCCAACGCCAGTTTCAAGGCGGCGACCAGCGCATCCGCATCGGCCACCGCTTCCGGCTCCTTGGGTTCCGTTTCGGTCTCAGTACCGGCATTGATCTTATCCAGATCGGCGCCGCCCCGGGTGACGGACATCAGGCGCTTGCCATCTACCTCACCGACCGTGGAGACCCAAAACTCATCCACCGGATCGGTGAGCAGCAGAACCTCCACGCCCTTCGCCTTAAACCCTTCGATTTGCGGACTTTTGCGCAAGGTTTCGAGGGCATCACCAACGATATAATAAATCGCTTCTTGCCCCTCTTTCATGCGGGATGCATAGTCCGTGAGGGTGGTCAGG
Source organism: Magnetospiraceae bacterium (assembly GCA_049605255.1). Taxonomy (GTDB): domain Bacteria; phylum Pseudomonadota; class Alphaproteobacteria; order Rhodospirillales; family JBMYUJ01; genus JBMYUJ01. The sequence continues at coordinate 26,332 of JBMYUJ010000024.1, forward strand.
CCGGTGGCCTCCGTGCTATGGGCCCGGAACAGGGGCAGCAATGCCTCCCGGTTGTCGAAGTCCTCGTACAGGCCCTCTTTGATCACCGCGCCGAAGGCCTCCCAAAAGGTCGCATAGGCCTCCGGATCCTTCTCCGATTTCTTTTTCAACTCACCCAGGATGCGCTTGGTCAGGCCCCGTTTGATCTTCGCCAATACGGGGCTGTTCTGCAGGGTTTCCCGACTGATATTCAGGGTCAGGTCTTCCGCATCCACGATGCCTTTCACAAAGCGCAGATAGCTGGGCAGCAGGTCTTCGCAATCATCGGTGATGAACACCCGCTTCACATACAGCTTCGCATTGGTTTTGCGATCCGGGTGGAACAGGTCGAACGGGCGGTTGGTGGGGATGAACAAAAGGTTGGTATAGGTCACCACGCCTTCGTTTTTGTTGTGCAAGGTCAGCCAGGGCTCATCGAAGGCATGGCCCACATGATGGTAGAACTCTGTATATTGTTCCTCGGTGATATCCTTCTTTTCCCGGGTCCACAGGGCCGAGGCGGTGTTCAGGGTCCGGGATTCCGGTTCTGCCCCCTCTTCCTCAGGCGCTTCTGTGGTGACAATGGGCACCGCGATATGGTCTGAATAGGTCCGCACGATATGCTCCAACCGGTGCATTTCGGCGAATTCCAGGGCGTCGTCTTTCAGATGCAGGATGATTTCCGTACCGCGCCCGGGCTTTCCCACTTCCTCGATGGTGAAAGCGCCTTTGCCATCCGAGGTCCAGGACCAGCCGGCCGTTTCCCCCGCCTTGCGGGCGTTGACCGTGACCGTATCCGCCACCATGAACGCGGAATAAAACCCGACGCCGAACCGGCCAATCAGATTGACCCCATCCTTGTTTTCCGCCTCCAGCGCCTTGACGAAATTTTCCGTGCCGGACCGGGCAATGGTGCCCAGGTTTTCGATCAGGTCTTCCCGGTTCATGCCAATGCCGTTATCGGCGATGGTTAGGGTCTTGGCGTCCGCATCTGCCGCGAGGGAGATTCGAAAGTCCGGGTCCCCCGCCATCAGATCGGCCTGGGTCAGCGCCTGATAGCGCAGCTTGTCGCAGGCGTCCGACGCGTTGGAGATCAGCTCACGCAGGAAAATTTCCCGGTGGCTATACAGGGAATGGGCGACGATATCCAAAAGGCGGCTGACTTCAGCCTGGAAATTCAGGGTCTCGGTGGTCATGGGGCCGGTTTTCCTCCCTCTTCTGTGCCGGTGGTCCGAAAAGCATTCGCGCCGCTGATATGCGGAGATTCGCGCGCCGGTTCAACCCCCCTTGTCGATCCGAGGGGTACCAGTTCTGCTTGAGGCAAAGGGGGTTTTCTGGTTAAAATTATAGGGTCTTGGCGTCGTCCCTCGGCGCCGCCCATATCTCTGGGCTTCACTGTAAACACAAATGAAAGAGGGCGCTCATGCAGGTTCCCTTACAAGTCACCTTCCACAATGTGGACCATTCAAGTTCCCTGGAAGACCGTATCCGGGAAAAATTTCAAAAACTCGAAAAACTCTATGATCAAATAACCAGTTGCCGGGTGGTGGTCGAACGTCCGCACCATGCCCATAGCCAAGGCGACCTTTTTGACGTGCGCATCGATATGGCCGTTCCGGGGCACGAATTCATCGTGAAATCGGAAAAGGGCAACCATGCCGATGCAGATGTTTACATAGCACTGCGCAACGCCTTCGAGGCCTTGCAACGGCAGATAAAGGAGTTCAATGACCGCAACCGGCGCGCGCAGCGGGTCCGGCGGGCGGCGGCAGAATAATTCAGCCTTGCCAAAAGGGATTCTTGATCCCAGCAATCTCTATCCTCACGTTGGGATCATGAATGCTGCCGAATCTTCGGTGCGACGGCGGGTGTTGCTCGCCGAGATCGAGGCGGAAATCCGCCAAACCGCGCGGCTGACAGGGTGCGTCACCCTGTCGCCTGCGGTGCGGGAGGCTATGAGCGCCGTACCACGGCATCTGTTCGTCGGCGCCCATCAACAATCGATCGCCTACGAGAACCGCCCCCTGCCCATCGGGCGCGGACAAACCATTTCCCAGCCTTATATTGTCGCCCTGATGACAGAGCTGTTGGCTCTTGATGACAGCGCGCGGGTATTGGAGATCGGCACCGGCTGCGGCTATCAAACCGCGGTACTGGCCTCTGTCGCCGGGCGGGTCTGGACCGTTGAGCGTATTGCGGGCCTTCTTCAGGATGCGCAAGACCGCTTTGCCCTGCTTGGCCTGGAAAACGTGACCTGCCGCCATGGCGATGGGTTCGACGGCTGGCCGGCAGAGGCACCGTTTGATGGGATCATCGTCACCGCCGCGCCGGAATTCATTCCCCCCGCTCTGATCGACCAACTTGCCCCGGGGGGCAAGATGGTGCTTCCCGTTGGCGCGGGGAACCCGGGGCAGAGTTTGCGCTGCCTGACCAAATCCCTCGACGGGACGATTGAAATCCGCGATGTTCTTCCGGTCGCTTTCGTTCCCCTGCGCCCGGGTCAAACCGATGCCTCCTGATCACCCCATCACTGCCGTCCTCGGCCCCACCAATACGGGGAAGACCCATCGCGCGCTGGAACGCATGATGGCCCATCACAGCGGCATCATCGGCTTTCCGTTGCGCCTGCTGGCGCGCGAAAATTACGACCGGGTGGTCGCTGCGAAGGGCGCGGACGCGGTGGCCCTGATCACCGGGGAAGAGAAGATCCTTCCGCCCCGCGCCCGCTATTTCCTCTGCACGGTGGAATCCATGCCGGTGGACCGGCAAGCCGCCTTCCTTGCGGTGGATGAAATTCAGCTCTGCGCCGATCCGGACCGGGGCCATGTGTTCACCGACCGACTGTTGCGGGCCCGAGGCACGGAAGAAACCATGGTTATGGGCGCAGGCACCATCGCCCCCCTGATCCGCCAATTGGTACCGGACGCGGTGATCGATACCCGGCCCCGGTTTTCAAATCTGCGCTATGCGGGGGCCGCCAAGGTGACCCGCCTGCCCCGGCGCAGCGCGGTGGTGGCGTTTTCCGCCGCCGATGTTTATGCGCTGGCGGAACTGATCCGTCGCCAACGGGGCGGCGCCGCCGTGGTGCTGGGCGCGCTCAGCCCCCGTACGCGCAATGCCCAAGTGGGCATGTACCAAGCGGGCGAGGTGGATTATCTGGTGGCGACAGATGCCATTGGCATGGGTCTGAACATGGATATCGACCATGTGGCCTTTGCCTCCTTACGCAAATTCGATGGGCGGCATTCCCGCGGGTTGACGGCGGCGGAACTGGGGCAAATCGCCGGGCGGGCGGGGCGCCACATGAATGACGGTACCTTCGGCACCACGGCGGACGCCCCCGCCATGGAGGCGGACATGATCGACCGGCTGGAACAGCATCAGTTCCAGAACCTGCGCACCGTCAACTGGCGGAATCCGGATCTTTCCTTTGTTTCGGTGGAGGCGCTGCTGGCCCGGCTGGATCGGCAGCCAGAAAAGCCGGGCCTCCTCCGCACACGTATGGCCGACGATCATCGTGCCCTGGTCGCCCTGTGGAACGAACCGGAAATCCTGGCCATGGCCAAGGGCACCGACGCGGTCCGATTGCTGTGGGAGGTCTGCCGAGTCCCGGATTTCCGTAAGGCCATGGGAGAATCGCATTTACAGCTATTGAGCCGCCTGTATCGCCATTTGATGGCGCCGGGGGGCCTGTTGCCCGAGGATTGGGTGACCGGGCAGGTGAACCGAATCGACCGCTATGACGGGGACATCGATACCCTGGTGCAGCGGCTCGCCCATATCCGGACCTGGACCTATATCGCCTATCGAGGGGATTGGTTGCGGGATCCGGGCCATTGGCAGGCGCGCGCCCGGGCCATCGAGGATAAACTATCGGACGCCCTGCATGAGCGTTTAACCAAGCGATTTGTGGATCAACGCACATCGGTGCTGATGCGCCGGTTGCGCGCCGGGGATGGATTGGAGGCCGAGGTGGACGATACGGGAGAAGTTTCCGTCGAAGGGCATTTTGTCGGGCATTTGCACGGGTTTCGGTTCGCAGCGGACTCGGCGGAAACCCGGAACGCGGCGCGGGCTGTTTCCGGCGCGGCCCGCAAGGCCCTGCGCAGTGAAATCAACAGTCGTCTGGAAGCTTTGGAAGCGGAAACGAACCCTGCCGCCCTCACCCTGGATGGCCAGGGATGGATTCTCTGGCGCGATGCCCCCGTGGCCCGTCTTATCGCGGGGCCGGAAGTGCTGCGCCCCGCTGTTGACGCGCTGTCCTCCGATCTGCTCTCCCCGGCGGATCGGGATCGTATCCAGGCTTTCCTGGCGACCTGGACCGACCAGTATCTGCGCCGGGAACTCAGCCCCTTGTTCGACCTCCGCGACGCCCCCTTAAGCGGTGCGGCAAAGGGCATCGCCTTCCAATTGGGCGAGGCGCTCGGATCCCTGCCGCGCGCGGGCCTCACCGCGCAGATTGACGCCCTTAGCCGGGATGACCGACGCGCGTTGCGGGCGCAGGGCGTGCGCATCGCGCGCGACAGTGTCTTCATGCCGCATCTGTTGCGGCCTGCCTCCGCCCGGCTGCGTGCTGTGCTCTGGTGTACCCATCGAGGTGTTTCGCCCGTCCCCTTGCCGCCCAAGGATGGGCGGTCGTCGGTGCCTCTGACTGCAGCGGATGATCCGGCCTTCCTGGAAGCCATCGGCTACCGGCCCATCGGGGGCCTGGCGATCCGGCTGGAAATCTTGGAGCGGGTGACCGAGATGGCTTGGGAGGCCACCAAAAAGGGCGCGGCGGACCTGACCCCCGCCATGATGAATTTGGTTGGCTGTGGGGCCCCGCAACTGGGTGCGGCACTCCGTGCGCTGGGCTACAAGGTGGTGCTGGACGCGGAAACCAACGCTCCGCGCGCCTTTGCCCGCCAGCGGAAGAAACCGGTTAAACAGGCGGAACGTCCCAAAAATGCCCCCGCACAAAAACGCAAACGGCCCGCAAAACCCAGTAAGCCCAACCCGGATTCCCCCTTCGCGGGCCTGCGCGAGATGATGAACAACCGATGACGCCCCCGTCGCTGCGCCTCGATAAATGGCTGTGGCATGCCCGGTTTTTCAAGAGCCGTACTTTGGCCAGCAAGTTCTGTGCGGCGGGCAAACTGCGTCTGAATGGCGATCACCTCAGCAAGGCCCATGCCCTGGTGCGCGAAGGCGATGTGCTGACCTTTCCCCTCGGCCCCCATGTGCGCATTATTCGCGTGGTGGCCTTGGGAACCCGCCGGGGCCCCGCCCCCGAGGCCCAGGCGCTCTATGACGATCTCGACCCGCCGCAACCGCGCCCGAAAACGGAACCGGACATCAAAGCCGATCCGCCCCGCCGCGATCCCGGCGCCGGACGCCCCACCAAGCGCGACCGCCGCCAGATCGACCACCTTAAGGGAGCGTAAATGTTGTTTAGGGGCCGCCGCCGATGCGGCCGAGTCCGGGAAGTTTGAGGGCGAAGTCAAAAGGATCGATGCCGTAGGTGAGGCCGAGGATATTCACCTCCAGCCCTTCTTCCACCGCCAACATGATGCCTGCCAATCCGAGCAATGAAATTTGATACCCCGTACCGGAGGGAGTTTCGCCAACCAAGGCGCCGCCGGGTAGGAAATCCTTTCCCACCGCGGTGGGCGGCAGGTCGAGCTGCATTTCCGGCACTTCCCGCGCCACAAAAGCGGTAAAGGTGTTGCTGTTGGGGCCGGGCCAGACCTGATAGTCGTTGGCGTAGGGGTAGCGTTCCACCGCATCGATTACCTTGTCGATCACCGCGTCCACCTCGGGCCCACGCATATCCAGATAAACTTCAGGCTCTGAATTAAACCAACGCCCATCGGGGGCGCGGGACGAGACGGAAACCACCGGCTGACCGTGATAATGTCGCCAGCCGATCACCTCATAGACGGTGAAATGGGACGCATTGCGCGGCTTGACAGCAATCCAGGTATGCACGCCCAAGGCGCCACGTATGCCGTAGGTCCGCGCACCATACACCTGCAGAACCGCCTCGGGCGTTGTTGTGGGATCGGGGGCGATTCCGGTGGGCGCATGGGACGCCGTGCGCCAACTGCCGCCCAGATGCACATCACCAAGCAATATTGCCAGGGCGGGTCCGCCAAACAGCAAGAACAACACCCCAAGCGCAAAGATCGACATGCGTTTGAAAATCCGCTTCATGAGTCCAAACCATCGCTGCTGATTATGGCGATATTTGGGGTGTTAAAGCGGGCGCCTCAAGAGCCTATCCGATCTTGAGGGACAAGCGGCCCGCAGCGGCGATCAAGGCCTCGGCACAGGCAGCCTGAAAGGCTTCATCGAAATGAGTGATCAACCCAGAAAGGCAAAGCGCCCCGACAGCCGCGCCCTCCCGCGTGACCACGGGCACGGCAACGGCGGCAATATCCGGGTCCCGTTCCCCCATGGAAACGATATAGCCGCGCATTCGCAACCGTTGCAGGAGCTTTTCATCCTGCTGGGAATAGGCCCGCAACACATGGCCCGCCGCCCCTGCCTCCAAGGGTAAGCGCGCTCCTTCTTCAATATTATGGCGGATTTCCCGGGCTGGATGTTCCCGCAGCAGACACACACGAACGCCGCGATCTTCCACAAAGAACGAGGCGGATTCATTGAACCAATTGCTGAGTGACACCAGGACGGGCCGCACATGGGCGGCTAAATCATAGGTCGCCCGGTAGAGAGATCCCAATCGCCAGAGGGTAGGACCCAAGCGATAACTGGGGGCTGCCGTGCGGGTGAGATAGCCGTAGCGTTCCAAGGACCGGCACAGGCGCAACACGGTGCTCTTCACTAATCCGGTCCGATGGGTGAGGTCCGCCAGGGTGAGCTCCCGGGCACCATCGGAAAAGGCATCGAGAATTTTCAATGCCCGTTCGACGGATTCCACACCTTCATGGGCCATAAATTGTAAACCTCTTCTCGGCTACGCTTCACCAGATAACATAACGCATCGCCTCTACGTTGCATACAGCGAAATGGCATGCCCCTTGCATCTCTATGGATTATGGAGTTGCCCTCAAAATGTAGAAAACAGGAGACACACGGATGATCGAACAGGCGAAGACCCACGGCGCCGCCCATGCCGCCGCAGCGGCCTCGGTAACAAAGCCAGGGCAGGGGCACCATAAATCTCCGAATGCCGTCGAAAGTTCCACCGCCTCCGAGACGACGGAAGCGGTCGACCTGGATCTCAGCGCGGCAGCGCAATCCGTATTGGAGGAAAGTGGGCGTCCCGGCAAATCTGGCCAGTCCCCGGCACATCTTGCCCGCCAGGCCATCGCCCAGTATGGCGAATTGGCCGCACAGCCCTTTGGCCAAATTGTCTCGCTAATCGCTCGGAATCGGGGTGCAGACTGGGAAACCCTGTTCTCTGGCTATCTTACCCCCGCGCCAGCAGAGGAAGAAATTACCGCGGAAAATCAAGTGGTTTTCGATGCGGAAACCGACGGCGGCGCCGACGAGTCGATCGCTGCTGACGGGGATGAAGCTGCCATCGCCGAAAGCGAGTCGGAAGCGGACGACTCGACCGTGGAAACCTCCGCCGCAGAGGAACTCGTGGATGCTCTCGCCGAGGCTTTTGACACCGAAGAGCCCGCCGAAGACACGTTGATCGACGTGCTGTTGGAAGAAGAAGAGCAAGCATTCGCCTGAGGAAAATCGGTTTATTCCACAGTAAGTACAATGGGTTAACCCCATCTATCCGCAAAACTTATAGGGAGTTTATTCGCATTTGCAAAATGTGGTCTTTCCGGCCTCGGGGGATCGTGCTAGCCTCGATTTTACTTCCTTCCTTCTGGACCGGAAATCGCCATGCCCATCTCCAAAGCCCTCATCGATGAACTGAATGCACGCCGCGGCAAAGCCTTGGAGGGCGGCGGCAAGGACAAGGCCGAGCAGCGCCACGCCAAGGGTCTGATGACCGCGCGGGAACGGCTGGGCAACCTGTTCACGGCGGAAACCTTTCAGGAATTCGGCCTCTATGCCCGGCACGACACCCGTTTCTTTGGCATGGATAAAAAGGACCTGCCCGGTGATGGCGTGATCACCGGCACCGGGTTTGTGGAAGGCCGCCCCGTGGCCGCCTTCTCCCAGGATTTCACCGTTGCCGGGGGTTCTTTGGGCCGCATCCATTCCAATAAGATTTGCGAGGTCATGGACTACGCCATGCGCGCGGGCATGCCGGTGGTCGGCTTCAACGATTCCGGTGGCGCGCGGATTCAGGAAGGGGTGGAAAGCCTCTCCGGCTACGGCCAGGTCTTCAATCGAAACGTGATGCTGTCGGGCGTGGTGCCGCAGATCGCAGTCATTGCCGGGACCTGTGCGGGTGGGGCGTCCTATTCCCCCGCCCTGATGGATTTCATCATCATGACCCGGCATAACGCCAACATGTTCATCTGCGGCCCCGAAGTTATCAAATCGGTGACCGGCCAGCAGACCACCATGGAGGAGATCGGATCGGCAGAAGCCCATGCGGCGATTTCCGGCAATATCCATTTCATCGCGGAAGACGATACCCATGCGGTGGCGTTGACCCGTGCGCTGCTGTCCTACCTGCCATCCAACAATATGATGGACCCGCCCCACGATCTGGAGGCACCGCTGCATCTGGGGCCCGACCCCCGGGTGGATGCGGTGATCCCGGACGACTCTAAATCCCCCTTCGATGTGCGGGAGGTGATTTCCCTGCTTTCCGACGACGGGGTATTTTTGGAAATTCAACGGGATTTCGCCCAGAACATCGTGGTGGCGTTCGCCCGAATTTCTGGGATCGTGGTGGGGTATGTAGCGAACCAACCCATGGTCAAAGCGGGTACCATCGATATTGATGCCGCCGACAAGGCCGCGAAATTCATCCGCCTGTGCAATGTGTACAACATTCCCATCGTCACCTTGGTCGATGTTCCCGGGTTCATGCCAGGGGTTCAGGAGGAACGACGCGGCATTATCCGCCATGGCGCCAAAATGCTGTTTGCCTATGGTGCCGCCACGGTACCGAAAATTACCGTGATCATGCGCAAGGCCTATGGCGGCGCCTATCTCGCCATGTGTTCGCGGGATATGGGCGCGGATCTGGTGCTGGCCTGGCCCACGGCGGAGATCGCCGTGATGGGTGCGGAGGGCGCCGTCAACGTTCTCTACCGGCGGGAATTGGGCGAGGTGGAAGACCGCGCCGCGCGGGCCGCTGAACTGGCTGCGGAGTATCGGGCGGAGTTCGCCTCCCCCTATCTTTCGGCGGGCAAGATGTTCGTGCACGATGTGATTGAACCGTCGGCAACGCGCTCGGCAGTCTCACTCGCCTTGCGCAGTCTGCTATCCAAGCGGGAAACCCGACCGCCGAAGAAACACGGCAATATTCCGTTGTAATCAGAGCGGAGCCAGGAGGGGAATGGAGCAGTTTTCTTTCATATTGACTGGCTTTGGCGTGGTCATGTCGGTGCTCGCCTTCTTGTGGGCGTCTTGCGCCATCATCGGGTTTGCGTTTACCGCGCGGGACCGCAGACCGAAACCGGCACCAAAGGCAGCGCCCGAAGCCGCACCGGCACCAAGCATCGCGCCCGGCATTCCCCCCGCCCATGTGGCGGCGATTAGCGCGGCGGTGGCGGCCATGTCCTCCCGCTATCGCTTGGTCCGTGTCGACGCACCGGCCCATGTGGCGCACGCCTGGGCCGGAGAAGGTCGGTTCGAACATTTCAGCGCCCACCGGACTCGGTTTGACTGGGAAATTCGCGGTCCCAAAAGGGGCCGCGACGGCCCTGCATCATAAGTTTCAGCCCCCTCATTTCGGGAAGATTAGACCATGAAGCGTTTCAAAATTACCGTTGACGGCACTGCCTATGACGTCACCGTCGAAGACCTGGACGAAGGTACCGGCGCCGCACCGATGCCCGCGGCACCAGCGGTCTACCGTCCCGCGCCTTCGGCGGCGCCCGCGGCAGCGCCTAGCCCGGCCCCGGCCCCCGTGGCGGCAGGCGCGGGGGATGTGGTCTCCCCCTTGTCGGGCATGGTCAACAGCGTGGAGGTCAAGGAAGGCGATACGGTGACCAACGGGCAGACGGTGCTGAAGCTCGAAGCCATGAAAATGATTTCTGCCGTCGTCGCGCCACAAGACGGCACCGTGACCAAAATTTCCGTGGCGGCAGGAGATTCCGTGCAGGAAGGCCAACCCCTGCTGACGATCGGTTGACGCGCATGGATACGGTCATTGAGCTGTTCAACCTGACGGGCTTCCCCCTCCTGACCTGGAAGATGCTGGTCATGTGGGTGGTCTGCGGCGGATTATTCTATCTGGGGGTTTACAAACAGTTCGAACCGCTGCTGCTGATCCCCATCGCTTTCGGCGCGTTGCTTGCCAATCTGCCCACCGAGGGGATCATCAATATTCCCGTCGGCGATCATCCCGGCGGTCTTTTCTACTACATTTCCCAGGGCGTCCACCTGGAGATATTCCCGCCCATCATCTTCCTCGGGGTGGGGGCGCTGACAGATTTCGGACCATTGATTGCCAATCCGCGCACCCTGTTGCTGGGCGCGGCAGCGCAGTTCGGCGTTTTTGCCACCTTCCTCGGCGCCACGGCTATTGGCTTTAGCGGTGAACAAGCCGCCGCCATCGGCATTATCGGCGGGGCGGATGGCCCCACGTCGATCTTCCTGTCCAATAAATTGGCGCCAGAGCTGCTGGCCCCCATTGCGGTCGCCGCCTACAGCTATATGGCTCTGGTGCCCCTGCTGCAACCGCCGATCATGCGGGCGCTGACCACGGAGAAAGAGCGTAAAATCCGCATGCAATCGCTGCGCAAAGTGTCACGCTTGGAAAAGCTCATCTTCGCGTTGATGGTCGCCATCGTGTGTATTCTGTTGGTGCCCGCCGCCTCGGCGTTGATCGGCATGTTGATGCTCGGCAATTTCCTCCGCGAATGCGGAGTGACGGAGCGCTTGTCGAAGGCGGCGCAGAACGAAATTATCAACGCGGTGACCATCTTCCTGGGGACCTCTGTCGGCATCACCATGACTGGGGAGCGGTTCCTCACCCCCGATACGTTGAAGATTTTAGGCCTCGGCGTGATCGCCTTCGGTATCGCCACCGCCTGCGGCGTGCTGATGGCGAAAGTGATGAACCTGTTTTCCAAAGACAACCCCATCAACCCGTTGATCGGATCGGCGGGGGTATCGGCGGTGCCCATGGCGGCACGGGTCTCCCAGGTGGAAGGCTCCCGCGCCGACCCCAGCAACTTCCTGCTGATGCATGCCATGGGCCCCAACGTGGCGGGGGTGATCGGGACCGCCGTGGTCGCCGGGTTCTTTATCGCACGGTTGGGGTAAACGAGCCTATTTGCGCAACCCCCGCACGGTGAGCCGCACCACGGAATGATCACCGCCCCGGTTCGCCAAAACCACCCCACTAAACGGCTGCTTGAAGGCTTTATCATTGACTGTGATGACATCCCGACCGTTCACGGTCACCACCATCTTGCCATTGGTAAAGCGATTAAGGCGCAAGCCCTGATTCTTGTTGACCTGGAAAGAAATGGGCTGCGCCGAACGGCCCAGGACCTTGGCGCCGTTGCGCCCGACGCGCAGCAACTGCAGCCGCCGCTCGCCATTATAAACCACACGATAGCCGCCATCACCGGAACCACTTTGGTAGACGCCAAACTCAAAGGCGCCGAACTGCCGGTGCGTGGCCATCACCAGGCTGAAGGAAAAGGCGTTGGAAAGCGGCGCTTCCGTATAGATTACCGCATCCTGCCGGGGAAAACCCATATTTGTGCTGAGGGATTCTTGCAACGCTGTTTCCGCGATCCGTTCCGCCACGTCTACGTTGCGGGGCTTCTGCCCTGATCCATCGTCCACCACATGGCTGCGCAAGGTCTTTTGTGGGGTGATCTGATAGGCTCCTTGGGCCACGCGCCACGTGGGATCGCGCTGGAAATCGCCATCGCCGAAATTCTCTTTCAGCACCAGCAATGGCCAGGGTGACCGCTGGGAGTAGATCAGTTCGCGCACCTGTTCAACGAAAGCCGGGCTCGCGGAGCGGTTTGCCTCTGCCTCCTTCAACAACGCTTCCAAATCCTTGAGAAATACCGCCATGCGGTCATCGGCCTTTTGCGCCGGGCGCCGTTGTGCGGGCCGCGGTTGCACCACTGGGCGGTTGGGCGCCATGGGGCGGACTTGCGGCGCTGGGCGGGTTTGCTGGCTATCCGGGTTGACCCATTGGCTTTCGAAGCCCTGGTTTTGGGCTTGCGCCACAGGCATCGTGACCGCCATCACCGCCACAAAAAAGCCGCCTGTTAAGATTTTCATCGCTGAGGTGCCTCCCGGTTTTAGAGATTGAATTGAATGTGCGACCGGTCCAGTCTGATAATCAACCCCTCGGTTTTCAAGGGAAGAAACCGTGTCTGATCCGTTATCGACCACCATCGACCTGCCGCGCGCCAGGGGCCCCTTTACCGGGCAGAACGACCCAGAATCGTAAGGAAATCAACGCATGACGAGCCCCCGGGATATCGCCGCCATTCGCTTCGGATACGGATACCGCCCTTCTGAAGCCACACCGCCGGATGGGCCAGACGCGCTCCTTCGCAGCTTGGCCAGCGGTAACCCGAGACCCGCAACTTTTGCCAAAATGACGAGCGCGCCGCGCCTGAGATTTCTGCGCGACCTGCGCATGCTGTTCGCCGCGGATCCCAACGCCATGACCGACCGGGAAGACCGGCGCCGGTCGGTGCGCGAAGAAATTCAAGATTGGTACACCCGGGATGCCCACGCGAAGATTGTGCAATCAGTGCTCTCCCCCCAAGGGTTCTACGAGCGTTTGGCCGTGTTCTGGGCGAATCATTTTACGGTCAGTGTGAAGCGCCCGAAGGTGATCGGTCTGGCCGGGCCGTTCGAGGCGGAGGCGGTGCGGCCCAACATCATGGGCCATTTTGCGGAAATGCTGACTGCTGTGGTGTTTCACCCGGCCATGCTGATCTACCTGGATCAGGTGCAGTCCATTGGGCCAAATTCCAACGCCGCTCATAACCGGGGCAAAGGCGGGCTGAACGAGAATTTGGCCCGGGAGATTCTGGAACTGCATACCCTGGGCGTGGATGGCGGCTATCAACAGGCGGACGTGATCGAGTTCGCCCGCATCCTCACCGGCCTGAATGTGAACTTGAATGAGGGCCGGTTTGAATTTCGACCCGCCATTGCCGAGCCCGGGCCGTTTTCCCTGTTCGGCCATCGCTATGCAGACACCGGCGACAAGGCAGAGCTGATCCGGCGCGTCCTGTGGGATATCGCCCGGCACCCGGCCACCGCCCGGTTTATTGCCACCAAACTCGCCCGGCATTTTTCCGAGGATGATCCGCCCCCTGGCCTTGTCGCGGCGCTGGAAAAAACCTTCCTGGAAACCGAGGGGTCCCTGCCCGCGCTCTATAAAACCCTGGTGGAGCGCCCAGAACCCTGGAACAGTTTTGGGCGCAAGGCCAAAACCCCCTATGATTTTCTGATTTCCGGGCTGCGCGCCACCGGCGCGGAAGCCAACGCA